>JBBRTW010000103.1:0-17252 GCA_038244055.1 Tepidisphaerales bacterium | reverse complement strand
GCTCGAAGTCCACACGGCGGTCCTCGATTATAGTTCCATCAATGTCCGCAAGCGCGGCAATGGCGGTGGCATCTTTGTGGACCACGCCCTCGGGAGTTCGCTCGTCAGCCAGAATGTCACCTTCGGCAACCTGCAGTTGGATGCCAACTCGACCTTTGTCCTGACCGGACGGGATGGCTACGGGGCGGTGTTGAACGGCTTCGGCGGCACCATTGATTGGGTCAACGGCAACCCCGCCACGCTCCAAAACAGCAGCAACGGCCTGCTGACGATCAATGGCAACATCGCCCGGCGTGCGGAAGGGACCGCGCGCAACCTAATCTTCAATGGCAACGGCGACTCGCTCCTCACTGGGGAGATCCTCCAGCCCGGCGGCGGTGGCGCGATCAGCCTCATCAAGGACAACCTCGGCACCCTCACACTCAATGGCGTCGCGTCCACGGCGACGGGGACCACGACAATCAACAATGGCACGCTCGCCATTCACACCGTGGGGGCGCTGCCCTCGGGCCAGATTCTGATCGGCAATGGCACCGGCACCAGCGGCAGTCTCAACTTCCTCGGTGCCATCGGCACCGGCGCTGGGGAGACGGTGGGCAATGCCATTCAGATCAATACGACGACGGTGAACGACGTCATCTTCGCCAACCAGTCCGGCACGGCGCCCACGGCGGTGGTGCTCTCCGGGGCGATCACCTCGGTCGCGGGCAGCAAAATCCTCTATCTCGGCGGGGCGAACTACCAGAATGGTGTCCAGGTGCAGCTCAACAACGAGATCACTTCGCAGATTCCCGACAGCTCCACACTCAGCGTCAGCAAGATCGGCACCGGCACCTGGGTGTTTTCAAACCAGAACAATCTCTACTCCGGCCCGACGACGATTTACGGCGGCACGCTCAAGCTCAAGGCCACGGCCGGCGGAGCGACGTCCATCATCAAGACGGGCGGCGCTGTTACATTCGGTGCTGACACCGCGATCAACACCGGCTGGACGAGCGCGCAGACGGCGGCAGGCACGCTGCAGTACGACGGCTTCTCCTCCGGCGGGGCAACGCTGAACACGGAAAGCTTCGGAGCCCTCACCGTGGCGGCGGGGGCTGCCACCGTGCGGCTGAATCCCGGCACCAACAACACGGTGAACCTGACCTTCGATCAGCCGATCGAGCTCTCGGGCAGCGGGCCGGATGATTCGATCACGATCAATGGAATCGCCCCGACTTCGGTGGGCAGCGCTGATGCGTATACGCTCTACCTGGGGATGCCCGACTCCGTGAGCGCGGGGGATGCGTGGGTGATCGCGCGGCAGCCGGACTGGATCACCACGGAGATCGTGGCGCCGGAGAGCGGGGTGTTGTAGGGAGTAGTCAGTAGACAGTAGTCAGTAGTCAGTAGACAGTAGTCAGTAGGAAAACATAAAGACATAAAACATAAGGGCGTTCGGGGCCGGTTGGCGCGAGAATCTCCTCCAGTTGACATCCTCTGAGCCGCCGCCCTACTTTTCACCCGTGATCGACTCGCAGCAAAGCCCCACGCTCGATTCCGCCCGCGCGGCGCTGCGCGAGGTCTTCGGCTTCGATCAATTCCGCGCGGGTCAGGAGGCCGTGGTTTCGCGCCTAATGGCCGGCCGATCCGTCCTGTCCATCTTCCCCACCGGCGCCGGCAAATCCCTCTGCTACCAGCTCCCCGCGCTGCTTCTCGATGGCGTGACGCTGGTCATCTCGCCCCTGATCGCCCTGATGAAGGATCAGATCGATTTCCTGAAGGCCAAGGGCGTGGCGGCGGCGCGGCTGGATTCAACTTTGACGTTCGAAGAGCTCAAAGGCGTGATGGATGAACTGCGCGGCGGGCGCTTGAAGATGCTCTACGTCGCCCCCGAGCGCCTCGCCAGCGAGCGCTTCCTCCAGACCCTCAAGCGCATTCGCCTGTCCATGGTGGCGGTGGATGAGGCGCACTGCATCAGCGAATGGGGGCATAATTTTCGGCCGGATTACATGAAACTGGCGGGCCTGGCGAAGGAGCTCGGCGTCGGCCGGGTTCTGGCCCTGACGGCGACGGCCACGCCGGATGTCGCGCGGGATATCGCGCGGGCCTTCGCGATCGAAGAGGGGGATGTCATCAAGACCGAGTTCCATCGCAAGAACCTCATCCTGCGGGTGACGGGCGCGGGGGAGGAGTATGGCAAGGCGGCAGTCACGCGCGGCCGGGATGGCGCTGCGGGCGGCGAGGATGCAGTCAGCGCGGAAGCGGGCAGCGCGGAGACGGTCGGGGCGGGGGCAAGCGCGCCGCGCTCGGGCGATGGCGCGGATGGTGGCGCGGTCGGTGGAGGTGCGCCGGCAGCGGTTGCCGCCTATGCCGCTGATGGGGATGAAGGATTCGGCGCGGGCCGGCCGGCGCGGGTGATTCCCTGGCGCAAGGCGGCCGGGTCGGACATGCGTCTGGCATTGCTTCTGGAGCGCATCCGCTCCCGCCCGCCCGGGCCGACCATCGTCTACGTCACGCTCCAGAAAACCGCCGAGCAGGTGGCCGCGTTTCTCTCCCA
This sequence comes from Tepidisphaerales bacterium, assembly GCA_038244055.1. Classification (GTDB taxonomy): domain Bacteria; phylum Planctomycetota; class Phycisphaerae; order Tepidisphaerales; family Tepidisphaeraceae; genus DASPKW01. Next base: position 14,713 of record JBBRTW010000103.1, on the reverse strand, counting down.
TCAGGGCCTTCCCGCCCGCGCCTACCATGCCGGGCTCGATGGCGAGGCGCGCCATATCGTGCAGGATTGGTTCATGTCCTCGGCCACCGCGATCGTCTGCGCCACCATCGCCTTCGGAATGGGGATCGACAAATCCGACATCCGCTACGTCTACCATTACAACCTCCCCAAGACGCTGGAGAACTACGCCCAGGAGATCGGCCGGGCCGGGCGCGACGGCGGGGAATCGACTTGCGAGTTGCTGGCCTTCATGGCCGATCGTGTTGCCCTGGAGAATTTCACCTACGGCGACACCCCCACCGCGCGATCGCTGGGCGGCATGCTGGCCGAGGTCTTGTGCGGCGGCGGCCCGGGTGCATCCCACGCGGCCGGCGGCACATTCGACATTTCGGTTTACGATCTCTCCGGAACATTCGATATCCGCCCGCTCGTGGTCGAGACCGTGCTCACCTATCTGGAGCTCGAAGGGGTGATCGCCTCCACCGGACCGTTCTACGGCACCTACAAATTCAAGCCCCTGCGAACCTCGGCCGAGATGCTGGCCCGCTTCGAAGGCGAGCGGCGGGAATTCATCCGCGGCATGTTCAAATGCGCGGAGCGGGCGAAGATCTGGTGGACGCTCGATCTCCAAAAGGTGATGAATGCCACCGGCGCTGATCGCGGCCGGATCATCGCCGCGCTGAACTATCTGGAGGAACAGGGGGATCTGACGCTTGAAGTGGCCGAGGCGCGCCTGGGATATCGGCGGCTCAAGGAAGTGCGCCTGGCGGCCGATGGCGAGTCGATCCCCGCCGATTCGGGCATCGTCGAGCTTCGTGAATTGACCAAGCGCCTCGCCGCCCAGTTCAGCCAGCGCGAACTCCGCGATATCCAGCGCGTCGCGCGGGTGGTGCAGTTCGCGGGGCATGAGGGGTGCCGCACCAAAGCCCTGCTGGATTATTTCGGCGAGCCGCTGGAAGGCGATTGCGGGCATTGCGATATCTGCCTCGGCCAGCGCGCCGGCAAACTCGCCGAAATCGAGGCGCGCGACATCACCGATGAGGAATTCAAATCCATCGCCCGTCTCAAAGCCGAGCAAAACGCCGCCCTCGCCACCCCCCGCCAGTTGGCCCGCTTCCTCTGCGGCATCAATTCCCCCGCCGCCTCCCGCGCCAAACTCGGCCGGGACCCGCGCTTTGGGATGCTGGCGGAAGTGGCGTTCAACGTGGTGATGGAGTCGCTGCGGGCGTAGTCGCCGATTCTGGGTGCCACACCGGCGTGTCAACGGGGGCACCATGCTAACCCGAATAATTCAGATGAACCACGAAAAACACGAAGGGCGCGAAGAAGACCCGAGAAGAGTAGAAATGTAATTTGCGCAACGTGCGTTCACCATTTACCGACTTTTTGAGCCTCTCATTACGATCAATTCAATAAAAGAATGCCCGGGGGGTTACCCGGGCATCCTGATTTCTCCATGCTTTATGTCTTTATGTTTTACGTTTTCATCTGATCAACCGAATCAATCGGGTGCGCCGGCTCACGGCACTTTCTTCCCGCCGCCGGTGCCGCCGCCGCCGGTGGCTGTTCCGCCGCCGCCGCCGGTGCTGGTCGAGCCGGTTTTGATGGCGACACTGATTTGGGCCTTCCACGATCCGGTGACCGTGTCCTGCACGCCGATGGTCTGCGTGCCGGTGGCGCTGATGGTCAGGAGGAAGGTGTGGACGCCGGAGTCGGCGGCGGTGAAGGTGTAGTCGGCGGGGATGCCGGAGGGGCCGCTGAAGTGGATCTTGCCGGTGTAGCCGCTGACGACATTTCCGAAGGCATCGACGGCCGAGACGGTGAAGCTGAAGGCAACGCCGGCGGTAGCGTTGGAGGGGGCGCGGAGGGCGAAGCCGGCCATGGCGGCGGCGCTGACCTGGATATCGCGCTGGGAGTAGTTCATCAGGGCGGTGGTGGTGTCCTGTGCGGTGAAGGTCTGCCCGCCCGCGCTCTTGAGCGCGATCGCGAAGACATGCGTGCCGGCATCGGCGGCGGTGAAGGTGTAAGTGGCGGGGATGTTGGCGAGGAGATCGCTGCTGGCCATGGCGATGGTGCCGCGATAGTCGGTGGCGATATTGCCGAAGGCATCGCGTGCGGTCACGGTGACGTTTTGCGAAACGCCGGCGACGGTGCCGTGCAGCGCGGTAACAGTCATCGTGGTTGCGGAGGCGGCGGTCACGAGGATTCCGGTCTGCGTGGTGGTGATGGCCGGGTTGTAGAGATCGCAGACGGTGATCGACTGGCTGCCGGCGGTGCGGAGGATGAGGCTGAAGGTGTGGGTGCCGATGTCGGCGGCGGTGAAGGTGTAGTAGGGGAGGCTGGCTTGGAGGTCGCTGGAGGAGAAGTAAACGGTGCCGGCGTAGTCGACGGCGACATTGCCGAAGGAATCGTAGGCGGTGATGGTGACGGTCCGGGTGGAACCGGCGACGCCGCCGGAGACGGTGGAGACGACAAATCGCGAGGCATCGCCCGGTGTGCCGGTGATGGTTTCGGTACCGGTCATCGCGGCGCTGCTGGCGGTGAGGGTTTGCGCGCCGAGGGTCATGGGGGTGACGATGAAGCTGCCGATGCCGTTGATCATCGCGCCGTCGGCCGGGAGCTGGATGAGGGAGTCGGAGCCGGTGAGGTGCACCAGGCCGTTGTAGCCGGTGGCGATGTTGCCGTAGATATCGAAGGCGGTGATGGTGACGATGTGGGGTGAACCGATATGGCCGCCGCCGCCGACCAGGCCGAGTGTCGTGGCGGCGCTTGGAGTGACATTGATCGCGGAGGAGACGCCGCGGGTCATGCCGTTGGTGGTATCGATGGCGGTGATGGTGCGGTTGCCGGCGGTCTTGAGTGTGGTGGAGAAGGTGGCGATGCCCGCATCGGCGGCGCTGAAGGTGTAGTCGGCGGGGAGACTGGCCTGGGGATCGTTGCTGGTGAAGTGGATGGTGCCGGTGTAGTCGGCCGCGAGATTGCCGTAGGCATCCTGGGCGGTGATGGTGAAGGAAGCGGGCGAGCCGGCGACGGCAGTGGCATCAGCCGTGATGACAAACCGGCTGGCGGCGGCGGAGTTGACGTTGATGCTGGCGCTGCCGGCCAGCGCGGCGGGGCCGGCGATGGAGATCGTCTGGCTGCCGGCGGTGTAGAGGGAGACGCCGCTGGCGAAGGTGTGCGTGCCCGCATCGGCGGCGGTGAAGGTGAAGGTCAGGCCGGACATGCGCGGGTCGGTGGTGGTGAGATGGACGTTGCCGGTGAAGTCGCTGACGACATTGCCATTGGCGTCGACGGCGCTGAGGGTCAGGGGGAGGGCTGCGCCGGCGGTGGTGGCGGATGGGGCGCTGACCTGGAAGCCGACGGCGGTGGAGATGTGGGTGATCGCGCTGCTGGTGTTGATCAGCACGCCGATATTGGAGCCGCTGGCGCCGGCGATGTCGGCGGTGCCATCGCCATTGAAATCGCCGGCCGCGAAGACCCATCCCGCGCCCGCGATCGAGGGCTGGGCGGTGAAGGTGCCATCGCCGTTGTTCAGTTCGACCTGGTAGGAGAAGCCGTTGGAGTCGATCAGGTCGGGCTTGCCGTCGCCATCGACATCCTTGGATTCGAGTTCCCACGGCTGCGAGCCGGTGTCGTAGCTGTGGTAAGGCTGGAACGTGCCATCGGGGTTGCCCAGGAGGATGGTGACGCAGCTCGAGGTGTAGGAGTTGGCGACGCCGACATCCATGTTGCCATCGCCGTTGTAGTCGGCGACGTTCATGCGGTAGGGGGCGGAGAAGGCGGAGTAGCTCTTGTAGGGCTGGAAGGTGCCATCGCCATTGCCCATCAATGTGCTGATGGAGCCGGCGCTGACGGCGTTGGCGACGGTCAGGTCGAGCTTGCCATCGTGGTTGAGATCGGCCGCCTTGACATCCTGGGCAGCGGGGCCGGCGGCGTAATCCACCTCGGCCGCGAAAGTGCCATCGCCGTTGCTCAGCGAAACGCTCACGGTGCCGGCGGTGTTGGCGACCAGGAGATCGGCCTTGCCGTCGCCATTGACATCGCCGGTCGAGAGGCGAGAGGGGCTGCTGCCGATGTAAGTTGAGAGCGGCGCGGCGAAGGTGCCATCGCCATTGCCCAGGAGGGTCACCGCGTTATTGGCGGAGATGACGCTGACATCGAGCCGGCCATCGGCGTTGAAATCACCAACCGCAACCGTGCCGGCCTGCGAGCCGGTGTAGCGCGAGCCGGGGATATTCAGGCCGAGGGAGGTATTCAGGGGCGCGGCGAAGGTGCCATCGCCATTGCCCAAAAGGACGGTGACACTGGCGGGGGCGGAGTTGGTGGTGAGGGTATCGAGCCGGCCATCGTTATTGAAATCGCCGGAGATCATGGCGACGGGGGCTGTGCCGGCTGGGTAGCTGACGGGGGCGGAGAAGCTCAGGTGGGTGCGGTCTTCGAGGTTCTCGATGGCGGTGGACACCGCGCGAGAGACCATGCGTCGGGAAAGCTCGGGGCGGGCGAGTTCGCGCGGCTGGGCGGTCGTCTTGGAAGCGCGGCGGAGGGACTTACGAAATGTGGAAAAGATCATGATGATCTCCTTCTGTGCAGGCATCCGGCCTGCGATTGGATGAAACGGGGTCAGGCGAGGCACATGAGTCCCAAAGTAGCGATCGCCGGCGTTTCAATTGGATGAGTGCAAAGATTGCAGGGGGGGGGAGAATTTCGACGAGGGGGTGATGCGTTGAGCGGCAGGCATTTGGGCGGCGGAACGATGGGACGGATGGAAATGGGTGCCATGCTTAGACCCGCGACCAGAGGCTTAATCTCGCGAAGATTGGTCGATCCGCGGGGATAAGCATGTTGGCGCGGAAGACAGCGCGGTTCGCGAACAACGTGGCACGCGCGCATGCTTATCCCCGCCGATGCACATCTGGCCGCGAGGGGGATCCATTGGCGGCGGGTCTAAGCACGAGCGGCGCGGCACACGCGCATGCTTATCCCCGCCGATGCACATCTGGCCGCGAGGGAATCCATTGGCGGCGGATCTAAGCATGGCACCCCAAAAAGGCACCCAAAAACGGTTGTGGCGCGCCTGACAGTAATGGCATGTATTACCCCTCTTTTCCGCCTTATTTTCCGCCTGGATCATCGGTGGGCATCATCACGGAATCGCGCTCATCAACCGGCAAGGATGTGTCATCGGTCGTTCCACCATCGCCAGCGCCGGCGGTGTAGATGTTGTCGCGGAAGCCGGCATTGCGGAACATGCCGCAGTAGGGGGTGGGCTGGAACTCGACGTGACCATCGGCATAGAGGACGTTCTGGCCCTTGTTGCGGTGGTTGTTGGAGTTGGCGGCGGCCATCAGGGCGGGGGAGGCATCGTGGGCGGGGCCGATGGAATTGTTGGGCGGGCTGCCGCCGCCGCGGGTGCCGGGGTTGATGTCGGCCGCGAGGGCGAACTCGGCATTGATCTTGTTCTTCCAGGTAAAACCGGCCTGCGTCGCGGCGGCGCTGGGGAAGGGGCAGGCCAGGGAATAGCTGAGATTATCGGGGATTTTCTCCCAGTTGCTGGAGAGTTTGGGATCGCTGTTGGCGTAACCGGGCGTACCATTGGACGAAGGGCAGATGAACACTGCGGGAGAGAGATCCTGCACCTTGATCAGGAGGAAGAGGCTGGCGGGGACGTTGTTCTCGCCGACGTAGCCGGACTTGCCGAAGCTGTCGACCACTCCATAGCCGGCGTTATCGAGCAGCATCTGCTTTTTGGTGGGATCGTAAACCGTGCGCGGAAAGCTTCGGTCGTGCCCGGCATCGCTGTACATGACCATGGCCAGGCCCATCTGGCGGAGATTGCTGGCGCATTTGACGCGATTGGCCTGCTCGCGGGCCTTGGCGATGGAAGGCATCAGGAGCGAGAGGAGCAGGGCGATGATACCAATCACCACGAGAAGCTCGACCAGCGTGAAGGCGCTGCGCGATTGTGGTGCGGGCTTTCCAGCCCGCCTCTGTTGCGGCTGGACTTCACTTCGAAATTGTTCCAACTTTCCGATCAAACTGATGCTCCCGTGATGATGGCTGCGACTTGTCGCAACATCATCGAATTCTCCCGGCCGAGTATGAAGCGTTCATTAGAGCAATCACTGGATCAGTCCTTTCTTCTGGTACTCACCCAGGCGGTAGTACAACTTCCGCAGGCTGATTCCGAGTTCGGCGGCGGTGGCGGCGCGGTTGCCTTCGTGCTTCTCCAGTACGCTGAGGATGTGCTTCTGTTCGAGCTCTTCCAGCGATGCGCCGGAGGTTCCTTCATCGGACGACGCTTCCTCGGCGGCCACCGCGACTGCGCGGCGGGGGCGGGGGGCTGATTCGAACTGCATTGACACCTCCGGCGCTCCTTCATTGATGATCTGCCCGCGGCGGCGCTTGCGGGCGCGGTCCAGGGCGATCTCCAGATTCCCCAGGGCGCAGGGCTTGGTGAGAAACTCAACCACGTCCAGATGGATCGCTTTTTTCGCGGCCTCCAGGTCGCCGAACCCCGTCAATATGATCACCTGAATATCCTTATGCTGCTTGCGCACGGACTCCAGAAAGTCGATCCCGCCCATGCCGGGGAGGTTCAGGTCCAGCATCATGATGTCGAATGTTTTCTGGGCCAGGGCGCGCCCGGCCGCCTCGGCGGTCGGAGCGAGTGTCGCCTCAAAACCCATCTCGCGCAGGGCCTGGTTGAGCATGTTGCGGAGGCGCGGTTCATCCTCGACGACAAGAACCTGTCGACCCGTGGAAACTGCCGCTGTTATCGGATTCGACTCCATCATCTGACCTTCCTGATTCTCCAACTGGAACTTTCGGACCTCGACATGCGATTCCAAAATTATTAAGGGATTTATTTCGCCGCCAGGGCTTTGGTGCCGGCCGGGAGCGTTACGGTGAACCGGCTGCCGCGCCCGGGGCCTTTGCTCTCAGCGCGGATTCCGCCGCCGTGGCTGTTGATGATGGCGTGGGTGATGGAGAGCCCGAGGCCCGTGCCGGGCTCGCCCGCGCCGCGCTTGGCGGTGAAGAAGGGCTCGAAGATATTGGCCAGGGTTTCGGGGGACATGCCTTTGCCGTTGTCTTCGACGAAAAGCTCGATCCATTCGCCACTGCGCCGGCCGCCGATGCGCACTTCACCGCGCTCGGCCGGGACGGCTTCGAGCGCATTGACGGCGAGATTGAGAAAGACCTGCTTCATTTCCGTGGGATTGGCGATGACTTCAAGATGATCCGACGGTTTGAAATCGAGAATCACCCGGCGATCGCGGTAGTTCCTCAGGCCTTTGGTGAGTACCGTCACCTGCCGGGCGACTTCATCCATGCAGAGCGCCTGCCGGCCATCGCCGCCGCTGCGGGCCAAAGACAGGAGCCGGCTGGTGATCTCCTTGCAGCGGAAGGCCTCATCGCGAATGATTTCCTGTGCTTCCAATGCGCTGGACAATGCCTCCGCCTCGGCCTGGGCATCGCCTTCGACATCCGGGCCTTCGGAATCAGCGCCGCCTGATCCCAGGAGCACTCTACGCAAACTTTTGCCCGCCAGTTCCGCATATCCGGAAATCACGCTGAGCGGGTTGTTAATTTCATGGGCGACGCCGGCCGCAAGGAAGCCGACACTGGCCAGGCGCTCGGAGCGCACCAACTCGCGGCTGCGGGCGATGACTTTTTCTTCGAGGCCGCGGTAGAGAGCGGCCAGATCGGCCGCCAAACCATTGAAAAACCCGGCGACTTCCTTGAATTCCTTATCGCCGCGCGGGCGCACGAGACTACGATATTCCTCGGCCGCGCTGAGGCGCATGTCGTTTCGCAACCACAGCAGCGGCTTGACCAGCGCCCGATACTGCTTGAAGTGAATGAAGCCGGAGAGGATGAGGATGATGAAAAGCCAGAGGCAGGACCAGGCCAGGCGGCTGGCCAGTCGATCGCCCGCGCCGGCGATATGCCGGCGGGCGGAGGCGGGCACCATTTTTGAAATGGCCGCGAGGGATTGATGGGCTTTGTCGAGTTCGGCGGCCGCGCCTTTGAGATCGGGTTTAGCGCCGCTGGCCGGGTCGGGGGAGGCATGTTGCAGGGCCGACTGGAGGTGGTCGGCGGCGGCCTGGCCGAGCGTGAGTTCGGCAGCGCCATCGCCATCGTCGAGGTTGGCGGCCAGTTTCAGTTCGCGGATGATCTCCTGCAATTCGGTTCGAATCGGCGCGAAATTCGATTCGCCGCTGTAGGTCAGGCCGTCCACCTTGAGCAGGTTGTCGCGCAGCCACCACGCCTGCGAGGCGGCGGCATCGGCGCGGTCCATCGCATCGTACTCGGCCGATGAGGAGCGCGCCGATCGCCAGAGGATGGAGATGTTCCAGATGGAGACCGCACCCAGCCCCAGCACACCGGCGAGGAGGATCATGCTCCAGAGGACGAACTTGTTTTTGAGGTTCATGGGCATCACTGGCCGGGAAAAGAACGGGGATCTTCTTCCCGACAGGGCAGCGTAACCCGGAGGGGAGGGGGTGGATTATATACTGCAAAGTTTGCAGTCTGGGGGGGTGAGGGCCCTATACCCCACACGCGCTGCCTTGCTGTATTCTCCCGGCATGTCCCGTTTCCTGCCGCCGCTGATTTCGGTTGTGGTCTGCCTGGCGCTGACCGTGCTGGGGCTGGGGCTATTGCCGGCGACCCGGCATGAGTTGGTGGATGTGGATGGCCAGACGGTGGAGCGGGACCGGCCGTATACCTATGGGGAGAAGGTGGGGCTGGTGATGGAGACGGTGTATGAGAAGGTGATTCGGCCTCGGCCGGGCAATGCGAAAGAAGGTTATCGGAACTGGGAGCTGACATTGCAGAGGACGACGCCGCTGCTGCTGGCGGGGCTGGCGATCGCGGTGGCGTTTCGGGCGAACGTCTTGAATATCGGGGGGCAGGGCCAGTACATCGCGGGGGCGGTGGCCGGGACGGTGGTGGGGCTGCATTGGAAATGGCCGGTTTGGGGGACGATTCCGATGATGCTGATTGCGGCGATGCTGGCGGGGGCGGGGCTGGGGGTGATCGCGGCGGGGCTGGAGCGGTGGAGGAAGGTGCCGGTGGTGCTGAGCACGTTGCTGTTGAATTTTATCATGCTGGAAGTGCTGCGATATTTGTTGCAGGGGCCGATGCGGTCGTTCTCTCCCGATGGAGCGCCGCGGGACCCGCAGAGCGATGAGTTGCCGGATGCGGCGCTGCTGCCGGAATCCGGAGAAATCGGCGCATTTCCGGGATGGGGCTGGGGGATGCCCTGGTGGATGGCGCGGTTCACGGGCAGGCTTTATCCGCCGGTCTGGCTGGCGCTGGTGGCGGCGATGGGCGTGGCGTTTTTGCTGAGGCGGACCTCGCTGGGATTTCGGATGCGGGTGGTGGGGCAGAATGAGGAGGCCGCGCGGTTCGCGGGGATGAATGTGGGCCGTGTGCGGCTGGCCGGGCTTGGGATGTCGGGGGCCCTGGCGGGGATGGCGGGAATGGTGACCATAGCCAGCGCCGCGCAGGGGGATCATTCGCTGCATCCGGATCTGGGGACAAACGGCGTCGGGTTCACGGCGATCGCGGTGGCGCTGCTCGGAAGGCTGTCACCGCTGGGCGTAGTTGTGTCGGCTGTATTTTTCGGGTTCCTGAGCACGGCATTTCAGTCGCTAGAGCGATCGGATTTGCAGGTGCATTCATCGGCCGCCCAGGCGGTGCAGGGGGGCCTGATTCTGGCGATTGGGGTTCTGACGAGCCGGGGGTGGATGGGGCTGGTGGGGGTGGGGAAGACAATGAGATTGCGCCAAGCAAGCTCGCGCGAGGAGGCCGGTTGATGGTCTGTCTGGGCTCGGGTATCTTGGCGCGCATGGCAACGCGAACGGCTAAAGCGGGTGAAGTGGACCGCTCGGTGGGGAATCGGCCGGTTGCGCGGATGCGGGATCGGCTGGATTCCAAGCGAAGTTCGCGGCTTTTGGCGGCGCTGGCCGAGCCGGCGCGGCTGCGGATCATTCAGTGCCTGGAGCGGGGACCGAACACGGTGGGGGAGGTGGGGCGGGCGATCGGGTTTTCGATGGCCAACACTTCGCATCACCTGCAATATCTGCGGCAGGCCGGGTTGGTGCAGTCGCAGCGGCGGGGGCGGCATATCGAGTATTCGTTGACGGCGGGGTTGTTTCGGCCGCCGGTGGGGGATTCAGCGCCGGCGTTTGATTTTGGGTCTTGCCGGGTGGAACTGAGCGGAGAATGTGAGAAGCCGGGAGCGGGGGCGAGGGGTGCGGCCAAGACCGGCGCGGCGGGCGCGAAGGCGGTGGCGAACGGGCGGGCGCGCGCGAAGGGGGGGCCGCACGTCGAGGGCGTCTGGGTTGGTGAATGGGAGCCGAGCGGGGCGGCCAAGGCGTCCACCGAGCGCGGGCCGGGGCGAAAGGAGATCGTGTGCATCGTCAAGCCGTGCGATGGGGGATGGCAGGCGACGTTCGAGGGGGACTCCGGCGGGGCGTATAAATTCGTCCTGCTCCTGCAGGGCCGGCGGGTGGGAGCGGGGGCGGGGTCGGCCATTCTCTTCAAGGGATCGACCGATCTGGGCGCGGAGAACGGCGGGGTTTTCGATTGTGTCGGCCGGGCGACGGCCGAGCAGTTCGTCGGGTTCTATACCAGTGCGCGGTATACGGGTGTGTTCAGCCTCGCTAAGAAACAGGGCTGATGGTTCAGTGCATTTTCGTACGGCCTGGGCTTACCGGTGATGATCAAAGTTGTAAGAGGCCCGCGCCTTATTGCCCTGCGCGGAGGCTCAATGCGATGCTGTCATCATCGCCCAGCTTTCCATCGATGATCGCATCCGCATCGCCGATTTTGACCGCGATGGTGAACCGGCTGGCATCCACGGGATCGGGCTGCCCGGCGTAGAGGCAGATGAGCTTGTCGGGGGGCGGGGCGAAGCCGGTGCAGGCGAGCTGGCCGTACCAGCCAGGTTCGTTGCGGCCGAATCTGCCATCGGAGTCCACCTTGGAGACATGGGCGCTGAAAGGGCGTGGCAGGTTGCAGATGAACGCGGGTGCCGCGAAGAATAGCGTGACTAGTCGCCTGCCTCCGGCCGGTGTCCGGCGCTCGTGCATAAACAGCAGAACGTGGCCACGCCCGGCATAGGAACGCACTCCTGCTTCATCAACGATGGGCCTTGTGGGCCTCAACCCGCTCTTGCATCGATCGCCGTCGTCGTACTGGTGCTGCCTGGCATCGAGCATGGCCTCCCAACTCCATGGAATCCGCAGCAGGAACCATTCTTCTCCGCTTTGAGGTGTTGGCGTGGCGGGGCCGACCCGCGAGGATCGATAGACTATCTTCTGCGAATCAGGCTGCCCGGCGGGGTAGAATCCGACACTTTCCCGCTTCACGGACTCATCGAAAACCACCTCGCTGGCGGGGAGGGAATAATTCAAGCAAGCCGCCGCGGCCGAGCGTTCATCGGCGACGGCCTTGAAATAGCGCAGGATGCGCGGGATGCGGGTGCTCGCGATCCCCACCGCCGCGAGGATGAGCATTGGAACGATAAACCGCCGCCAGCGAATCGCCCGCAAGCCGCGCGGTGCGGCCGCATAATCGAGCATTCTGGATTCGCGCGGGGATGACATGACGCACCCATTATAGATCGCCATGGTGGTAAAGACAGGGACGGGGGGGCCTTTTGAATTTCACTTCTCGTCACCGCTTTCAAACGTGATGTTGATACTGAGCGTGGATAACGTTCGCGCGCGTCATCGCAAAGGGTGAGCGAGAGGTAGGCGGTAGGCAGAAACGAAGTCGCGATTTGCACCGACGACGCCCTCTGAACCCTGAACCCTTTCCTCTTCTCGCTTCTAACTTCTAACTTCCGCGTTGGAAGTTCGCGCTCCGCTATTCAACCTTCAACGATGGACAATGCCCCCCCGCAAGTTACTCTCCTACTCCATGCTCATCGGCCTGCTCAGCGACACGCACGACCGCTCGGAGATGATGGCCCGAGGCGTGGCGACTTTGCAGGCTCGGGGCGCGGGGTTCTTCATTCATTGCGGGGATGTCTGTTCGCCGGAGATGCTGGATCATCTGGTGGGGCTGCCCAGCGCGTTCGTGTTTGGAAACTGCGACTGGGACCGGGGTGGGTTGCAGCGCTATGCGGATTCGGTGGGGGTGGCGTGTCATGGCTCATTCGCGGATCTGGAACTGGGGGGCAAGGCGATCGCGGTGGTGCATGGGGATGATTCAACCCGCCTGGTGCAGGCGCTGGAATCGCGGAAGTACGATTACCTCTTCCACGGCCACACCCACATCCGCCGCGATACCCGCGTGGGCAAAACGCGGATCATCAATCCGGGGGCGCTGTTTCGCGCCACCGAGAAGAGCGTGGCCCTGCTCGATACGGAAACGGACCGGCTGGAATTCATCATCATTCCGGCGATGCCCAAGGGAACGTGAGAACTTCCGACATCGACTGCCCATTTCCACCGCGCTTTGGGCTGGTACAATAGGGCCAAGCGATGCCCGACCTTCCTCCCATTCCCTTCACGGTGCGCGGGTTCTGCGCGGAGGATGCGGCCGCCTGCAAGGCGCTGTATGTCGATGGCCTGATCGGCGGCAAAATCGCGGACAACGATACGGGTCTGGATATCGATGACATTGCCGGGGCGTACATGGCCTCGGCGGACAATCATTTCTGGGTGGCGCTGAGCGCGGCCGGCAAGGTCGTGGGGATGATTGGGGTGCAGCAATCGGATGCGGGCGTGGGGGAGATTCGGCGGCTGCGCGTGCAGCAGGACCATCGCCGCCGCGGCATCGGTAAGGCGCTGATGGAGCAGGCGATCGTGTTCTGCCGGGACCGGGGATACATCAAGATCACCCTGGATACGTTCATGGAGCGCGACCCGGCCATCGGGCTGTTCCAGAAATTCAATTTCCTCCATTCGCGCACCCGCAAGGTCGGCGAGAAGGAACTGCTCTATTTCTATCTCGACCTTTATCAGCGCGAGCCCTCGAACCGGAAAGAATGACCGTTGTGGTGCGGGCGGCCCGCCTGCTCTAATGGTCATCTGGAAGCCTTTATGCAATCCATCCTTCAACAGTCGATCGCGGATCTTTCGGCCCTCCTGCCCGGCCTGGCGACCCTGGAGCCGGCGCTGCTGCGCATCGGCACGGCCATGCTCAAATGCTGGAGCGAGCGCGGCAAGGTGCTGACGGCCGGCAACGGGGGCAGCGCGGCCGACGCGATCCATTTCGCCGAGGAACTGGTGGTGCGCTTCCAGAAGACCCGCCGCGGGCTGGCGGCGATCGCGCTGTGCGACCCGGGCGTGGTGACCTGCGCGGCCAACGATTTCGGATACGACCAGATCTTCAGCCGGCAGGTGGAGGCGCTGGGGAACCCGGGCGATATTTTCATCGCCCTGAGTACCAGCGGGAACAGCCCGAATGTGGTGCGGGCCCTGAAGGCGGCGCGGGAGCAGCACATGGTGACGGTCGGCTTCCTGGGGCGCGATGGCGGGCAGGCGAAGGAGTGGTGCGATATTCCCCTGGTGATTCCGCATTCATCCACCGCGCGGATTCAGGAGGCGCACAAGCTGCTGTATCACTGCCTCTGCGAATGGATCGAGGCGCGGGTGGAGTGAGGGGGGAGGGAAGGATGAAGGATGAAGGATGAAGGCAGAAAGAAGGATGAAGGATGAAGGATGAAAGAGGGTTCAGGGTTTGGGGTTCAGGGTTCAGGGTTCAGGGCGGAAGAATGGCGTCATCCTGAGGATGGCGTCATCCTGAGGGAGTATAGACGACCGAAGGATCTGGCTGATGCGTGCGGGGCCCAATCGCCTCGATTCACGGGCCAATCGATACCGGCAAGATTCTTCTGAAGCTCCCTCAGAATGACACTCCGATTGACGCAATCAACACCGCTTAGCGCAACCTGACATCCTTATTCTCTTCGCCCATGGTGTCGGTCTTGTATTCGTAGAACATCCTGGAGATTTCCTCGCCGATTTCCTTGAGGGCTTCGCGGCGGATGTTGGAGGCGGTCATGTCGGCCGTCATGCGCTGGAAATCGCCTTCGCGGTGCAGCACCTCGCCATCGATGTTGTTGGGCCAGATCACCTCGGCCGAGTAGGCATCGACGACTTTGATGTTGGCGGTGAGCTTGAGCTTCATCACGTCGCTGCTGGGGGGGATTACAAAATCGCATTGGGTGATGTTGACGTAGATGATTTTTTTCGCGCCCACGCGCCGGCCGATCTCGGAGATGCTCATCTTGGAGAAGGCCTGGGTATTGAGATCGCGCAGATCGTGGACTTTGCGCGGATCGACCATGGGGGCGACTTTGTGCTGGGTCAGATCGCTGTTGAGGGCCTGGAGAAGTTCCTCCGCCTCAGGCAGGCCCGCGCCGGCCGAGTGGGCATCTTCCACCAGCACGACCAACGGCTCGGTCTTGGGCGGTGTATAGCGCGCGGGAATTGCCGGCGGGCCAAAGACTTTATAAGCGATCGCGCCCGGAACGGCGCACCCGGCGAGAAGGGCGGCCATGCAGCCCAGAACGATACATCGCGATGCCGTAACACAACCGGGAATTCGCTTGATCATAACTGCCACCATCCAACAACTGACAACTGACAACTGACAACGAACAACTACTTCTCATCCGGACTCGACGCGAAGAATCGGATTGCCACCTGCTTGGTCAGGTCGTTGACCAGGCCGTTGTAGACGTATTCGAGGT
>JBBRTW010000102.1:0-17313 GCA_038244055.1 Tepidisphaerales bacterium | reverse complement strand
GTCGATCAGCACCGCCTGGCCGATGGCCGTGCGCAGGCCCATGCGGCGGTCGGCTGACAGGCGGCCGGCCGGCGCGATGGGGGCGGCATTCTTTGATAGATCGAGCGCCTCGCCGGTGGGGAACTTCCACGCATTGAATGAATTGGGGCTGGCGGCCCAGACGGCTTTGCCATCGGGCGCGAACCCGGCGAAGAGTGGGGAGTTCGCCAGGTCGATCTTCAACTTCGGCGTCAATGGCCCGGCCGCCAGCGCTGCCGCATCGCACGCCCAGACCCGCAGCGCCTGCTCGGCCGGCTTCTGCACGGTGATCTCCTTCGGCGGGGCGGGCGGTGCAACAGGGTCCGCGGGCCGATCGGGAATGGGCGGCGGCACCGGCTGATTCCCAGGCCCCATTGCCAGCGCGCGTGCTCGGCCCTCCGCCTCCACGAGCTTTTTCAACTCCTCCATGCGCCGCATCTCTTCCAGCACTCGCGGCGGCATCGGCACCGTGGTTCGCGGCGGCGCAACCGGCGGCGCGATATTCGACGGCGGCCCCTCATCGGGCGTGGTGTTCCCCGGCCCTCCGGGGACGATGACCGAACCGGCCGGCGTGGGTCCGACGCCCGTCGCCGTCAGGCACATCGATCCATCGGCCGAGAACGCAACGGCGACGACGGTTGCCGCATGCCCCTCAATCGTCTTGAGCGCCTTGCCCGTATCCGCATCCCACAGGATCGCGTTGGGTTGCTCCGCGGTCGCGGTCAGCACGCGCGATCCATCGGGCGAGATCGCCAGGGCGGTAATGGTCTTGAACTCCCCATCGAGGCGGCGCAGCGCCTTGCCCGTGCGAACATCGTGAATTCGAATGGCCCCATCGCGGCCGGCGACGATGATCCGCTTTCCATCGGCCGAGAAAATCGCCTGGGTGACCGCGACGCCGAAGCGGTTCACTTCTTCACTGGTATCGGCGGACCAGAAATGCACCTTTTGATCATCCGCCGAAATGGTCATGAGCACTTTGCCATCGGGCGCGAAAACCGCCTGCGATGTTTTCGGCACGCTCGCAACCGGGTCCGCAAGGGCCAGAACAGGCAGCAACGCGAGGAGTGCGGTGAGGCGTGAGGGCATGGGGGTATTGTGGCTTAAGGGTGGGGATTTGTCATTCGAATTGGAGAGATTGCTCCACCGCAATCTTCACATTTAACTTTATCATTTCCTCCACCGAACTGCCCCACCCCCTTTCGCCAAAGACCTCGGCGCATCATCCCCAGCCACCGCCACAATCCAAACCCCATCGTCCGATCCATACGCCAGAAACTTTCCATCCGGCGACCACTCGGCCGCGCCGGGATGCGCGGCCGCCTTTACGCTCGTTGCCTTTTTCGCATCCGACCCATCTCCCTTCATCGTCCAGAGCTCCTCCTCAGCGCCGGCCCGCCGCCAGAAGGCGAGGCGGTTTCCATCGGGAGACCAACGCGGATCGCGCTCATCTTCCTTCGATTTGGTCAGGTTGATCTCCGTGGCCGAATTTGCGCCGGCCCCAGTGGCCCCCGCGCCGAGCGCGCCCGCCCCTTTCACTCCCGCCGCGCCCTCCCCGAGATCCACCGCGCAAATCTCATCATTCCCCCGCCGCTGTCCGCGATAGGCTACCTTCATCCCGGCCGGCGCGAACTCGGCCATATCGGTTGGGCCTTCGCCGGTGGGGATCTTCGATACACCGCTTCCATCCGCCCGCGCCAGGAGCAGCTCCATGCGGAATTTGTCGGCGGCGCTTTCATCGATGAAAACCAGCTCGCCATAGACGATGAACTTCCCATCCGCCGACCAGCTTGGCCGCTGCTCGCGCTGGCCATCGTGCGTCAGTTTCCTGGGATTACTTCCATCGCGATTCATCGTGTACAGCCCGGCCGGGTTATCGCGCATGAAGGCGATGCGGGTCGAATCGTCCGACCACGCCGGTGACCGGCAAGTGCCTGCTTCGACATGGGTCAGGTTGCGCGCCTCCCCCGCACCATCGGCCGGGATGACCCACACATCCGCGGATTTCGCGCCGCGCTTGAAGAACAAAATCTCCATGCCATCGGGCGACCACTCGGCCGGCAATTCCGCGGCCACGCCATCGACCAGCTTCCGCTCCCCCGATCCATCCGCGTTCGCGATGTAAAGCGCATCCCCCCGCGCCAGCAGGATTCGCCCCGAAGGTTTTGCCGGTTCAGCGCCGCCGGCCGCCGCCCCAGGCCGCGTGCATGCGCCGTGCAGCATCAGGAAACCGATGAGGAGCAGAGCCACGATTCGCGGTTGGCAGATCATGGTCGAATTATAATCGACCACCGCCCCGCAATGCGCCTGGGCGGGCTTCGCATCCGGCGATTGCATATCGCGCTGACTGGTTCAGTTACGCCATCATCTCCAAAATTGGCTTGCCCAAGCCATCGCGCGTCACATAAAACGGCCGCTTCTCGATCTCGTACGCCAGCTTCGGCGAGATGCCCAGCGCGTGATAGATGGTCGCGTGCAGGTCTTCGATCACCACGCGCTTCTCGATCGTTTTGCAGGGGCGCTCATCGGCGGTTTTGCCGTGCAGGTGCCCTTTCTTCAGCCCGCCGCCGAACATCAGGACGGAGGCCCCATCGGTGAAATGGCGGTGCATCCCGTAGTGTTTGAGCTCGGTCATAATATCCGGCTGGGTGACCTGGTTCTTCACCTTCGAATCCGGTCGGCCTTCGATCAGCATGTCGCGGGAGAATTCGCTGGCGAGAATGATGAGCGTTCGATCGAGCAATCCGCGCGCTTCCAGATCGAGAACGAGCTGCGCGATGGGGCGGTCGATCTCTTCCTTGAGCTTGGCCAGGCGGGTGTGGCCGTTATCGTGTGTATCCCAGTAGAAGAAGGGGATGTACTCGCTGGTCACTTCGATGAACCGCGCCCCGCCTTCGATCAGCCGGCGGGCGAGAAGGCAGCCCTGGCCGAATCGGCCGGTGTTGTATTTGTCGAACGATTCTTTGGGTTCGAGCGTGAGATCGAAGGCCTTGGAGGCCGGGCTGGTCAGGAGGCGGTGGGCGTTATCGAGCGAGCGCACCAGCGACTCCTTCTGGAAATCGCTGCCGAACTCCCGCACCGGGCTGTTCTCTAAAAGTCGTTTGTAGTATTTGCTGCGATCGGCGAAGCGCCCGGGGCTCATCCCCTTGGGCGGGCTCATCGCCTGCACCGCCTCGGCCGGCTGGGGGATCAGGAAGGGGCCGTATTCGCTGCCGAGAAACCCGGCCGTGTGGAAGGACTTGAGCTCTTCGCCCTCGCCGACGTCGAAGCGCTGCCCGATATCGATAAAAGCCGGCATGGCCGGGTTCTTCGGCCCGAGCGCGCGGGCGATAAAAGAGCCGATATGCGGGCAGGCGACAGTCTGGGGCGGTGCGTAGCCGGTATGCCAGTGGAACTGATGGCGGCTGTGGAGGATGAAGCCGAGATCGCCGGATGTGTAGGAACGGATGAGCGTCCCGCGGTCCATGACCTTGGCGAGATTCTCCAGGCCCTGGCTGAATTTGATGTGGTCGACGGCCGTGTCGATGGCGGGGAAGGTCGAGAGGACATCGTTGGATTTGATCCCCTTCTCAAAAGGCGTGTAGCGCTTGGGGTCGAAGGTTTCGGTGTGGGCCATCCCACCGGCCATCCAGAGGACGATGACGGCGTCGGCGGTGGGTTTGGGGTTGGCATCGGGGCCGAAGCGGGATGCGGCCGAGCTTTCATCGGCGCTTGCGATCCTTGGGAATGAGGCGGCCATCGCGCCCAGCGCGGCGGCGGAGGCCCCTTTAAGTAAGTTACGACGGGAAAGGTTGACGTTCTGGAAGCCACTGATCATTTTAATCCTCATGCATTCGACATGGGCAGGATGCCCATGCTACGGCCAACTCACCTTACCAACTGAAACTCCGGCAACATCCCCAAAATCCACAACAAATCCTCCACCCCCTCGACCTTCACCGGCGCTCCAACCAGTTCCCCGGCCGCCGCCTTCTCCCCGGCCGACGGCGCTCTTCCCAGCCCGCGCCAATACACCTGCTCGACTACCGAATCCGCCGTCGCGCCTCTCTCTCCCGCCAGCTTGGCCGCGCCTTTTCGTAGGGTTTCCGCCAACGTGCTCCCATTGCTCAACTCCAGCGCCTGCAATGTCGTTGCCATGCTTGGCCGGTCCGTCATCACCTGTTCGCGATTAGTCCGCCCCAGGGCCATCATCAGCGGGTCGGCCGCGCAGAGCGCCGCCCGGACCGGCTCGCCCGTCTGCGCCACCGCCGTGCCGGCCGTCCATTTCTTATCGATATGCCACGGCGCGATCTTCTCATCGCCCAGCTCCGCGGCCGGCTTCCATCCATGCGCGGCCGGGTCGAACGCGCTACTCATCCATCCTTCCTCCATCTTGCCCGACCAGCTCCAACTCTTGTCGCTGCCCAAGTCGATCGTCTTCCGCGCGCCGCCGGTGCGATGGATGATCGTCCCCGTCATGAAAAACCCCGCCGGGCTCGGCGCGTTGGTGGTATTAGTCGCTTCCACCGCGATCACATTCTTCGTATTGGAAACCAGATACGCCTTCAGCTCCACCACGGCCGGTTTGTCCCACGCCTCGCCCCCGGCCACGCGTTTTCCATTCACATACAGCACAAACTGATTGTCGCACCCCAGCATCGCATCCCCATTGATCAAATCCTGAAGCATGACCTCCTTGCGCAGGTAGATCGTCCCTGGCGGCGCGGATTTCTCCGCACCGGCCACGCTCCAGATCCACCGCGCCTTCTTATGCGGCCACTTGATCGCGCTGCCGTTGGGATCGAAGGCCGCCTTGGCCGCCCATACGCCGGTTACGCAGGAGAGCGCATCCTCAAATTCCTCAGCCGACAATCGCCGCACCACCGGCCCGCGAAATACGAAAACCTCCTGCCCCCCCTCGGCCACCGGCACCACCGGCATCTGATACGCCTTCGACGTCAGAATCCGCGCCATCGATTTCTTCAAATCCCAGCCATTGTCGGACAGATCGGCCGCCAGCCAGTCCAGCAGATCGGCATCCCACGGCTCGTTATCCATGTCATCGGTCGGCTCGGTGATCGCCCGGCCCATGAACTTCTTCCAGAAGCGGTTCACAATTGTCCGCGAAAGGCGGCCGTTCTTTTCGCTGGTGATCAGTCCGGCGAGCTGCTCCAGCCGCTTCTCGCGCGGCAGGTTCGCGTCGATATTTCCTAGCTCCGGATAGAGGAATTTCATCGGCGCGATCTTGCCGGTGGGCGTGTTGCAACGCTCCATCTCCAGCGGCTTATCCGCGTACACCCCCGCCAGCCCGTACGCATCGGCCAATTGCCAATGGCTCACGAAGCTGTCGTGGCAACTGGCGCACTTGAGATTGGCCCCCATGAAGACCTGCGAGATGTTCTGCGCCGCCTGCATCTGCGGCGTCTGCGCGGCATTGACCACGCCGCGCCAGACGATCCCCTTGGTGAATCCCTCGCTCCCTTCCGCGCCGCGCACCAACTCGCTTACGAACGAATTGAACGGCTTATTCTCATAGAGCGATTTATAGAGCCAGGGCGTGATCTGCTTGCGGCCGCCGTCGATGTAGCCCGTGCCCTTGTAATCGTTGCGCAATAAATCGTTCCAGAAACTCAGCCAGTGTTCGGTGTAGCGCTGATTGTCGTTGAGCAGACGCCAGACGAGCTTTTCGCGCTTGTCCGGCGAAGAATCGGCCTGGAACTGTTTCAATTCATCAGCAGGGGGGAGCAATCCCACCACATCATGCCACACCCGCCGCGCGAAAACCGCATCATCCACCACCGCCCCCGCTTTCACGCCATGTTTTGCGAAATACCCCGCCAGCAGCACATCCACCGGATTTATTTTCGCATCCGCCGTCGCCGGCAGCGCGACTTTCCTCGGCGGGAGCGGTTGCTGTTTCCCGGCCGCGAAGCTCACCCCATCGGGCCACTTCATTCCCTGATCGATCCACGCTCGCACCAGGCCCACTTCCTCGGCCGACAGCTTCCGCCCCTTCTTGGGCATGAACTGATCCTCATCCACCCCGACCCCGGCGACCATTTTTACCACCGCACTTTTTGCGCTATCGCCCACGATGGCCGCGGCACCGTTCTCGCCTCCTTTAATAAAGGTCGCGCGGGTGTCGATCCGAAACTCTCCCTTGGAGCGCCCCTGCCCATGACACTGCACGCAACTGGCCTGCAAAAGCGGTTTAATGTCCTGGTCGAAGTCGATCGCGCGGGTCGCGGAGGGGGGCAGCGCGACCGGTTTCGCATCGCCGGCCGCGTGCGCCAATCCGCCCGCGAAAAAAAATACACCGGCAAGAATCGCCCGTATATTCCCCCATGCATGTGCGAAATCCGCGCGTGCATTTGCTCGATCCAGGACAGAATTCTTAATCCACGTCGCCATCCACAGTACCTCCACAATCGCCGTTCGACTCATCATACCATCTCCATCTTAACACGTTTCACGCCACCCTGTAGCGATGATCCGATATTATCGGACCTGCAAAATTCAAGTTCCGCGCAGAAATATCCGAAAGAAGAAAAATAGAAATTCCCTTCAGGCTCCCCCTGCGCGTTGCCGATACTCCTTCTGCCGGCGCGGGGAGTGGCTCCCTTTCCGCGCAGGCATCGGGCAATTCGCTTCTAAACCAGCCCCCAGGGACAGGAGGTTTGTTCATGCTCCGCGACGCAGAGACTCTCGAAAGGGACGAAGCCATCAAAATCGCAGCCGCGAAACGCGCTCAAAACGACAAGCGCATCGCCAAACTATGGAAGGAGTACAAAAAAACGCCCACCCAGGCGATTCGCAATCAACTGATTGAGAATTACCTGCCGCTGGTCAAGAACCACGCCGAGCGCCTCAAGGCCAAGCTGCCTTCGGTCGTGCAGGTGGATGACCTTTCCACCGCGGGCGTGCTGGGATTGATGGATGCCATCGACCAGTTCGATATCGAGCGCAAGGTCAAGTTCGAAACCTTCTCCGCCATCCGCATCCGCGGCGCGATGATGGATGAACTCCGCGGCCTCGACTGGGTCCCCCGCCTGGTCCGCCAGCGCGCCAAGATCCTCGCCGATGCGACCGCGACTCTCCGGGCCCACCTCGGCAGGCAGCCTTCGGATGATGAGATCGCCGCCCACCTGAATATCCCGCTGAACGAGTTCCGCCGGATCGCCGACGATGCCGTGCCCGCCAATGTCTTTTCGATCTACGGTAAGCGCACCAACAACAATCACGGCGACAATCTCGAGAACGATGATGACCCCTCGAACCTGGCCGACACCAAGGCCAAAAGCCCCATGCTCCAGGCCCAGCACAAAATCCTCCAGGATGTGCTGACCAAGGGTTTTTCGCGCTCCGAGCGGCTGATCGTGATCCTCTATTACTACGAGCAGCTCACGATGAAAGAGATCGGCTCGACGCTGGATCTGTCGGAGTCGCGCGTTTCCCAGATGCACACGAGCATCGTCAACCGCCTCCGCGTTTCGCTGTCGGATCGGTTGAAGGAATTCGTCCCGACGCGCGAAGTGGCCTGAGCCCGCTGGCCGACATCATGCCTGTAAAGTTCAAGCCCGCGGAGAACCCACCATTCTCCGCGGGCTTTTCTTCGCCGTGGGGCGACTCAATTCCTCTTCGAAAAAAGAAACGCCGCGGCATGCCGTTGCGCTTCTGTCGTGGTCTCGCGCTTTCAATACTCAGGCCGATATCACTTCCCCGCCGCCGTAATCCCCGGCCATTCATCGCTCCGGAACGGCGAGGCCGGCAGTCCCGCGCCATTGTACAGGTTCGCATCGGGGTTGTTCGCCCACCCGTAGCGCACCGCCACCGGCTTGGCGACGGCCGGCGATTTCACGACGACGCTGTTTCCCTCGATCTTCGCATCGGCCCAGACGAATTTCTTATCCTCGCCCGCGACCGCGAAGCTGGTCAGCTTGTCGCCCTTGGCGGTCAGCCCGCTGGCGTGGGTGAAGTTCACCCGCACCGCGTCTCCCTCGACCTGGATCGAATCGAACAGCGGCCCGGAGTCCTCGACATCCCTGCCGTAATCCTTTTTCAGAGCCCACTGGGCCAGGCGCTTGCCGACATCCTGCTTGTTCTTGGGATGGATGTCCTTGTCATCGCCGATGTCGATAATGACGGCCTGACCAGTGTTTTGCAGCTTGAGCGTCATCGTCTGCGCCTCGCGCAGTTCGGCCCAGGCGCTGTCGCCGGGCTGGTCCGTCTTAGCCTGGAAATTGGCGAGTTGAACGAAGTAGAAGGGGAAATCGCCCTGGGCCCACTGCTTGCGCCAGTCGGTGATCATGGCCGGGAAAAGCTTGCGATATTGATAGGCCCGGCCGGCGTTGCTCTCGCCCTGATACCAGATCGCCCCACGGATTCCGTAGGGAATCAGCGGCGACACCATCGCGTTGTACAACACGCTCGGATTATTCGGATTGTTCGGCCCACCGGGACCGCGCGGCGCATTGCCTTTCTTGCCGCCCGCCTCCCACGCCTTGACCGCTTCCTCGTACCTCGCCTTCGCGGCCGGATAACCTTCTTTGGCCTTGGTGTAGCGATCGAGGATCGGTTCGAAATCCGCATCCGCCTTGAGGGCCTCGGGGCTGGTCCAGGCCTCGGCCACCGTTCCGCCCCAGGAGGTATGAATCACGCCCACCGGCACTTTCAAAGTCTGATTCAATTCCCGCGCGAAGAAATAACCGACGGCCGAGAATCCGCCGATTTTTCCCGGCTCCGCCACGACCCACGTTCCGGTGACATCTTTGAGCGCTGTATCCGAAGTCGCCTTTTTCACCGTGAACATCCGCACCGCCGGAAAATCCGCCGCCTTGTTCTCATCGGCCGCGTTCTTCACGCCATTGACGCTCATCTCCATGTTCGACTGCCCCGAGGCCACCCATACCTCGCCCACCAGCACATTTTTGATGGCGATGTTGTTCTTGCCCGCCACGGTCACTTCAAACGGCCTGGCCGAATCGACCTTGGTGGTGTCGAGCGTGACCTTCCACTTCCCGTCGGCCCCGGCCGTCGCCTGCGCCGATTGCGCCCCGGCCTTGACGGTCACGGCCTCGCCGCTGTCCGCCCAGCCGAAGACCGGAATCTTCTCGCCCTTCTGGAGAACCATGTTGTCCGAAAAAACCGCCGGCAATTTGACATCGGCGAAGGCCGCCGATCCCAATACCGATGTCAATCCCATCACAGCCCATCGAATCGCCTTCATTGCTTGTCTCCTGAAAAGATTAGAGGTGGCACGGGCATCCCGCCCGTGAAGTCACATTATCATCGCCTTTCCCCACCGAAATTCCAACCCTTCATGAACCACTCCCGGCCGACAAGCACCTGGCCAGTGCGGACGATCGCCAGACCAATCGATGCCAACCCCCTCCAGCCGGGCAATGCTGCGGAAGGAACAATCGCATCCGGTCTGGCCAAGCCAATCGGCCTACGGCTTCTTCGCTTCTTTCTTCCCCTCACTGGCGAAACGCAGGATGCTCCCATCTGCCTTGGTCCAAGTTACCGATGCGATCAGGCGCGGCCCGTTGACACTGCCCGTCCACTGCGCCGTCCCCTCGCCCTTGTCGCTCTTGCCCTCGGCCAGACATGACAAAACAGCACAAGCCCCGGCCAAACCGGGGCTTGTGAAAAAGTGGGCAGAGCCGGGATCGAACCGGCGACACATGGATTTTCAGTCCATTGCTCTACCAGCTGAGCTATCTGCCCGATCGCGAGCCACATAGGATACGCGCGCGGGGCCGGTTTTCAAGGGCGGGGATTCCAGCAAATCGTGCAATCCCGCCGCTGCCGATCCCACATTCAGCGCCTCAGCCCAATCACCGCCATGACCGGATCGTGGTCCGATGACGTCTCGGGCAGCACCTTTGCTTCGGTGCAGTGTAATTCGGGGGAATGGAGGATGTGGTCGGCGCGTTCGGCCAGGCGGATCAGGCCGGTCTGCAGGCGCCAGGTTTGGGTGTGGCGGTCGAATTGCGACAGGCAATCGGTGAATTTCCTCTCGCGGACGATTTCGACGGCCGATCCATCATCGCCTTCGTTGAAGTCGCCCATCGCGATGGCCGGCAGGTCGGGTTTGAGCTCGGTCAGAATCTGCCTTATCTCACGCTTGCGCGGCCAGCGCGCGCTGATGACGCCGATCACTTTATTGCCGCTGTCGGTGGCCGGGGGGCGGAGATGGAAATTTAGGATCTGCACGGGGCCAAGCGGGCTGTCGATGGTGGCGATCTGGCTTGGGAACCATCCGCCGGGGGCTTTGGGAATTTCGCGGTGGTCGTGGATCGCGAAGCGCGAGAGGATTCCAGCGCCGCCGTATTGGTTGTCGGCCGGGCGGATGAAGGCCATGCCGCGGTAGCGCCAGCCGAGGCGCTGGCGGAGGGCCTGCTCCCAGCGCTGGCTGGCTTCCTGAACGCAGACGACATCGGGGTCGGCCTGCTCGATCGTGCGCAGGGCGGATTCGAGGTCCGCCGCATCGACATCGAGGTTGAAGGTCATCACCTTGAGACACGGGTTGGGAACTGCTTCGGGGGCGCGGAGGCGGGCGCAGCTATGGGTGATCGCGTACATGCCGAGGAGGGTGGCGATGATCGCTGGCCGCGAGAACCAGCGCCGCCATCGCCCGAGTTTTGATGGACTCCACATCGACATGGGTTTGTTCATCTTGCTTTGAAACGCCCCCCCGGGCCCTACTTATTCAAATCATCATCCCCCGGCGGGGGCGGCGCATCGCTCGCATCGGCGGCTTTGGAGACGGGGTCGATCTTCTGGAGAATCGCGTGAATGCGGTTGCGCACTTCTTCATCTTCCGCCTTTTTGAGGGCTTCGCGCAGGGGTTTCTCGGAGAGTTTGCCGAGTTGAATGAGCTGCTTCTGCGCATCCTCGCGCTGGGCGAAGGAGCCATCGCCCAAGGTTTCAATCAGCTTCAATACGATATTCTCGCGCGATTCCTTGATGCATTGGATCGCCACCAGCAGGGTGCGCACGGTTTGCGCTGGTTTGGGATCGATGCTGATTGGCAGTAATGAAGCGGTCGCCCCGCGCGGGTTGAAATAGATGATGCGCACGCCATCGGTTTCGAACCATTCCTTCCGCCAGATCTTCGACATCCCGGCGGCCTCTTTGGGGAATAGACCTTCTTCTTCCAGCAGATCGGCCATCCGCTCGCGCAGATCGGCGGGTGTGGATGGCTTGGCGATGGCCGTCATGTCCAGCGAAATCTTCTGCCCGGGCTCGATGGATGCGATGTAATGCGCCGACACTTTTCCGCCGCTGACCGCGACCGCCAGCACATGCCGGATCGCCTCTTTCTTGAGGGCATTGCTCAGCGTGTACTTCTGACCCGCACCACCTTCGACCGTCAATGCCGGCGCGGCATCGGCCAGCGCGCCGCGGTAGAAAATGAACTTCTCGATCGTGCCGTTGACATTGATGGGCGTCGAATCGGTATCCCGGCAGATCGGCCACCACCAGGCGGCATCGGGCACGGGCGGCAGTTCCGGCGCGCCGGGCTGGAGATCGAAGTTCCGCCATTGCAGCATCGAGCCGGCCGACAGCGCCGCCTTGGGATCGACGGTCCCCGGCTCAGGGGTGATCTTCGACGCCTTGGGCCACCAGGTCGTCAGCAAGCCGCGCGGGCAGGCAACCGTGAAGGTGACCGTTTCGGGCGTGTCGCTGTAGAAATAAACGATCGGCTTTTTGATGATGTCGATGCGCACGCCGCCGGGCAGGCCGGGGGCGATGTTGATCCCCGGACCATCTGGGTTGTCGGCCGGCTTCTCCTTAGCCAGCTTCTGCCAGACCTGCGCGAACTCCGGGAGATCGGAAGTGTCCTCGCGAAGATCCAGCCGCCCCTCGTCAAAACCCTGTTGATAGGCGATCGCGCCCCATTCGTGGACGAGCAGGCCTTTGCCGCGGGCAACCGAGTCTCGCTTGGCGCGGATGGCCTTGCGAAGCTCCTGGCGGATCGCGGCGGTGGCATCGGGCCCTTCTTTCAATGCGGCATGGGCGGCCATGCCTCCGGCGATCAGATCGGCTTTGAGTTTCGCCAGTTCATCCCCACTAGCGGATTGCAGTTGAGTCACCTTTTCAGCGAAAGCGTTGACGCTTGCGGGCTGAGGCTCGGCCGCACGGGCGGCGGGCGCGGATGCCCAAGCCGCCAGAAGGAGGACGCCAATCGCATGAATCGCCGCACGTTGCATCGAGCCTCCGCATCCGAACCAGGACCGGCCGGGACCGCCTCCCATTGTCAGTAGGACGCGCCCGATGGGCAAGAGTTGCAATGGGAATGTGCTGAGGTGCGCCCCCGATGGATTGTTTCGTGATGTGCGGCCTGAAGCAATCAGTTGGCGGGATCGCCTGGGTTCACTTCGTTATAAACCTTGTTTCCCTTGGAGTTCGTGGCCCACATTTTTCCGTTGCTGGAATTGTAGACGAAGCCGATTTTGGAACCGGCGACGGCATCGCCGCCGACCGGGTCGGACGAGACGACCACGACATCCGAGAAGTTATTGAGCGGGTTCAGCGGGGGCAGGGTCAGGTAGGGACCGCAGTTGCTGCTGTTGAATGTGCTGGTCTGCGTGAGGGCGGTCCAGTCGGAACCGGTGATGGCGGGGGCGGCGTCGCCATGCTGGAGCATGTAGAGCTCGAGCTGGCTGCGCAGGGCGTGCAGGCTGCTGGAGAGGCTGTTGCGGCGGGCATCGGTGCTGGCGTTAGTGAATTGAGGGATGACGATGGAGGCGAGGATGCCGAGGATGATCACGACGATGAGAATTTCCACGAGCGTGAAGGCGCGGCGTTGTTGGCGGCCGGCGAGGCGGGGGGCGAGGCGGGGGGCGATGGACATGATTCATCCTCCGAAAGGCCGGCCTGGCTTGTGCTCCCGGCCGCCAGAATGTTGGCGGATGTGGAGACGAAGCGGGACGGGCCTGAAATTGCTATCGACCGTTACGGACCGCGGCTCGCCTTCCACACGATGAACTGGCTGAGAATGATGTACGATTTGCACTGAGGGATGGCAAATCGGGAGGGCTGGGGGGGAGGGGAAGTGGGTTGCGGGGCCGATAATGATGGGGGTGGAGAGGCGTCAGAAGGCGGGATTCAGCGTTCGGTAGTCGCGTGTGTGGGGCATGCCCAGTCGAGCCGATGGTGTTGCGCGGCGGAAGGGACCGATTTGGCGGCTCGCCAGGGCATGGCACCCGAAAAACTTGGCGCGAAAAACAGGGCACCCGAAAAACTTGGCACGAAGAGCATGGTATTTGAAAAACGTGGTCAGATTCGAATGCCCAGTTTGCGGAGGCAGTGGTCGATCCAGAGGCGGGTGAGTTTTTCCTGGGCGCCGTTCTGCGACAGGCGGGTGCGGAGGTTGTCGAACTGAACGTGGTCGAGGGGTTGGTCCTGATTGGCGCAGGAGAAGACGACGGTTTCCTTTCCGGTGAGCGGGTCCTTGTGCATCTGGAGGCACTGGGCGCAGATTTCCTTCATCATGCACTGCATGGGGGAATTGATGGAGCCGATGGCGTGGTGGTCGGGCTTGAGGAAGGGCTTGAGAACCGTGTGCCGCGCCTGCTGGACGCCACGCATCATGCCATCGGAGCCGATGACGATGAGGCGGTCGGCCGCACTGAGGGGGATGGGGATTTCGTCGAGATCGCCGCGGGCATAGGCGGCCATGGCTTCGACGATGTTGCCGACGAAGGCGCGGTCCTGCACGCGGCCGGGGGTGAAGCCGGGCGCTTCATCGCAGCACCAGGTGACGACGTCGGCGGCTTTTTCGATTTCCTCGACCTTGTAGCGATCGATGATTTTCTTGTACCCGGCGAAGTAGATGACGCGCGAGCCGCGGGCGCGGAGTTCCTGGCCGATGGAGAAGAGCACGGCATTGCCCAGCCCGCCGCCGATGAGGAGGACGGTCTCGCTGCCGGGCGTTTCGGTGGGTGTGCCGGTGGGGCCCATGAGGATCACGGGCTCGCCCGGCTTGAGCAGGGCGCAGAGATCGGAGGAGCCGCCCATCTCCAGGACGATGGTGGAGAGGTGGCCTTTTTCGATATCGACCGAAGCGCCGGTGAGGGCGAGGCCTTCCATGGCCAGCGTGGTGCCGGCGGTGCGGGCGGCGAGGACTTCGTAATTCTGGAGACGGTAGAATTGGCCGGGCTTGAAGGCGCGGGCGGCGATGGGGGCGCGGACGACGACTTCGACGATGTTAGGGGTGAGGCGGATGACTTCATGGACGACGGCGCGGAGTTCATCGTTGAGTTTGGCCACCAGTTCAGCGGCGGGGGGACCGGCCGGGACGACTCGTTCGAGCACGCGCGAGACGATGGGGTATCCCTGCTTGGCGCTGCCCATCGCCTTGACGACATTGCCGGCGAAGGAGGGGTGGAGATCGCCGAAAAAGCTCAGCGCCCGGCCATCGGGGCGCAGGGACATCAGCACATGCACCGCGCCGGGCTTGGAGATGCGCTCGGGCTTGGCGGGCTGGCCGGCTTCATCGAGGGCCTGGAAAAAACGGCCATCCATCTTGACGTTATGCTCATCCTCCCGCGCCAAAACAGTATTGGGCTGAGTGCCGGCGGCGACGAGGATACTGCGGGCGGGCAGTGTGATGGACTGGCCGCCGGGGGTAACCTTGCCGGTGGCTGGATCGACGACTTGTTTTTCGAGGCGCAGGGCGGCGGCCGCGCCGTGGATATCGACGATCACTTCCTGCGGCGCGAGGCACTCGGCGAAGCGAATGCCTTCTTCCATCGCCTTGGCGACTTCTTCGTGATTGAGCGTGTAGCTGGGGGCATCGATCAGGCGGCGGCGGTAGGCCACGGTGACGCCGCCCCACTGGTTGAGCAGATCGATCAGACGGGGGGCGCGGCCTTCCCTGGCGGCCAGGGCGCGCTCGGCGCGGATGGCGCGGGCGTGGGCCAGAAATTCATCGGCGATCTCCACCTCGGCCTGGGTCCAGCCAGCGCGGATCGATTCATCGGAGCGGGTTTTGGCGAGTTCCTCGAAGCGATGCAGGAATTTCTCGACCTGGACGACATAGTAGGCGAGCGATTCGGTGGCGGTGTCGATGCCGGTCAGCCCGCCGCCGATGACCACGATCGGCATGCGGATCTGGAGATTGGCGAGCGAATCGGTCTTGGCGGCGCCGGTGAGTTGCAGGGCCATGAGAAAATCGGAGGCCTGGCGGACGCCGCGGGCCAGGCCGTTTTTCATGGGGATGACGGTGGGCCGGCCAGCGCCGGTGCAGATGGCGATATGTTCGAAGCCCATATCGAATGCGCCATCGACGGTGAGCGTGCCGCCGAAGCGGACGCCGCCGAACATGGAAAACTGGCCGCGGCGCTCGATGAGCAGGCGAATGACCTTGAGGAAGTTCTTGTTCCAGCGGACGGTGATGCCGTACTCGGCCACCCCGCCGAAGCCGGCCATGATGCGCTGATCGAGGCGCTCGTAGATGTCGGAGATGTTGCGGAGCGGGTTAAAGGGGTGGCGATGGCCGAAGGGATCGACGCCGGAGATTTCGGCGGGCAGGGGTTCGATCTTCAGGCCATCCACGGCAACGACGGTGTGACCATCGTTCATGAGGTGATGGGCAAGCGTGAACCCGGCCGGGCCAAGGCCGACGATGAGGACTTTTCGGCCGGTGTCAGCTTTTGGGAGGGGCCGTTCGAAGTTGAGCGGGTTCCAGCGCGTCAGCAGGCTGTAGATTTCAAAGCCCCAGGGGAGATCGAGGACGTCCTTGAGCGTGCGCGTCTCGGCCTGGGGGATGTCGACCGGGTCCTGCTTCTGGTAGATGCAGGATTTCATGCAATCGTTGCAGATGCGATGGCCGGTGGCGGCGGCCATGGGGTTGTCGATGGTGACGATGGCCAGCGCGCCGATGGGGTTGCCCTGGCCTTTGACCTCGTTCATCTCGGAGATTTTTTCTTCGAGCGGGCACCCGGCCAGCGGATCGCCGAAGACATTGAGCTTGAACGCGCCGGTCTTTTCCTTGAGGCCGGTGGAGCAACTGTCCTTGCCCTGGTGGTGGCACTTGATGCAGTAGCTGGCCTGATCGAGCGCGCCGATGAGCTCCATGCCGGGGTCGGTGAGATGGAAGCCCTCGCGATTGCGCCAGTGCCGGGGATCGAGAGAGAACTCCAGCGCGCCGTTATTGTTGGCCTGGTCGATGGGGACCAGGCGGAGCATGTCGAGCTTATGGGGGAGCTTGAAAAGGATGCCGCTCTTGTGCTTGGCGCGGCCATCGGGGGTGAGGGCGGCCCAGGCGGAGTATTGGGAAGCGAGCTGGAGCTGGGGGAGGTGGTCGGCCGGCGCTTCGAGCCAGCGTTCGACGTGGGCGGCGAAGCTTTCTTCGGTGACCGGCCCCTGGAGAAACGCGCCGAGCTCGGCCGCGATGGCCACGCCGTCGATGGCGCTGGCCTGCTCGGGGGTGAAGGTGTTGACCTTGCGTTGGACGAACTTGCGTTTGACGGAGTAAAGAGGGGCGAGGACGGTATGACGGGCCTGCAATTGCCGCAATTCCGGGCCGATATTGAAGAGCTGGCCGATGAAATCTTCGAGGTGGGGGGCGAGCTCGACGATGACTTCGGAGCGCTGTTTGACGGGAAGAGAGAGGGGCGATGCGCGGAGGGCGACCAGGCGCGTATGGAGATCGGGGGCGCGCTCGAGCAATTGGGAAAGGAAGGCCGAATCGAGCTTGAGAAGTCCATCGCGGTGGTAGAGGTCCGCGAAGGAGAGGTCGAAGGGCAATTGAAGGGACGGGGCGGTTTTAGCGTGGGGTTCGATGATTGAGGTCACGGTATTGGATGATAGGGGGTGAGGTCGTATTTTCAAAAATAGGACATTTGGGGTCGATTGGGGTGTGGGAGCTGGGGATGAATGATGGAGGATGAATGATGAAGGATGAATGATGAATGATGAATGGGGGGAACTCAAATGGGGGCCTCTGTAGTTACGGGGGGGTTCCATTTGGGTGGTGTCGGGCGCGCACGGGATTGGATGGAGCCGGGTTTTGGGCGTGAGAACGCGACAAATAATTTTTTCAGGCATGGGATTCTAGTTTTGGAGGGGTAGCGCTGGGATGACGTTGCGTGCGCACGGAGGGCTTTCTCATCAACAGGGTTTTGACAGGCGGGTAACATCTGTCACAGGCCGTGGCTCGTCAGGATGACGGGCTGCAATGAGCGGGGCGAGCAGAGCGGAGTCGTGATGCGAATGCAGTTTCCGAAGTTCAAGACACGGGGGTGGTTGGGAATCGCATTGGTTCTGGCCGCGATCGGGCTGGCGCGGGGGGCTGGGGCGGCGGAG
>JBBRTW010000101.1:0-17558 GCA_038244055.1 Tepidisphaerales bacterium | reverse complement strand
TCATCGGTGGAGACGTAGAGGAATTTCTGCACGCCCTTGGCCCGCGCGACATCGAGGAGAACCTGCGTGCCGACGACATTGGCCTGGATGAACGGGCCGGAGCCGAGGATGGAGCGATCGACGTGAGACTCGGCCGCGAAGTGAACGACTTCGGTGATGCCGTTCTCATCCCAGGTCTGCTCGACGACTTTGGGGTCGCAGATGTCGCCCTTGACGAATGTAAGCTGTTTGGGATGGGCGGCCAGCAGGTCCGAGAGATTGCCGAGATTGCCGGCGTAGGTGAGCTTGTCGAACGCGACCAGGCGCGCGGACTGGCCGCGACTCAAGAGCATTCGGACGAAGTTGGAACCGATGAATCCGGCCGCGCCGGTGACGAGGATTGTTCGCATGGGGTTGTCAGTGGTTAGTGGTCAGTTGATAGTTGCGAGTTGTGAGTTGCGAGTTGCGAGTTGTGAGTTGCGAGTTGCGGGTTGCGGGTTGCGAGTTGCGGGTTGCGGGTTGCGAGTTGTGTGGTTTTCGAGGCCCGTCAGCATGGGCTGGAAGCCCGTGTTACGGGGTGGCCATACCACCTCAGGGGTTATCGGCAGGTTGGGCCGGTTGGTTGGGAATGGTAACGAATTGGGGTATCGGACCCAAGGAGTGTGAGAGGGGATGGCATGAATCGGCAGGCAGAAGCAAATCCGCGTGAAACGAGAGGACTGAAATGTTTGAACCCGCCGCAACCGGCCGCCGCCCTGGCGGCAATTCTTCAAGACAGCGCCCGCCGGGTTTGATACAATCGCCTTGGCGACGCCGGTTCAGTTGAACAGACTTTATGCAGAGTGCGACCGGCCGCTCCATGCTCTCGCTGGCTTCCGGGCGGACTCTGCGTAAAGTCCTCTACGTTATGTCGCTCGAAGACAAAGTCGCCAAGTTCCTTGAACGCACCGTTTACGGTCGCGGTGCCTTCCCAACCGAAGCGGCGACACTTCGCACGCTCATCAAGTTTTTCGAAGAACATCAGTCGGCGGTGCCGGCAGAGTCACCGTTGCGGAAGTGTCTCGCCGCGCTCGAGGCAGGCGAGAAGTCCAGCGCAATCGACGCGTACAAGCTCATTAACCGGGGCGGCATGTGGGGCATTGGTGACTGGATTCCACCGGTCGCTTGCAGTTGCGAGACTGGAGAATCAGTCTCCATCACCTTCATGTCCTTGCTCGGCACGTGGCTCAGGCAAATGTCGGCGCTTGCCGGCGACCGGCGAGCGACATAACCAGCCGCTGGAATGGACCGGCCCGGCAGAACGGTCCCTGTAATTCGAAGGTGTGGCCAGCGCCGGGCCGGCCATTCAACGTCAGTCCGTTATCCCTCGCAGGACCGCTCCATGAGTTGGGACGCCGTCATTGTTCGCATCCGTGGGCCATTTCGGCCGATCGCGGACGTCGCTGCGAACGATTACCTGCCCCTCGGAAGCTTGGATGCGGTGACGATTGTTATTCGCGCGGCTTTTCCCGACGCAGAATGGAATAGCCCGACGCATTGTCAGCGCGAGTTGGATAAATACACCGGCATGTTGATCGAACTCGAGAACGTGGAGACCTCCAACTCCATCCACCTGTCAGTGAGCGGTCCAGGGAACCCCGTGCCCGATCTCCTGGCGCTGGCGAATGCGAACGGTTGGGTTGTGATTGATTGTTCCTCCTCGGAGTTCATCGACCCTCGTAGTATCGAGAGCGAGGGCTTCGCGGGGTACAAATCGATGTGGGAAGACCTCCAACAGCGCTTCAGAAAGAGCGAGGGATAACCCGCCGCTGCACTGGACCGCGGCCGCGTTACAATTACTCGTGTTCGAACGGTCGTCGGCGCGGCCGCGGCCAGTGAACGGCATTACGTTATCCAGCTTAGGCGGTGGCGAAAGTTGAATCCGCTTCTCGACTACTTTCTCCGCGAGATCGACGCCGAGGAGGCGGCCGGTTTTCCGCGGCTGACGCGCGTGCCAGATTCGCACGTTGCGTCTCGGCTCGCGTATTACTACCGCTGCCGCGGCGAATCGCGTGAGTTCCTGGTCCACGTCGATTATGGCGGGCGCGGTGCTCAACTTCGATACTGTGTCGCGATGCCCGAGTTTCCAGACGTGCATCCGCTCAATCAGTTTCGTTTCGAGCGCGCCCTCGGTTTTGGCCTTGGCGATTGGGATTACATCGTCGAGGAGAATGTGGACGACGTAATGGCGCTGTTCGCGGATGTGGTCCGGTACTGCGTGACGTTGCCCGATCGCATCCGGACGGAAGCCGGATAACCCAACGCCGCACCGGAGCCGGCCGGCGGGTATGATGGTCGCAGGCCGAGAGCGGGTGTGTCGCCGGCCGGTGAACGGTTTCACGTTAGAGGAGAAATAAAGCTCCCGTCCCTTTTTTCTTCCGAAATGGGTGGTGGAATGGGCTCGCCATGTTTCTTGAGGCTGGCGAGATAGCCTTCGATTGCATCCTTTATATTCGCAACCGCCTCGGCGCGAGTCTTGCCTTGCGAAATGCAGCCGGGCAGCGCGGGGCACTCGGCGATGAATACGCCGTCTTCATCCACTTCAATGGTCACTCGGTATCGCATACTGCTCATCTTAGCACGCCTCGGCCAGTATCTTCCGCAGGTAATTCCCGTAATCGCTTTTTCCGGCCTGATCGGCCAGCTTCTGCAAGCCGGCCAGATCGATGAAGCCCTTGGCGAAGGCGATCTCCTCGATGCACGCCACTTTCAGGCCCTGCCGCTCTTCCAGGGTCTGCACGAATTGGCTGCTGCTGAGAAGCGAGTCATACGTCCCCGTATCCAGCCAGGCGATGCCCCGGCCCATGGGCGTCACGCGAAGCTGGCCTTGCGCGAGGTAGGCGCGGTTGACATCCGTAATCTCAAGCTCGCCGCGCGGGCTGGGCTTGAGCGCTTTGGCGATGCCCACGACTTGTGAATCGTAGAAGTACAGGCCGGTGACGGCGAAATTGCTGCGGGGTTGTTTGGGTTTTTCCTCGATGCTGATGGCCTTCATCGATTTATCGAATTCGACCACGCCGTAGCGCTCGGGGTCTTTGACCTGATAGGCGAAGACGGTGGCCCCCTGCTTGAGGGCGGCCGCTTCATCGAGGAGGCGGGTCAGGTCGTGGCCGTAGAAGACGTTGTCGCCGAGGATCAGGCAGACGGGCGAGCCATTGATGAAAGTGTCGCCGATGGTGAACGCCTGCGCGATCCCTTTGGGCTCGGCCTGCTCGCGATATTCGAAGGTCATGCCCAGCGCTGCGCCATCGCCGAGCAGATTGCGAATCATGGGCAGATCCCGCGGGGTGCTGATGATGAGCACCTCGCGAATCCCGGCCAGCATGAGCGCCGAGAGAGGATAGTAAATGGTGGGCTTGTCGTAGACAGGGAGCAACTGCTTGGAGAGACAGCGTGTGAGCGGGTAGAGACGGGTGCCGGCACCGCCGGCGAGAATGATGCCTTTCATAGCGATAGCTCCTGAAACAACTAAGAATTGCCCGGCCGGGAGGACGGAACATCAAAGATCCAGACCGTGAAGCGGCCGGGGCATGTCCTACCTATCGGCAAGGCGGCGCGGGCGGTTAGGGGGATCGTAACGGTTCGGGGGGGAAGGGCCAAATGCCTTGAACCACGAAAGGCGCGAAGAACACGAAAAAAGAAATGTGGCCGCAGTCGCTGGCACCAGAACCACGACAACTTATCGGTCCCTCCGGGCGTTGATGGGAGAGGGCAATTGAACAACTTCACCGTCTATCGGTGACGCGCAATTTCATTGGTCTTATCATACCGAATATCCATTGGGATGTCGGCGCGACGTGCTATATCATGCTGGGCGGAAGGCGGAGGCGGGACGAGAATGCTGGACGCCCGCCAATACCGCGATAAAGTCACATTGCACAGTTGAGTTTCATCCACCACCGAGGCGGCTCAAATGGATCAAGACGCAATTTTAGATGAGATCAGCCACTGGCCCGTCGAGCAGCGCCTCCGCCTGATCGAAGAGGTTTGGGACGGGCTGCCCGCGGCGGCGCAGGATGGAGCGCTGAGCGATGACATCAGGAATCTGCTCGATCAGCGCGCGGCAGCGCTTGATAATGAACCTGAGAACCTGCTGTCCTGGGACCAGATCGAATCTTACGTGAGAAGGCCGCGATGAG
Source organism: Tepidisphaerales bacterium (assembly GCA_038244055.1). GTDB lineage: Bacteria > Planctomycetota > Phycisphaerae > Tepidisphaerales > Tepidisphaeraceae > DASPKW01. The sequence continues at coordinate 13,401 of JBBRTW010000101.1, read as the reverse complement.
TCGGCCGATCGTGTTCCAAGAGTGCGTCCGCGACGAAGATGGAGCATGAAGAATGGGCCTGATCATCGGCATCGCCATCGGCATCAGCGCGATCCTTCTGGGAATGAAGGGATTCATGGCCGAAGGGATTCCGTTCACCAACTCGAAGCGAATCACGGGAACGTCCGCCCGGGTCATCGGCGTGATATGCATCCTGATCGGCCTGGGCCTTATTCTGGGAAGTGTGTACCCATTGTTGCAACTGGAGTAGCCAGGGCATTCGCGGACAATGGGATGAAAGTGGTGGGGCCGCCGCCGCGAATCGATTGACGGCCGCTTCGAACACGGCCGACGGGCAGGCGAAGCGCTGCTGACGTTTCGAAAGATCGACGCCAACCTGTTGCCGATGAACCCTCTTGTTGCTTGCGCTGGCATTGCTCGCACGTTATACTGCCGCTCATGCCGCGCTACATTTCTCTTCTGCTCCTCCTCGCCGTTTCCGCCCCGGCCCAGGAGGCTCGTTTCAAGCACCATTTCATCGACCAGACCCTCCCGCAAAACGCGCGGGGCCAGGGGGATTACGGGCTGACCGCGCTGGTGGATATCGATAAGGATGGGCATCTCGATTTCGTCTGCGGCGGCCGCCAGCCCGCGCCGGATCGGCTTTACTGGTACGAGTATCAGTCGGCCGACAAATGGGTGCGGCACGATGTCGGCGTCGGCTACCAATCCGATGTGGGCATCGCGGCCATCGATATCGATGGGGATGGGTGGGTGGATCTGGTCTGCAGCGGGGTCTGGTTTCGCAATCCCGGCAACCCGCGCGAAGGCAAATGGGAGCGCTTTGAGTTCGCCAAAAATGCCGGCGGGGCGCACGACATCGTGGCGGCCGACATCGATGGCGATGGGAAGAAAGACATCGTTATGATGAGCGATGCCCGCAAGCCGCTGAACGCGCTGTGCTGGTTCAAGATTCCGGCGGACCCGAAACAGCCCTGGGAGCGGCATGAGATCGGCCCGGGGATTCACGGCGCGATCGCCCCGGCCGGGGTTGCGGATATCAATGGCGATGGAAAGGTGGACATCGTGCGCGGCGATACCTGGTTTGAAAATAAGGACGGCAAGGGGCTGGAGTGGATCGCGCATAAGAACATCCCCATGGGTCGCACCGGCCCGTTCGGCGTCTGCGTCCGCTCGGCCATCTGCGATATCGATGGCAATGGCAAGACCGCCATCGTCATGTGCGATGCGGATATCACGGATTCGAAAATGGTCATCCTGCGCTCGGCCGACAAGGGCGAAACCTGGATCAAGCAGGAGCTTCCGCAGAGTTTCAAATATGGCTCGCTGCACGCGCTGGGCATCGCGGATTTCAATGGAGATGGGAAGCTGGATATCGTCAGCAACGAGCAGGAAGAGCTTCTGCCGGCCGGGCGGAAAAACCCGCGCTGGGTGATGTGGCTGAACCTGGGCGGCGGCAAATTCGAGGAGAAGATCATTCTCGACACCAAGCTCGGCGGGCATGAGTTGCAGGTGGGGGATGTGGATGGGGATGGGGATATCGATATCGTCTCCAAGCCGTGGGGTGCGGAAGCGTGGAATGGGGCCGGGGGGAAGATTCATGTGGATTTTCTGGAGAATTTGAGGAAGTGATGCGCGCGGTGGTTCTAAAGCGGCTTGGAAGCTACAACCGAGAGGAGTTCATGCTGTGCCGGCCATCGGTGATCTCGGACGATTGGGTCGTCAAGGGGTTTCATCTCCATGTCGAACAGGTCGAGTTGGCGGTTCGGCCAGGACATCGACCGGGATTGATCGTCTTCAAGAGCTGTTTCGCCTCCGCATCGCCGCAAGACGTCGATGCGGCCGAGAGAATCGTGCGCCAGCAGTGTCTGGCGCACCCGAACGTCAGAATTCAATGGTGTAACGCGATTGAACGGGCAATCGGTTTTCTGGAAGGGTATGATGGCGAACTCGCCGAACTCGCCAACGGCCGTAAGGCGGAGCTATCATTCCTGAAGAAGGCGCTTTTGGCGTATCGAGCGGAGTAACAGGCTATGGCATCCATGCGTGACTTTTTGATGGCCGGACATCTGGGCAAAGTGCAACTCGGACTTCGGCCGGAGCAGGTCATCGGCTTTCTCGGCGAGCCCGAGGATCGATCCGTTCAACGAAGGCCGGTTTATCTTTTGCAATATGGAGCGATGGAATTCGCTTTCAAGCCTGTTCCCGCTTCGAAGGACTCAAGGTTGGTCAGTATCGCCATGCACTTTCAGGGTCCGAAATTAGACATTCCTTCATCGCTGCGGCCTTCGGATTGGGAGCCGACGTGCGAGACGACTGAGCGGGAGTTTCGCACATTCGCCGAATCGGCTGGCATCGATGTTCATTCGACCGTTCAAGGAGAGATGAAACATCTCGTTCTGTCATCCGGCGCCAGCGCCGCCTTCAGCGACGAGAGGCTTCATAGCATTCACTTCAAGCGAAGCGAGAAGAAAACCAATCGCAGGCAAATGACGGTTTCGCTTCCTGAAGAAACGGTTGAATTGCTCAGAGAACGGGCGCGCAAAGAAAGGGTTTCAATCCATGATTTGATCGAAAGGATGATCAAGGCGAGCGCCTGAATTCATCGACATTGGTTTTCGCAGCAAGGGGAAGGCGATGGGGGCCAACCGCTGACTGGGAGAACCGGTTACAAAATGACGCGCGATCAACTCATCGGAACATGGCGGTGCCATATGACCAACATCATCCGGGAACTTCGTCCGGACGGCATAGGCATATCGCGCGTCGCCGGGCGGGACGGGCGGATTCTTGTGGGTGCAATCGAACCGGCAGCATGATTTTACGCTTCGAATGTCGCCGACCCTTAGCGGTAAAGTTTCACCTGCTCCCCCTTAGCCCCATCGCCATTCCTATCGCATCAGCCCGCTTCGCCGCCTTCCCCTCCAATTCCCTCATTTGACCCCCGGCCCGCGTCCGGTTACATTTCTCCTCCTTTCGCCGGAATCAGGACCATAAAATCCCCCGGCCATCCCATACGAGGTTTTGCAATGCGAGCCAGCGAAATCCGCCGCGGTACGGCGGTTATCATTGATGGAAAGCTTTTCGTCGTCACCAACGCCGATCACAACACCCCCGGCAATCTCCGCGCCAAGGTGCAGTTCAAGCTCCGCGATGTCTCCAAGGGCACGATCATGGACAAGCGCGTCGGCGCTACCGATGACATCGAAATCACCACCCTCGACAACCGCAACGTCGAATACCTCTATTCCGACAACGAAGGGCACATCCTGATGGACCTGGAAACCTACGAGCAGGAGACCATCGCCAAGGACGTTTTCGGCGATGACATCCTCCTGCTCAAGCCCAACACCCAGCTCACCGCCATGTACCACGAAGGCAAGCTCGTCACCTACGATCTGCCCAAGACCGTGGACCTGAAAGTCAAAGACACCCAGCCCGGCATCAAGGGCGCGACCGCCACCAACCAGATGAAAGACGCCATCATGGAAACCGGCCTGGCGACGCGGGTTCCGCCGTTCATTGAAATTGGCGAAACCATCCGCATCAGCACCGAAACCAAGCAGTACATGTCCCGTTCCTGAGTGGACATCCCATCATCATTGACTGACACCGGACACGGGTCGAGAGTCTTTTGACTCTCGACCCGTTTGAGTTGTGATGAGAGACAATGAGACAATGAGACAATGAGACAATGAGACAATCAGACAATCAGACAATGAGACGATCAGACGAACAGACAATGGAATAAAACACAAAGCCTCCAATTCCTATTTTCCCATAGTCTCATTTGTCTCATTGTCTCGTTGTCTGCCTTTCTTCATCCCCTTCACGCCCTTCGTGGTTCACCTTCCCCCTTCCTCCGCATACAATCCCCCATATGCCCCTGACTTTTCATTACCGCCAGCTTCCCAACGGCCTGGACATCGTGGCCGAGGAGAATCCGGATTCCCATTCCGTCGCCGTCGGCCTGTTCGTCAAGACCGGCTCGCGCGATGAGGAGCCCAAGGTCAATGGCGTGTCCCATTTTCTCGAGCACATGATGTTCAAGGGCTCGTCCAAGTACACCTGGGAGGATGTCAACCGGATCTTCGATGAGATCGGCGCCCGCTACAACGCGTTCACCAGCCAGGAGATGACCGCCTACTACGCCAATGTCCTCCCCGAGTTCACCGAGCGGGCCATCGAGCATCTTTCGCATCTGCTCCGCCCGGCCATTCGCGTCGAGGATTTCACCACCGAGAAAAAAGTCATCCTCGAGGAAATCGCCATGTACCTCGACGACCCAGGCCACCGCCTCTACGAGCGCGTCATGGAAGCCCATTTCGGCAACCATCCGCTCTCCATGAGCGTCCTGGGCACCAGCGATTCGATCACCCGCCTGGAGCGCGATGAAATGGCCGACTATTTCCAGAAACGCTACGGCCCGGGCAACCTGGTGATGGTGGCCACGGGCAAGTTCGATTTCGATGAGATCGTCCGCCTGGCGGAGAAATACATGGGTGTCTGGCCGCGCGTGCAGGCCCCGCGGATTCAGCCCAACCCGATGTACAAGCCCCAGCGCATGACCATGGCCGATGCCAAGCTCAATCGCGCCTATACGATGGGCATGACCCCCGGCCCCAGCGCCCAGGATGAAGAGCGCTTCGCCTCGCGCGTGCTGGCGGATGTGGTGGGCGATTCGGATGGCTCGCGCTTCTACTGGGCATTGGTCGATAACGCCCTGTGCGAAGATGCCGATTTTGGCTTCTACCCCCACGACCTCTGCGGCTCGTTCTACATCTCCCTGGTCAACGACCCCGAAAAAACCGAGCAGGTGCTGGGCATTGCCCTGGCCGAGCTGGAAAAGGTCAAGACCGATCTCAAGGAAGATGAAGTCGAGCGCGCCAAGAACAAGATCGCCTCCAGCCTGATCCTCTCCGGCGAATCCCCCCTTGGCCGGATGCGCGGCCTGGGCGGGCAGTGGATCTACAACAAGGAATACCGCTCGCTCGAGCAGGACATGGCAACGCTGATGTCCATCACCACCGATTCGATGCGGCGGCTCATGGAGAAATATCCGTTCGATCCGATGACGATTGTCACACTCGGGCCGGATGGGAACGCCAAGGGGTAGGCATTTGGCGCATAGCGAATTCGATGGGCGGTGCTTTCCTGATTGATTTCGCGCTCCAGCTATTCAGGAGAATCCCATCGCCACGGGCTGTTTACTTCGAAGCGGCGGGTGATGTGGGGATGAACGGGAGTTCGACAACCACCGCCTTGTGAAACTGCCCCTCGGCCGCGACGCGGAGCGCGGTGCCGGGGGCGAAGTACGGTTTCTTGACCATCGCCAGGGCGATGGCGGCATTGGAGAGGATGGGAGAGACGGTGCTGCTGGTCACCATGCCGATCTGGTCATCGCCCTGCGTGAAGATGGGGTTGCCGGCGATGGGAAGGGCTTCGTCTTCCATCCTGATCCCGACGATCGCTCGGGCGAGCTGCTGGCGGGCATGCATGCGGGCGACGATCTCCTGGCCGAGGTAGCAGCCCTTGGTGAGCGAGACGCCGCGGGGGAAGAGAGGGCCGGTCTCGGCGGGGAGGGTGGAATGATCCGGGTCGGCCGAGTTGCCGAAGTCGATGTCAAAGAGTGGCCGGCCGCCTTCAATCCGGCAGGCGTTGTAGGCCGCCCACCCAACCGGGCGCAGGCGGCGCTTGCCCAGTTCGAGAGGATTGGAGAATTGGAACAGCAGCTTGCTCCAGAGATCGCCCGCGCGCTCGGCGGGGACGATGATCTGGTAACCGGGAACGGAGCAGGAATCATCGCGGAAGAGGACTGAATCGATCCCCAGCAAAGGGACGGCGACCGAGGCCAGATCGGCAAGCTCGGGAATCGCCTGGCCGGCCGCATCGGCGAGGACGGATAGCGCTTCGGGGCCATGGATGGCCAGGCGATGGGATTGGCCGAGCAGGCTGGTCATCTGCACCTGCTCGGTGAACAGATACCTGTCGAGCATCATCTTAAGAGGGTCGACCAGGCGGGCATCCATCTCCAGAAGGGTGCGCTCCCCCAGTTCCAGCACGCAAAGCTCGGCCACGATTCGGCCTTTGATATTGAGGTAAAAGGCATAGACCCCCTGCCCCGCTTCCATACCATTTTTGGCGGCCTTATCCCAGGTCTGGTTGGTGAGCAGATTATTGAGAAACGGCAGGCGGTCTTTGCCGGTCAGTTGCAGCACCCCCCGCTGCGGTAAGTCCATGATGGCGGCGGCTTTGCGGATGGCCGAGTATTCCGCCTGCGGCTCGCCGAAGGTGGAGGTGATCTCAAGGTCGGCATACGACTGGAATTCAGCATCGGCCTGCTGATGAAGCGGATGCAGCGGATTGGGTAAGGTGCCCATAGATCACAGCTTATGTGCGGAAGTCCCAGTGGTGTCAAACGAATCGGCAGCGAGTGGGTACTTACTGGCGAGTCAGGCTCAGCATTTCGAGACTGTTTTTGGCGATCCGTTCACCTCAGCGCAGCGAGGTCATCTTCATGAAAATGGTTCAAAAGGAAGTTGTGGCGATCCGGATGATGCTTGCCGCGCTGGCGTTTGCACTGCTTCAGGCCGGCTGGGTGCGAGCGGATGAGAAGGCCGTTGCACCGACCACAAATGCGCCCGCGCAACTGGCATCGGCTACCGCGACTCCGAGCAAGGCGATTCGCGTGCTGTTCATCGGAAACAGCTACACCTATTACAACGGCGGGCTGGGGACGATCGTTCAGCAGATGGCGATGTCGGTGAAAGATGGCCGGAAGATGGAGTTCGTGGAGGTCACCAAAGGCGGGCAGACTTTGGAAGGGCACTGGAATGATGGCAAGGCGCTGGCCGCGATTCAGAAAGGGAATTGGGACTACGTGGTGCTCCAGGAGCACAGCATGCGGCCGCTGACCGACACCGAAAAGATGTATCAGTACGCCAAGCTCTTCAACGCGGAAATCCAGAAAGTCGGCGCAAAGACTCTCTTCTACGAAACCTGGGCCCGCAAAAACAAGCCCGAAACGCAGACCGGATTGTGCAAGGCCTACGAAACCCTGGCGCACGATCTCAACGCCCTGGTCGCCCCCGCCGGCCGGGCCTGGGAGGCAACGCTCAAGGCCAAACCGGATTTCGTCCTGCATGTGAAGGACCTGAGCCACCCGACGCCGGCCGGTTCGTACCTGAACGCCTGCGTGATCTATTCGACGATCTTCGGCCGCAGCCCCGAGGGCTTGCCCAAGTCGATCCGCAACGCGGCCGGTAAAGTGCTGATGGATCTCAGCGATGCCGATGCGGCCATGCTCCAGCGCGCCGCGGCGGAAATCCGCGCGGGAGCGCAAAAGGTGGAAACGCCCGACGTGAGCAAAGTGTCGGGCGGGGCGCGGAGTTGATCGCGCCTCTTTCGTAAACCCATTCGGACGATTCAAGGGGCGCGGTTGGCCTGCGCTGTCGCCGAATCGGAGTGCCCGAATGAGATTTCGCAAATACGGCATCCGGGCGAGCTTTACTGCATTATGATCTCGCATGAGAAGCGTGGCGGCGTTGTCGCGCGCGATGGCTGCATCAGGTATAAGAAGACACGGTGTCGGCATCTGACTTTCAGCGGAGTAAGTTATGAAGAATGTTTTCGCTGCGTTTGCGGTGGTGGTGGTCTGCTCGAGTCTCGTGATGGCGCAACCCGCCCGGCCCGGGGTGGCAGCGCCCGCCAAGCCGCCCACGCCGGCAAAAGGGCCGACGACCGCGCCGAGCAAAGTGGTGGCGGTGACCGTGTACCAGGGGAATGCGCTGGTGACGCGCGAGGTGGATGTGCCGGCCGGGCAGGGATTGGTGGAAGTGATCGTCAGCCCCCTGCCGGCGCAGACAATTGATAGCTCGCTCTACACCGAAGGGGGCGATGGCCTGCGCGTTCTATCGACGCGCTATCGCACGCGGGCCGTGCGCGAGGACACACGGGCGGAGGTGCGGGCGCTGCAGGAGCAACTCAAAAAGCTGGAGGCGGAAACGCAGTCGCTGACTCGAACCGGACAGGTGCTGGAGGAACATCAGAAATTTGTGACGCGGCTGGAGGCGTTCACCGCCGCCACGATGCAGAGTCTGACGGAAAAGGGCGTGATGAATGCGGATTCGGTGGTCACGCTGAGCCGGTTTGTGATGACCACGCGCGAGGAGTCGGCCAAGGCGCAGGTGGAAACGCAGCAGAAGCTGCAGGCGAATTCAGAGCAGCAGGCGTTCCTGCAGAGGCAGATCAGCGAACTGGCGGCCGGGACAAATCGCACGGAGCGCGATGCGGTGATCGTGGTGGATAAGGCGAACAACGCCGCCGCCAAGGTGAATTTGAACTACCTGGTGTCGGCGGCGACCTGGAGGCCGCAGTACAAGTTGCGGGCGGCCGGCGAGAAGGAGCCGGTGCAGATCGAGTATCTGGCGGCGATCGAGCAGCAGAGCGGGGAAGACTGGAGCGATGCGGCTGTCACCCTCTCCACCGCCCAGCCGATGCTCAACGCCGCCCCGCCCGATTTGCTGGCGCTGGACATCACGGTGGGCGGGCGCAGCGGGGGCGGAGGCGGGGGCGGCGGTAGTGCGGCGGGGCGGGGTACGCTGACACTGGGGCGAGACAATTACGATCAATCGCAGAAATTGCGAGGAGAGGCCCAGAGTCAGTTTAACTCCGGCAATATCTCTGTCGGAAACAACGCGATCAACGAGGCGGCCGCGCTGGAGCAGACTGAAGAACTGCTCAACCCGACCGTCGGCGATTTCAACAAGCAACTGGCGGCCGCGCCGCCTTCGGTGCGGGAGGGGCCGAGCGTCATCTATCATCTGAAGAGCAAGTTGACCGTTCCTTCGCGCAACGATGAGCAATTGATCGAGGTGGCGCGGATCGAGCTTGCGCCGGATTATTTCTACAAGGCCCAGCCGGTGGTGACATCGCATGTGTACCGCCTGGCGAATCTGACGAACAAGAGCGATTACGTTCTGCTGCCGGGCGAGGCGACGATGTACGCCGGCAAGGATTTCGTGGGCCGGATGAAGCTTCCCCTGGTGGCGATCGGCGAGCAGTTCGTGGCGGGATTTGGCGTGGATCCGCAATTGCAGATTAACCGCGTCATGGTGAACAAATCGCGGACGGTGCAGGGGGCGAACCAGATCCACGTCTACGACTATCGGCTTCGCGTTTCGAGCTACAAAGCGACGGCGGTGAATTTGCAGCTTTGGGACCGGCTTCCCAAGGCGGATGCGGAATCGGTCGGCGTGAGCCTGGTGAAGACCGCTCCCGAACTCAGCGCCGATCCGGAATATCTGCGCGATTTCCGGCCGGATAATCTGCTGCGCTGGGACCTGACCATCGAACCGGGAACGACCGGACAGAAGGCGAAGGAAGTAACCTATCAGTTCAAACTCGAATACGCGAAGGATGTTTCGATAGGCAACTTCAAGCCGGCGCAGATGAAGAAGTGATCTCGTGCCTTAGCGCCCGGTTGCCATCCGGCGGCGACGCGTTAAAACCATTCCATGCGCATCCTCCATGTTACCGACACCTTCCTTCCCAAAGTCGGCGGCGCGGAGATCGCCATCGATCAGTTGGTGCGGGCGATGGGTGCGCGCGGCGTGGAATGCGCGGTGCTGGCGCAGAAGGTTCGCGGGGTCTCCAACGCGATCGCAGCGCCCTATCCGATTCGCCGCTACCGCAACCCGCAATCCGCGCGCTGGGCGGGGTGGTGGGTGGCGCGGCATATTCGAAAAATGGAGAAGGAACTCGGGCCGTTCGATGCCTACATCGGCCACCATGCCTTTCCGCCGGGATATGCCTGCGCCAAGCATGCCCGGCGCGTCGGCAGGCCGGCGATCATCTACCCGCGCGGCGGGGATATTTACGAAGTCTCGCGCTTCCGAAAAAAGCCCGCGGCCTGGCGGAAGTTGTCCTGGGCCCTGGCGACCGCATCGCGCATCATCTGCGCCAGCCGGGCCATGGAACAGGTCGTGCAGGCCATCGTCGGCGTGAGCTCGGCCGAGGGGCGCACGGTGCGGATTCCCAATGGCGTGAACATCGAAGAGCTTCGCGCCGATGCGGCCGCTTCTTCGTGGGCGAGGGACCCGCGCCTGGCCGGCCCATTCGTCCTGGGCCTCGGGCGCACCATCCGCCGCAAGGGGTTTCACCTGCTGATCGATGCCTTCGCCCGGCTGAGCGCGGCCGGGGACATCGGCGATTGGAAGCTGGCCATCGCCGGCGAAGGACGCGAGATCGAAGCGCTTCAGGCGCTGGCCGCGCCGCTCGGCGAGCGGATCGTTTTCACAGGTTTGGTGCGGGATGCGGATAAGCGCTGGCTGCTGCAGAATTGCCGGTTCATGGCCGCGCCGTCATTGGAGGAATCGTTCGGGAATGTGGCGCTGGAGGCGATGGCCTGCGGCAAGCCGGTGATCGCCTCGCGCGCCAGCGGGTTCGCGGAGATCGTAATCGATGGGGACAATGGGAAGCTCGTGGAGGTGGATGATGCGCCGGCGCTGGCCCGTGCCCTGGGCGACTATTTCGACAAGGATCTGACGGCCCAGTGCGCCGCGGCGCTGAAGACGGCGGCGGCGTTTTCCTGGGATACGATCGCGGGGCGGTATATCGAATTGATCGAGCAGGTCAGAAGCAACTGGTAGGCATTAAGGGAGGCGGGGTGGCCGTGCCGCGCGTTGAAATGGCGAGGCGGCGAATCGATCCTGGAATTCCTTCGACAGCGTCAGCGCGAGCGAAAGGCCGCGTGTCACGGCAGCGCATTAAAACTTTGGCGTGAGTTCGGCGATGAAGATCTTGATCCCCTTGAACTCGCCGGCATGGATGACCGCGCCGCCTCCGCCGCCGCCGATCACGTCGATTCCATCGCCGCCCCACATCGTATCGCCGCCGCCGCCGCCGTTGAGGCTGTCGTCGCCGGCGTTGCCGAAGAGCTCATCGAGGTCCGTGCCGCCGGTGAGCGTGTCGTTGCCATCCTGGCCAATCAGCACATTCCGGCCGGCCCCACCGATGAGAATGTCGTTTCCACGCCCGCCCATGAGCAGGTCCGAGGCGAGGCCGCCATCGAGAACATCATTGCCGTTGTCCCCTTCGAGCTGATCCCGGCCATCGCCGCCTTCAAGCTGATCGTTGCCCGCCCCACCCACCAGCAGATCGCGGTCGGCCCCGCCGACCAGGTGATCGTTTCCCGCCTCGCCGAAGGCCATGTTCCGGCCGTTTCCGAGTTTCACGGTGTCGTTGCCATATCCCAGGTAGACGTTGTCGCGCTCCGACCCGCAGCGAACGTAGTCATCGCCGCCGAAAGTTTCGATATTGGTGAACCATTTGAACGTCGCGGCGGATTCGTCGATTCGGATGGTATCGTTCAACTCGGCTCCGAAGATGCGCACTTTCTTCACGTTGTCGGAGACGACCGATTCCGTCACCCCATTGACCGTCACGAAAATCGTGTCTTTCTTCGAATTGAGCGCAACCAGAATATTGTTGTCGATGCCCGCGGCGCCGTAGATGCGGAGCGTGCTGCCGGTCCTGACGACCGAGGCGGACAACATGACACGGCCTTCAAGCGATTCCACGCGTCCAACTCCATCCATGATCGATCCTCGCTAAATCCCCCGCTCCCCGCGCCGGCAATAATCGACGACTGCTCTTCGAGCGGGGCGTTTACTGTATTCGCCAGCCCAAATGCACGCAAATGGAGGTTCGCCCGGTTCGGCTGCGTGCGGACGTCCTCAATGGGCGTGCGCAATCGTGCGCTTGGGGTGGGGGCATCCCGCCGGGCGGGACGCCCGCGGATAAATGGCGGCAATCGGAGCGGATCGCTCCAGATTGAAGCCGCAGGCGTGGACGCGCGCACCACAACATGCATTCTGGCGTTATTCCCTCCCCGCGCTTAAAACATCCCCCATGAAAGTGTTCATCACCGGCGCTGCGGGATTTGTGGGCAGCCGACTCGCCAAGGCCCTGCTGGCGCGCGGCGACTCGGTCATCGGCTTCGACAACATGAACGATTACTACCCGCTCTCCCACAAAGAGCGGCACATGGCGGATATCAAAGCCCATCCGCAGTTCACCTTCATCCAGGGCGATCTTCGCGATGCCCCCAACCTGCTCGAGCTCTTCCAGACCCACAAGCCCGATGCGGTTGCCCACCTCGCCGCCATGGCGGCGGTGCGCTACTCGGTCAAATTCCCCCTGCTCTACGGCGCGGTCAACGTCCAGGGATCGGTCAACGTTCTCGATGCGGCCCGCCAAATCGGCCAGCCGCGCTGCGTGCTCGCCGGGACTGGCTCCTCCTACGGCTCGACCACGCCCGTGCCCTTCAAGGAAGATGCCCCGGCCGACAAACCGCTGGCCCCGTATCCCGCCTCCAAGCGCGCCATGGAGCTCTTCGCCCATTCCTACGCCCATCTCTGGAAACTCCCGGTCACCTGCCTGCGCTTTTTCAACGTCTATGGCCCGCACGGTCGCCCCGACATGATGCCCTGGAAATGGGCCTTCGCCATCCACGCCGGCGAACCCATCACCCTCTACAATGCCGGCCGGCTCAAGCGCGACTGGACTTACATCGACGACATCGTCGCCGGCTTCACCGCCGCGCTCGACAAACCCCAGGCCTACGAGATCATCAACCTCGGCTGCTCCAGCCCCGTTGAGAATGTCGATTTCGTCAAAATCCTGGAGAGTCTCCTCCACCGCAAAGCCCAGGTCACCGATGCCCCCTGCCCGCCCAGCGAACCGCAGATCACCCACGCCGATATCAGCAAAGCCCGGCAGCTATTGGGCTACGAACCCAGAGTGAATATCGAAGAAGGCCTGGCGCGATTCATCAACTGGCTTCGCGCTGAGCGCCTGCTGTAGTCCGGGTTTGGATGCCAATTCAGTTTTCTACCCATGTCCACCCGGCTCCCCATCCGTCTCTCTCGTCCCCGTCCCAATCAAAGCCTCGACATCGGAATGTCGAGCTGCGCCGGTCGCAATCAATGCTGTTCGGCCCATCCGGGCATTTCGAACGGCGCGGATGCAACTCACCCCTCCCACACCCCACTAAACACCTCTGTCGCCGGCCCGGTCATGTAAACATTGTTGTCCGACTCGCGCCATTCCAGCGTCAGATCGCCGCCGGGAAGATGCGCCAGAATTTTCCGCCCCGTCCTCCCTGTCAGCACGCCCGCCACCGCCACCGCGCAGGCCCCGGTCCCGCAGGCCAGCGTGATGCCGCTGCCGCGCTCCCAGGTGCGCATGATCACCTCATCCCGGCCGACGACCTGCACCCAATGCACATTCATCCGCCTCGGAAAGGCCGGATGCCGCTCCAGCGGCGGGCCGATCCGCGCCAGATCGAGCGACTTCACCTCGGGCGTGAAAATCACCGCATGGGGATTTCCCATCGAGACG
>JBBRTW010000100.1:0-17563 GCA_038244055.1 Tepidisphaerales bacterium | reverse complement strand
GGGCGATAAACTGGCGGCCGCGCTGGAAATGCCCACGCCCAATCCCGCAGCCGCAGCGGGCGCGGCCGCCGCTGCCGCAGCCGCTGCCAACGCCGCCAAAACAAACCCCCGCAACCCGGTGGAGCCCATCACCTGGGACGCCGAGGACGCCAATGGCGATAGCCTCGTTTACAGCCTCTATTTCCGCAGCGGCAGCAAAGCGCCGTGGATCCTCCTCAAGGATAAACTGACCGAAAACCGCTTCGACTGGGATACGCGCGGCGTGGCCGATGGCCGGTATGAAATCCGCGTCGTCGCCTCGGATGCCGCCGCCAATCCGCCGGGACAGGGGCGTACCGGCGCGCGGGTCAGCGATCCGGTGATCGTCGATAACACCCCCCCCGCCATCGGGGAGGTCAAAACCATCGTCAAAGGCGGCCAAGTCACCCTCCACTGCCGGATCGTCGATCGCACCAGCACGGTCGCCTCCATGGATTACAACATAGATTCCGGCGGCGACTGGCAAGCCGTGCTTCCTTCGGATAACATCTTCGACAGCCCCGAGGAAACGGTGGACTTTACTTCACCCTCCCTGACGCCGGGCGTACATCAGATCACGCTTCGCGCGGCGGATGCCAAAGGCAACCATGCTTACGAAACGGTGCTGGTGACGATTGCGGCCCAGGCAGGCAAGTAGAAGGCAGTAAACGACTTAGAGCAGGCATCGCAGCAGAGAAGGAACGCGACATGCATTACCCGCATCGAATCAGCAAAGTCAAGCGCGCCCGGAAAATCGGGTTTCGCGCCCGCATGAAAACCAAGAAGGGTCGCCAGACGATCAACAACAAGCGTCGCGCCGGCCGTAAAGTTCAGGTAGTTTGACCGCCAACCGCCGTGAGGCGGTGGCCGAGCAATGCGCCTGGGGATTCGTGCCAAGCTCGTCGGCACCCTGTTGCTCGCGGGAATCCTCCCGCTGGCATTGGCTTTGGGCATTATTCTCGTCAGCGTCGTCGAATTGAGGGTTCAATCCAAGGGCCGGATGTACCGCGCGCTGGCCGAACAGCAGGCTGCCCATCTTTCGCTGGTTCTGGCCGCCCAGATCGAACTGGCCGATGCCGTCAATGCGATCCCGGGCACGATCGACGTGCTCGAAAAGGCCAACACCGTCCCCCCGCTCAGCCAGGAACAGATCGACAAGATCGAAGCCGCCTGGCCTTCCTACACGCCCGATAAAGGGTTGCTCCAGACGATTCTCAACAACCGCCTCTCGCAGCGCTGGAAGGCCGTCCACGACCAGCAGTCGCGCTTCAGCGAGGTGATAGTCACCGACATCACCGGCCGGCTCATCGCCGCCACGGACAAGACCAGCGACTACTTCCAGGCGGATGAAGACTGGTGGAAAATCTGCTACGACAACGGCAAAGGCAAGCCGGTGATGAGCAGCATCATCTTCGATGAATCGGCCATCTCCCCCGAGGGCAAGCGCGGGACGATGGTCACCGATTTGTGCATGCCGATCTATTCATCGCCCGATCCAAGAACGCGAAAGCTGATCGGAATCTGCAAGATGTCGATCGATGCCACCTGGATCGTCCGGCAGCTCGACATGCACGCCAGCGCCGATGAACTTCCCCGCGCCACCTGGCTGGTCAATGAGCGCGGCGAAGCCCTGCTCGGCGACAAGAGCAGCGCGCCAACGCAGAAGCTCCCGCCCAAGGCCGCCCAGCGCCTCAAATCCGACGGTGAAGCCTGGCTGATCGACGATGAACTTGAAGGCTATGAGGTGATGGCTTTCGCGCCGGTGGAGCGCTCCAGGCTGGTCATGGATCCGGGCCAGCATTGGTCCATCGTCGTGGCGACCAGCAAATCGCTCGTGCTTGGGCAGGTGTACCGCATGGCCTGGCGGATCCTGGGTCTGGGGGCCCTGCTGATCGCGGCTTGCTTCCTGGGCGGAATGCGCATCATTCGCCGTGGGATCATCAAGCCGTTGACGACGCTGCGCGATGGCGTGGATCAGCTCAAAGCGGGGAATCGATCCTTCCGCCTTCCCGAGTCGCGGACGCCCGATGCGATCTTCGGCGAAGATGAGATCGGCCGACTGGCGCGCGATTTCAATCTCATGGCCCAGCAACTTGAAACCAATCTCGAGCGCATCGAAGTTTCCGATGCGATGAAGCGCCAGTTCATCGACCTGGCCAGCCACGAGCTGCGCACGCCCGTCACCTATATCCTGGGAGCAACCCAGTTGGCCCAGCGAATGAACGGACATTCCGATCCGGCGCTGCTGACGCGCATTTCCTCCAAGGCGCAAAGGCTCAACAAGATCGTCGAGAACATGTTCAAGCTGCTGGCGGCCGATCATTTCGAGCGCAGCCCGAGAATCGTGCAACTGGATCTGATCGCGATCGTTCAGGGCGTCTGCCAGGAGCACGAGCCCTTCCTCCACGAGCGCCACCAGACCTGGGACATCCACGTCGCCACCGATCTACCCCCCGTCTGGGCGGACCCTGAAAAAATCCGCGACATTATTTCCAATCTCATCAGCAACGCGATCCGCTTTTCCCCCGATGGCGGAATCGTCGCCGTGCGCGTCAGCAAGGTCGATGCGATCCGCGGCCCGGCCGTCGAAATCGCCGTCAGCGACACCGGCCCGGGAATCCCGGCCGCCGACCTGCCCAACCTCTTCCAGCCCTTCTTCACCGGCGCGGATGTGGCCCGTCATTCCAGCGGCGATTACCAGTACATGTCGCGCGGCATGGGCCTGGGCCTGAGCGTCGTCAAACGATTTGTGGAGCTTCTCGGCGGCGGCGTGGCGGTCGAAACATCTTCCAAGGGCACCGCGATACGGGTGCGGCTGCCATCGGGGCCACGGCCGGAGAATGCAAGCGGGGCGGGTGGTTCGCCTGCGGCAGAGTCTGAGTCTGCCAAGCCGCCGGGTATGTAATTTCATTCGATCGCGCCAGAGTCGTTTTGAGGGAGCTTCAGGCGACTGAAAAATCTGCGTTCGATCGGATTAGGCCATTCATCAAGTGAACGGGCCGCGACGGATGGGGAAGATCCTTCGGAGTACCTCAGGATGACGGTTTGGCGGGTTTGCGGTTTGACGGCTCGACGCTCTGGCGCTCAACACGTTCCGGCGCTCAACACGTTCTGACGTTCTGAGGTTCTGAGGTTCTGACGTTCTGACGTTCTGACGTTCTGACATCCTGACGTTCGGACGTTTGGATGGCTTGCACCGTTGACTCGAATTCAATCAGGTGTTACGCAAAGTACTCAAAGGGTGTCGATTTCGCGGTTGATATTGGGCCCTGATTCGGGAGTGTGCGTGGACTACGAAACGGATGATTACAAGGTGCGCGAGTTCGGCGCGATCAAGGTCGTGCGCCTCAAGCACGCCAACCTGACCAGCGCGCTGGATGTCGGCCGGATTTCCGATGAGATCAAGGCCATGATCGACCAGGGTCTCCGCAAGCTGGTCATCGACTTCAAGCACGTCGAGCATTGCGGCAGCGCCGGTTTGGGAATGCTCATCGGCATCAACAAGAAAATGCTCGAAGCCAAGGGCCGACTGGTCATCTCCCATCCCGAAACCATCGAAGAGCTACTGCGGATTTCCAAGACCAGCGCGCTGTTCAAACTGTCGGCCGATCCGAAGGTCGCGCTGACCCTGTTCTAAAGCAGTTCGCAGGTTGGCATAGCGGACGCCGTTATTGTGGTGCAGGCTTTTAGCCTGCTTCTACGGAGCAGCCTGAAAGGCCGCACCACAATGAGCAACGATGCCGCCCGCGCCGGTGAAACCGGCGCGGGCGGGTATCTCATGCATGTTGATCGTTGCGATTGCGGAATCACCGGATCGCCACGCGCGTCCCCGCTTTGGCCGCCACGGCAGCATTGGAAAGCAGGGCAGAATAAAGGTTCGGGCCGTGGGGGCTGTTCCCATCATCGGCGGGCATCCAGATATTCGAGCGCGGGCCGTTGTTGCCGACCGACTCATCGGCCGGCATGAAGGCGCTGGCGACATTGCCCCTGGGCCCATTGTTGCCGACCGCATCATCGGCGGGCATAAAGGCGTTGGCCACGTTCGACCTCGGCCCGCTGCCTGCGCCGGTGCCCGAATCATCGGGGCGGGCATTGGGATCGGGCTTGGCGCCGTCCTTCTTGGGTTCGGCAGTCTTGTCGTCCTTCTTTTCGTCCTTCGTATCGGGGCACATCTTCAGCCCGATGGTGGCCGCCGCACCCGCCGCCGCGCCGCCCGCAACCGGCCCGGCTCCGGCCGTGACGACTCCACCCACCGCCGCCGCGCCAGCGCCGACGACGATCGGGCAAAGGTCCGCCCAGACACTGCCGGCGGTCGCGCCTTTGGTGCCGCTGTCCTTGGCGCTGTTGCCACCGCCCGCGCCGCTGTTCTTTTCGGCCGCGCCACCGACCGCTCCGCCGATCTTCGCACCGGTCGATCCGCCAATCGCGCCGCCAATCGCCGAACCGATGGCCGAGCCGGTTCCACCTTTGCTGCCACCGGCATTGCCAGCGCCACCGCTGGGCGCGCCGTCTTTGCCCAAGCCGGCGAGTCCGCCGTTCTTGCCGAATCCGCCGAGTGGGCCTTTTCCACCGAGGCCGCCGAAGCCGCCAAGGTCGCCGAGTCCGCCGAGTCCGCCAAGCCCACCCTCTCCCATCCCGCCGAATCCACCGAGACCTCCGAGGCCACCTTTGCCCAGGCCACCGATCCCGCCCTTGCCGCCGAGCCCAAGGCCACCGCCGACGCCACCGAGGCCGCCAAGCCCGCCGAAGCCGCCTTCGTCGCCGCCAAATCCACCGAGGCCGCCGAGTCCACCGGATCGGCCACTTCCGCCGAATCCGCCCAGGTCACCGAGCGGCCCGTTCTTGCCGCCGAAGCCGCCGAGTCCGCCAAGCCCGCCGTTGCCTCCAAATCCGCCGAGATCGCCGAGCTGCCCACCGAGGCCGCCGGGCAATCCGTTCTTGCCCATGCCGCCGGTCAGTCCCGGAATGTTGACTTCCGGAATCGCGCCGAGATTGAGTTTTGAGTTGGGGAGGATCAAAGCATCTTGCAGAGCGGTGCCCTTCAAAACGGTTCCGGAACGGCCCGTATCGGCGGCCACAATTGTCGCAGCGGGCTTCGCAGCCGCAACCGGCGCGGCCAGTGTCATCGCCGCGGAGGCCGTTGATGATTTTCCCGAGTTGACAGCCGAGAACGACACCGCCGAGAAGAGCTTGAGATCCATTTGAACACCTTTACGAGCTTGAGAAGTGAGGCCTTGCAATGCCCGGGTAATCCGGTGCTTGAATTGCGAATCCGATGACCGGTGATCTCCCCGCGCGGAGATTCGTTGCACGTTCGAGGAAAGAATAATTCAGATTGTGGGAATAAGTCGCGATTTCCGCGCTCGCGCCCGATGAAACGCTCGAATCGCATCCATTGCCAAATAAGAAGAGGGCGGGACCGATTCGAGCCGTCAAGCTCAAATCAATCCCGCCCTCGGGTCAGTTCAAATTGATCGATTCCTGCAATCGCCGGTTATTTGCTGAAATCGAAGATGCTCTTGCTCTTGGCCGGGGCGGGGGAAGCCGGTGTGACGCTCGGCTGCGGCTGGGGCGGCGGAGTTGTGGCTTTGGGATTCGCAGGCGTGGGCTCGGCCGGGATGGAAACGGTGTGTTCCATGTCCGGAACGCGGTTTGCCTGCGCGGCAGTGGTCACATCGTTTCTTCCTGCTTGTTCGAGTTTGGTCTTCAAATCAGGGTTATTGGCCAGATCCTGATCGGTCCACTTGGTGGTATCCACCCAGATCTGCTTGAACGTGAGATGGCCCTTGGGGATCACTTCCACCCAGATGGGCAGCCATTGCCACTTGTCTGCCGGCACGGTCGTGCGAACGACATGCAGCGATGACGCCGCCAAAGCCCATCCGCCCAGGACAAAGGCGGTGATGAAAAGGTACTTGATGAACTTGTACACAGCAGACCTCCGTTGAATGCATTTCTAAAGGCGCGGGGCGATGATTTCAAAATCACGCCCGGCCGGCGATCAATTCCATTTGACGCCCGCCACACGGCGGACGTCTGATGAACCTCATGGCGTATAAGATGGCCACGCGGGTTGAATGTTAGCCATTATAAACGATTGTCGATGTTCGAAGACAAGCCTGCCTGAACAGGGCTATATCGTCCACCCGGCGCGCTTTCGATCACAAATCCCGCTAGCGATTGTGTTTATCGTCAGAGTGGCCATTGCCCGAAGCAGACTGGCCATGCAGGTTTTCATCGTCAAGGCGGGAGGCCAGGTCGAGGGTGAGGTCCTCTTCGAAGTTGAACTCCCCATCCAGAGCGTGGTCAGCGGCCTCATCATTGGCGGGGAGATGGGAGAGGTCATCCGTGGCGGCTTCGATCAGGCCCGGCTCATTGCTCGCTGGCGATTCTTCGGCGTCGGGCCGTTTCTCACCCAATTCCGCCAGGAGCGCTTCTTCGGACAGTGGCTGATTGCCCGCGGCGAGTGTGTCAGCATTGGCCGGGGCATCGCTCTGACCCTCAGCGAAGTCGGCCGGCACTTCGTTCAAGTCAGAGTTGATCGCAATCGGGACGGGGTCGCCCTCATGCACTTCGGCCGAAGCTTCATTGACATCAACAGTTGATTCTTCCGGCGCGGCGGCTTCGATTTCCGGTTCAGCAGAATCGATGACTTCTTCGGCCGAAGAGGCGTCGGGCTCTTCATGAGAAACATGGATGGGCTCTTCGATTTCCGCGTCAATCACTTCTTGCGCCTCGTCAGCGACCTCAGTTGACTCAACTTCGGACGGCGACTCGGCCGGTTCAACCGCATCGAATCGAATGCCGACGGGCTGCTGCGATCCTGACTCGGCCGGCTCAGACGAATCGACCGACTCCGCCGACTCAAGCTGAGGTGCATCGACCGCGTCTTCGGCGATCGGCTCGACTTCGCTGGTTTGGGCGATCGTGGCCCCCACCGCCGCCGCCACAACGCCGGCCGCGACGCCCTGCGATGCCGAGGGCGCGGGAATCTCATCCGGAGCTGCATCGGCCGTCCCATTTTCCAAATCCTCGGCCTCTTCCGATGCCGCCGCCGCCGCCGGACCCACGCGCACCGGCGCAACCGGCAGAACGCTGGTGTAGAACCCCACCACGAACAGCCCGCGCTCCTGCTGATACGGGAAATTCACCAGTTCGCAGAACTCGGCGATGAGCTGCTGCGCGCCGGGATCGCTCCGCTCGGCGTTCTGCACCGCGAGCTGATGCTTGCGATCGCGGAAACGCATGATCTGGACGAAGCGGCCGGTCGCCTGCGCGGACTGGTTGTTGTTGCTCCAGTTGGGGCCGGCCTGCTCGTAGACTTCAAACGAGTCGCAGCCGATGCGGTGCATGGCCTGGCGGAATCGGCGCATGAGGCGGGCATGGTCCGAGCGCTTCTCACTGGGGACAACGTAGCTGTTAGTTTGCAAAAGCATCAGGTTCGGTTCCGGGTTATCTCCCAAACAAGCCCTCCCCCGGACGATCGGGCATTGTGCCATAATCGGCAGGAGGGTTCAAATCTTCTCCACCCGTCACACCGGGATAACGCCAGCATATCCAAGGGTTTACCGGACGCCAGCCACCAACCCCCGCCACGGGGTGCGTAACTGTCTCTAACATCGGCCAAATTCCAGCCGCCTTTGAGCCTGAACCGCATTAGCGATTGCAAATCCGATGGTGATCCGCAATCCACAACCCGAAATCCGCAATTCCGCCCCTCCCCGTCAGGGCAATCGCATGTAACTCCTATCGCATCGATTTCGGATTGTGGATTGCGGATTGCGGATTGAAAACCGCATTTCAATCCACAATCCGCAATCCGAAATCCGCAATTGTTACCCACTTCATGCCACATGCGATTGCCCTCCCCTCCCCGTGGTTCGCATCCATTCCCCCCTGCCGCTATCATCCGCCCCCTTATGAATCCCAAGCAGCGGGCGGCACAGGCCGCTCTGGAGTTTGTCGAAAGCGGCATGATCGTCGGCCTGGGCACCGGGTCCACGGCGGACTACTTCTTGATTGAATTGGCCGGGGCAATGCGCGCCGGCAAACTGCGCGACATTCGCGGCATTCCCACATCCAAGCAATCCGAACGCCGCGCGATCGAGCTGCATATCCCATTGACGACGCTGGCGGAGCATTTCCCGGCCGATGTGACCGTCGACGGCGCGGATGAAGTCGCCCCGAATTTGAATCTCATTAAAGGACTCGGCGGCGCGCTGCTGCGGGAGAAAGTGGTCGCCCAGAACTCGAAGAAGCTGGTCATCATCGCGGATCAGGGGAAGGTGGTCCAGACCCTCGGCACGCGCTCCCCCCTGCCGGTCGAGGTGGCCCAGTTCGGGTACGAGACGCACGAAGCCTTCCTGCGCTCGCTGGGCGCGACGCCAAAACTCCGCATGGCCGGCGGCGGGATGGTCGTCGTCACCGACAACGGCAATTTCATCTACGATTGCTATTTCGAAGGCGGCATCCACGACCCGGCCGCCCTGGAAGCCCAGCTCGAAACCCGCGCCGGGATCGTCGAATGCGGGCTGTTTCTGGGGCTGGCGAGTGTGGCGCTGATTGGGACGGAGGGTGGGGTGGAGGTCGTGAAGTAGGGTTCGCAGCCTGTCCGTGGCAGCGCGCTTCATGATTTCGGCTGTGCTTCGGATTGCACTCTCGCCAGAATTTTCTCAAACAGCTCGCGCGTGCCGTGCTGATCGGTCCACCCCCGGATATACCCCATATCCAGTTGATCGGCCCTCATCGCCAGTATCTGCCTGACATCCTCGACATCCTTGGCGCGATTCCCGCCCATGGACCACCGAAGCTTCGTAATCACCACGTCTTCAGGCCGAGGCAGCCAGAGTCGCCGCCCTTCGAAATCAATCAACCTCCGGGACCTGAATCGAGCGCGATCGTGGTCATCGCTGCTTAGCAAAAACATTTCCACCTTGAATGCGCTGGTTCGGTGTGCCGCGATATAACGCATGGTCCCGGTCACGCTCTCGAAGGACATCTGCGGATCGACAATGAATTCCGCTCCGAGAAACTTCGTCAACGCCGGCATCGGGTCGCCATCGAGCTGCACGACAAAGTCGGCATCCTTCGTCAAGCGGGGCCGACCATACACGTTGCTCGAGTAGGACCCCACGAGCATATAGGGAACGCCCAATGCATCGAACCCCTCGATGAACCGGAACATGATCTCATTGGCTGTCACGAGAAATCCTCCCATTCACTCCCCATTCCCAGGCGACGGCGCAGTTCCTTTTGAGCATCTTCTTCGGATATCCCCGGATACTGATCGCGGATTCCCGCCATGGCCCAACGGCAGGCGTCATCGAACAATTCACCCCCCGCCAGAAGCTTTTGGGTTGGCGTCATCCGCCGCGCCTGCTCCAGGTCCTCACGATCCAGTTGGGCGATCAATTCCGGTGTCGGCTCCATGTGTCCGAATCATAGGCTTTATCCGAAAACACGGCAAAGCAGCGCTCGCGCTGGATTTGTCGCGTTCAGCTACAGACGCGGCCGATCGCGCGCGCTCCAACTCTCGATTGCATTACATCGCGTTCATGCTGAAACAGGGCCCTCCTGTACTTACCCCACCGATTCACATAAGATATAGGGTCTGGGTCTGATGATCCTTTCCTGTCCGCTGGTGCGGTTCCCCCCCTTTTGAACGCGGCCGCCTGATTCGGGCGTTACCCCTTCATCTCGGAACCCGCTCACCCCGCCGGAGTTCTTTCCATGGGCAAAACAGTCTACATCGGCAATTTGAGCCAGGCGGCGGCCGCGGAAGATCTCGAGAACCTCTTCGCCGATCACGGCACGATCCAGAGCGCTGAAGTGGTCGCCTCGCACACCCTGGGCCGAAATCGCCGCCTGGGCGTGGTGATCATGAGCACGGAAGAAGAAGCCAAGTCGGCGATCCTGGCGCTGGATGGGATGGAGTTGGATGGAAGGCCCTTGACCGTGGGGACGGCGCGGCCGTGAATGCGGTGGCCCAGGGTGGATTTCCGTAAATCGCATTGCCCGGCTCAATCACCGAGCATGAACATCAACGGCCCGGGGGCAGCACTTCAAATCCGCGCGGAGAAATCTCTTCGATGTTAACGGGTTCCAACTTGGGCATCAGCAGGTGGATCGCCGCGAAGGCAATGACATAAGCCGATGAGCACATGATGAAAATCGGGAGATAGTTCTTTCCATTAGCGGTCAGAATCCAACCGGTAATGATCCCGAAAAGGGTGTAGCCGACGTAGCCGAAAGTCCCGCCCATTCCCGCGACCGAGCCGACGGCCCGCTTGGGGAACGTATCGGACACCAGCGTATAGAGATTGGATGAAAAGCCCTGGTGGGACGCCACCGCGATTCCGACGATGAAGACGGCCGTCCACATATCCTGCACGACCGAGACGAAGGCGCTGGGCACGATCGCCAGCGCGCAAATCAACATCGCAGTTTTCCGAGCGCTGTTGACCGTCCAGCCGCGCTTGATGAGAAATGATGAGAGCCATCCGCCGGCGATGCTCCCCACATCGGCCATCAGATAAACGACGATCAGCGGCGCGGCCACACCATCAATGTTGACCTTGTGGCGGTCTTTCAGGAACGAAGGAAGCCAGAACAGATAGAACGACCAGATCGGGTCGGTCATGAACTTGCCCAGGGCAAAGCCCCATGTCTGCCTGTGCGCCAGAAGGCGAACCCAGCGCAGCTTTCCGGGCGCCTCGGGCGGATCGGATTCGATATGCGCCAATTCGGCGGCCGAAACGCGTGGATGGTCCTGCGGGCGGCGATAAAGCGGAATCCATGCGACCAGCCAGAGCAACCCGATCGCGCCGGTGACGACGAAGGCCGATTGCCATCCGAAATTGATCGCCAGCCACGGCACCATGATGGGGGCAATCACCGCGCCAACATTGGAACCGGCGTTGACGAACCCCATCGCGAAAGCGCGCTCTTTCTTGGGAAACCACTCGGCCAATGTCTTGGTCGCGGCGGGATAGGCGGGCGACTCGGTAACGCCCAGCAGCGCGCGCGCGACCCCAAATCCAAAGGCCGAGCGAACACCCGCGTGCAGCATCGAAGCCGCGCTCCAGGACACCAGCGCGATTGCATAACCCACTCGGGTGCCGACCCAATCCAGCCACCGGCCCGAGGCCATCTGACCAATCGCGTACGACAATCCGAAGGCCGCGGTGATGTAACCGTAGGCCGTATCATCGATCTTGTATTGCTCGCGCAGGCTGGGGGCGAGAATGCCCATGACCATGCGATCGATGTAATTGATGGTGATCGCGAGAAAAACCAGGGTCAACACCACCCAGCGGAAATTGCTGGCCGCAGGGCGCTGCGGCCCGCTGTATTCGAGGGGCAACACGGGCAAGGCGACCTGACCGGCGCTTAGCGCGGTCGAGCCTGCGACGACAGAGGCATCGGACTTAAGCGCTGCGCCGCAGATGGGGCAGAATGCCGTATCCTGCTGGCGGAGTGGATTGTTGCACTTCCAGCAGGTGGTCATGGATGGCTCCGCGAGGATAACAAATCGGCCGATGGGTTCGACATGCTTTGGAAGAGTACCGGGGCCGTTGAGATGTGGATAGGGGAAGCGCGAAAAACTGACAAGCCGATGCCGGGCGACAACCCCTGCATCAGACGAGGCAAGGATTGGCCGGGATGAGCGGCCAATCCTTTGAACCTGCTGAAATGAATGCGGCCTGAATCGCAAAAGGCGAATCGAACCGTACCCACCGCGCCGACCTACCGCGCCAGTTCGTCTTCAATCCCCTTGACGACCTTGGCATCATCGGGCTTGGTGCGGGGCGTGAAACGGGCGGCGACCTGGCCATCCTTACCGATGAGGAATTTCTCGAAGTTCCAGGTGATGTCGCCGGCGAACTTGGGATTGGAGTCCTTGGAGGTCAGGAACTTGTACAAATCGTTGGTGCCTTCGCCTTTGACGACGATCTTGGAGAACATCGGGAAAGTCACACCATACTTGCTGGTGCAGAAGGTTTTGATGTCTTCGTTGCTGCCGGGTTCCTGGCCGTTAAACTCGTTGGCGGGGAAGCCGAGGATCACCAAGCCCTTGTCGGCGTACTTCTTGTACATCTCTTCAAGCTGCTTGTACTGGGGGGTGTTGCCGCACTTGCTGGCGACATTGACGATCAGCACGACCTTGCCCTTGTACTGGCCCAGGTCGACGTCCTTGCCGTCGATATCCTTGACCTTGAATTGCAGCGGTCCGGCCGGGGCTTTGGATTCGGCGGCAAAGATACCGGCGGCCATGGCGAGAAACGACAACGCGGCGAGCGTCCTGAGCATAAAAGTCTCCTGATTTGTGTTGAATCGATCCGCACAGGATGATACGCCCGCGACGGCGCGGTGTTGAGTCAGGTGCCCAAAGTGGCGGAGGTATTGGCAGTGGCGAAACAGCTCTATGCGATCAAATCGATAACGTGCTGCGTTCTTCTGCTCGCCGCGGCGCGGCCGGCGCTGGCCGAAGACTGGCCGCAATGGCGCGGGCCGACGGGGCAGGGCCTCACCCCCGCGAAGAACCTGCCAAGCAAATGGAGCGCCAAGACCGGTGAGAACATCGCCTGGAAAGCGCCGCTCCCCAAGGCGGAGACACCCTATTCCTCGCCCATCGTCATCGGCGAGAAAGTCTTCATCACCATCGCGATCAATGCCGGGCGCGAGCATCATGTATTGTGTTTCAATAAGTCCGATGGAAAGCAGCTCTGGGATACGCCCGTGCCGGCCGGGCCGTGGAATCTGACGGACCTGCGCGGCGGCTACTCCGCGCCAACCCCGGCCGCCGATGCCGAGCGCGTTTACGCGCTCTTCGGGTCCGGCGTTCTGGCAGCGCTGGATCACGAGGGCAAAGTCCTCTGGCATCGCGATCTGCCCAACTACGCGGCCTTCGACGTCGCCATCGGCTGCTCCCCCCTGCTCTACAAGGAGACGGTCATCATCCAGGCCGATACGACCAGGAAACAATCGAGCCTCTACGGCTTCGACAAGAAGACGGGCGAGATCAAATGGGAGGCCAAGCGGCCGGAGGTCAATTTCGCCCATAGCACGCCGACACTCATTGAAATCGGCGGCAAGCCCCTGCTCCTCGTCGCGGCCTCCGAGGCGCTGCAAGGGGTCGATCCGGAAACGGGCAAGGTCGCGTGGTGGGCCAAGGCCAAGGGCGATACGGTCTCGCCGGTCTTCTCGAAGGAGACGGGCATCGCCTATGTCGATAGCGGCCGCGGCGGGCCGGGGTTTGCGGTTGGAGTCGATCCGGCCGCCAGCGGGGATGTCACCAAGACGCAGGCCAAGTGGACGATCAAGCAGATTCCCGAGGCGTTTGGTTCGGCCGCGATTTTCGGGCCGCATCTCTATCGCCTGCAATCGCCGGGTGTGCTGAAGGTATTCAAGCTGGCCGATGGATCGGAAGTTTTCAGCCAGCGCCTCGAAGGATCGACGCCGGCCGCCAGCCCGATCGTGACGGAGGATGGGCTGATCTACTTCGCCTCGGCCGGGATGAGCTTCGTCATCAAGGCAGGCGAGAAGCCGGAGATTGTGGCCTCAAACGATCTGGGCGATTCCAATTACTCCTCGCCGGCGGTGTCGGATGGGGCGATTTTTATCAAGGGGCGGAAGTTTTTGTGGTGTGTGAAGGGAAAGTGAGACCATTACAGATTGGGGGCATTGCGGAATCAAGACCAGGGTGAACGTTTTTCAATCCGCAATCCGCCATCGGCGATCCGCAATGGTCAGATTTGCCCTTGTCGCTATCGAGGCATTTTCGCAGAATGCAGTGATGATGCTGCACGTCGGAACAATGGGATTCAGCTATTCGGATTGGGCGGGGGTTTTCTATCCGCAGGGGACTAAGCCGGCCCACTATCTGGCTCACTACGCGCAGCATTTTGATTGTGTGGAGCTGGATACGACCTTCTACGCGGTGCCGCCGGTGGAGAGGGTTCGGCGATGGGCGGAGTTGACGCCGGAATCATTCAAGTTCTGCCCCAAAGTGCCCAAGGCCATCACGCACGAGGGGGCGATGGAGCATCGCCTGGCGGAGATGCGGCAGTTTTTGGAGGTCATGCGCGAGTTCGGGTCGAAACTGGCGGTGGTGCTGATTCAATTGCCTCCGTTCTGCGGCGTCGATCAATTCGAAGGATTGCAGCGCCTGCTGGAATCGTTGCCGCGGGAGATTCGTTTCGCGGTGGAGTTTCGCAATGCCTCGTGGGGAAACCAGCCGACTCTGGATTTACTGCGCGGACACCGGTGCGCGTTGGTGGCGGCCGAGTATTTATCCCGTCCGGCGTGGCTGCACCTGACAACCGATTTCACCTACATCCGGCTGATCGGCAAGCACGATCAGTTCAAGGAACTCAGCCATGAGCAGGTGGATGTAAACCCGAGTTTGGAATGGTGGAAGGCGCAGATCGAGCATCACGCCCCGTCAATCGGCGATACATTTGTGCTGTTCAACAACGACTACTACGGCTACGCGATCACCACGGCACGGCGATTCATGAAGAGGATGGGAATGGAGGTCCGGGAAGCGCCGCAGGAGCGGACGCTATTCGGATAAAACACAGCGGGGGTGAAATCGGAAACGGAAAATAAAAGCTCCCGTCCCTTTTTTCATCCCTTTTTGCAAGCGGAATCACTCCGGCGCTGAATTGCTCGCTTCTTCCATTCCATCAGACGGCGAATCCATGGCGGGCGCGTCGATGCCGCCTGCCTCATCCATGCCGTTTGCTGCGCCACTCGACATATCGATACTTCGCTTCACTACCCGCTGCCGCATCGCCTCGCCCATCACGATGCAGGCGGCATGGGAGAGAGAGAGCGAAGTGGATACACCCGCGGATGGGATGGTAATGAACTGGTCGCAGATTTCCCGGACCGCGCCGGAGAGGCCGCGCTTTTCGCCGCCGATGGCCAGGATGGACGGGCCGGCCAAATCGACATCGTAGATGCGCCGCTTCGCGCCGGCGATGCAGCCGTAGAGGCGCAGGCCCATGCGCTGGAGCTGCAGGATCGGGGCGACGCTGTCGATCTGCACCAGGGGCAGGCGCTCGTAAGCGCCGCTGGCGGGGCGGGCGATTTCCGTGGCATCCAGGTCCCACAGATGCTTCTTAATGAGCACGGCATGCACGCCCAATGCCTCCGCGCTGCGCAGCGTGAAGCCAAGGTTGCGGGCATCTTCAACCCCTTCGATTAGCAGGAGGAGCGCGGGCTGGCGCATCTGCTCGACCAGCGCGATGAGCTGGTCGCCGTTCAAGCGCGGCTTGGCGGTGGCGAGGGCGATCATGCCGCCGTGGCTCTGCCCGTGGGCCATGGCATCGAGCTCGCGGCGATCGACGGTTTTGACGGGCACGTTCAATTCGGCCGCCAGCGCCAGGACTTCCTCGAATTTCTCCACATGCGCGCCGTGCGCGATCAGGATCATCTGGAACATGCGCTGGCGGGCTTGCAGGGCGGCGTAAACGGATTGTCGGCCTTCGAGAGTCTCCATCGGCCGGGGATTGTGAGTGTTAATCGGGGAAAGGCAACATACATGGGCAGGATGCCCATGCTACATTGCGCTCTCAGCATCGAGCTCGCGCAGATAATCCAGCGCCTGCTCGATCGTCCCCACCACCGCGCCGCGCACCCGGCCGGCGCGGTCCATCTCGCGCAGAAGCATCAGATCCTCGAAATCCTCCGATGATTCCAGGCGGCCTTTCGCTCGCGCCCCCAGCCGGCCATCGTAAAGCGCCTGGGCATCCATGTGATGGGCGATCAAAAACGCGGTGCGCGGCGTAATAAAACCTTCGAGCGCCGATAGCCCGGCCGCCACATGATCCGATGAATCGATCGCCTTGCCGACATCGTGCAGGAGCGCGGCGAGGATCAATTCCTCATCCCACGGCCGGGCATCGCGCGACAATTCGAACACTTGCAGGCTGTGGTAGAGCGCATCGCCCTCGGGGTGCCAGGCGGGATTCTGCTTGACCTTCTCCAGCGGCTCGAGCAGCAGGCGATAAATTTCGAAGCGATCCAGCCCGCGCTCGGCCTCCACCGCATCGGCATCGAGATCGATCCCCGGATACTCCTGCAACAGAAACTGCTCCAGCTCGGCGATGCTGGCGCGCTCGATCGCCTTTCCGGTGATCGAGCTTTTGAAGGCGTAATGCACTTTGTCTGAAGGATAAAGCGTGAGCTCGTACTCGAAGCGGTCGGCCGTGTGGATGTGCGTGAAGACGCGCTCTTCGTTGTTCTTGCGGATTCGTTTGTGCTCGACTTCGCAGGTGTACCCTTCATCCTCCAAAAGCGCGCTGATGGGCGAGACGCTGTCGGAGAAGACGTGGAGATCGATATCCGACCCTTGGCGCGTGTGGCCGGTGAGAACGCTGCCGATCAGGCGCGGCCGGAAGGCGGACAAAAGGCGCATCATCCGCAGCCCGGCCAGGCGCATCTCGCGCAAATTCTGGGTGCGCTGGTCCCCTTCGTACATATTGGCCATCGCCTGAATCTGGTCGCGGATTTCAGCGTTAGAGGGGAGGTCCCTGGGCCGGTAGCGGTATTCCACCCCCAGTTGCCGGGCGGCCTTGCGCTTGGCGGTGAAATACTCCGATTCGGTGCGCTCGTACATCATTCGCGCTGCCAGGAGCGCGATCTGCCTGCGGATTCGTACATCGGCCATGGGGATACACGCCGCGGATATCAAGCCCGTGTGTGCGGCGGTGGGCTGGGTCGGGGAGGTGACCCGGCATCATGATGCCATGGCGGAGGCGGGTCTGACAAGGAAAACTCGCCTTATTTCTTCATCTCGGTTCGGATTTCCCCCGCCGCCAGCGATTGAGTGCCCGCGCCGGTAAACGGAGTTGGAGAGAAATTCACCGTGACAATCGTCCCATCCGCAAAACTCGTCTGCTGCACCTGGCGATCCTCCGTCAAAAACCGATGGCCGGTCATTTCGCTGTATCCCGCGTTTCGCGCGATCGCGCTCCATGCCTTGTAGCTCTGGACGAATCGCTCCTTGTTTTTCGTCCAGTAATCCCGGTTGAACATGAACATCCCGGCCGTCCCATACAGGGCGTTGAACTGGTCGCGCTTCGGCCAGACGGCCGGCAGCTTGTTGTTGTAGTCGCCCCAGTACCAGTGGGCGACGACGCAGTCGTGGTAAACCAGTTCCCAAAGCGGCAGGCGATAGGCGGGGTTGAGTTGGAAATTCGTGATCTGCTCCGGGACTTCATCGATGATCTGCGCCGTGTTCCGCCCGGCCTCGTGGATGCGGTAGGGCCCGAGGCTGAGCATGCCTTCGAAATAGTCGCAGACGGGCACCACCGCATCGTGGCCGGTTTCCGAACCGCAGACCAGTTTCATTTCCTTCGATACCACGCTCAGCAACTCGGTCTTGAATTGCCGGCTCTCGGTGCGCGTCACAGGGTGGGCCGGATCGTAGCATTCGCGCCAGGGGGCGGCCGTGGTCGTGTCGATGAATCGGCTGGCGTAGGGATGGGTCTGGAGTTCCGCGCCGATCCGCTTGCGGGCGTAGGCGGGCGCGACCTTG
>JBBRTW010000099.1:0-18101 GCA_038244055.1 Tepidisphaerales bacterium | reverse complement strand
TGCCTCTCCCCGGCTCCCACAACGCTTGGCTCACATACCGCACTTCAGTATTGAGCCCCCGGTCGCCGAACATTTGCTGGTATCGGTTCAGCAGATCTTTCGCGTAGACATGCTTCGCGGTTCCGATTTCCCGAGCGGTTCCGTTTAATCCCTGCCGCGCTCCCCAGGCCTCTGCCCGAACTGCAATCTCGTCGACTAGATTCGCGTTAGTGCGGATCGCGGAACGGACACCCAGATCCAGGGGGCGATGGCGGCGTTGAATTCGCGTTGGAGGCTCGCAGTATAAGGGATGAGCTTCCGGGCACGGGTTGAGCCGCTGGAGGGCATCAGGCGGGTAACCGGCTCGCGGGTGAGGACGTGGGATTGGCCCGCGCGGATGCGATCGATGTAGGGTTCGTAATCATCGTAGGTCGCGAGTGGGACACGGGCTTGGAATTGGGTGATCGTGCGGATGTCGGCGAAGTGGTGGGCGCGGCCGAAGGCGGTTTGGGCGTTGGTTCGGAGATAGCGATGGAGAAGGGTTTGTTGAACTTCGCGCGGCTTATTCAGGCTACTTCGGAAACGAGCATGACCCATCGCATTGGAATACCACCACAGCGCGTTGGCGAGAGTGCTGCGCCAGTCCATGGTCAGATGCCTTCGCCGACCATGCGTCGGCCGGCGGCGGCGAGGTTGTCCGCCGAGAGTTCGGTGAGGCAGACGAGTTCTTCACCTCGCTCGTGGCCCGGGTTCATGCTGTTGAAGAAGGCAATGTGGGGATCGGCGAGGCGCCCAAGGGGAATGCCACGCAGATCGTCGCGAAGGGGTTGGGGTGATGGAAAGCGGACAACGCCGGTGATGGCGTCGTAGGCGGCGCCGAAGCGCTCGATGGCGATGTGATCGATCAATTCGCGCATCTCCGGCGGCGTGGCGGCATCGTAGCGCGGATAGAAGCGCTGCCAGAATAGAGGGAGAAAACGGTAGGTGCGGAAACCGGAGGTGATTAGGAGCCAGTAGCAGGGGGCTGGGGGGTAAAGGCGGCGCAGCGTGTTGACGGAGGCGATCCACGTGCGAGGGAGGACGGCGCTTCCCCATGCATCGCGGCGGACGATGGTGTCGCCGGAGTAGACGATCGTGACTGGGCGGTTCGAGAAGAGGGTTTGATAGCCGAGGAGTGTCGAGAAGCCAGCTAGGCGGCCCGTCATGGTTTCTTCGAGCAGGATGACCCAGTTTTTATGGGCCAGATCATCTTCGAAGGTATTACGATGAACGTTCTCGAAATGATCCGAGAGAAGATGATACATGGCATCGAGATGGGCGAGTGCCAATGCATCGCGCGCGACGAGTCGGCCGGTCAATCCCGGCCGGGAAGAAGGGAAGACTGCTTCGATCACTGTCGTTTGTCTCGATGGGTGATGATCGGTCATAGCAGCGCCACCTCCGGATGAGGCATCCGATTGTCGATTGACCCGGCGGGTTCATCATCGCGCCAATGGACGCTGTAAAGGATACTGCGGTAGGCGCGATGGGCAAACTCAGCGGAGACGGCCGCAAACAGCGAATGGCGGCGGGCGAGGCCAATCACGAGATAATCCCGGCGGGCGGCACGGGCATCGGCGCGCATCGCTTCGATCAGGGCGCGGCAGATGCGCGGATCATCGTTATCGATTGCCAGATGAGAAGCGTATTCCTGCGCCAGCACCGTGCCGACCGCCGGCAATACAGGCAGGCCAATCAGGGGGGCGAGGCAGTTGAGCACCGGACGGACAAGCGCGAGGCGGCGGCTGTAGCCGTGAATGACAACCTGCTTAAAAGGAGTCTGATCCCACCGGGCCATGCAGCCGACGACTCGGCCTTGATGCATGGCGAGGTAGAAGTTTTCCAGGGCGAGATTTCGTAGAGCGGGGAGTTCGCGCGCGGTCCAGGCGGGGGTGAACTGATGACGTTTTGCGTTGCGGTGGAGGCAGGCGAGGAGTTGATCGAGCAACGCGGGATTGGCGCGCTCGATGCGGATGGCATGGCGCGTTTGACAACGCTGGCGGGTGGAGAGGGCGAGTGTGACGAACTCTTCAAGCCGGCGATAGATAGGCATGCCAGAAAGGTTGGCTTCGAGGAGGCGCTGGGCGCGGTGGTTGTCGGCGGCGATGCTGGTGAGATAGACGTGCGTATTGAGGGAAGGGTGCAAGTCGTGAAGAAGGCGATACCCACCCAACAGAACAGCGCGACGAACGGGCGTGGCGAAACGCAGTTGGCCAAGGTAGCCGAGGCGCTCGATCCGGCCATTGATATAGGCATCGCGAATGGAAACGCTGCCCATACCGAGCAAATCATCTGAGGACGCATCGCGGGCCAGGATGGTGTGATGAATGTCTCCTGCAATTTCATTGGCGAAGGCGCTGTTGGGCTCGCGCTCCAACGTCAATTGAATATCGCCCGGCATTGAGTGCTCGCGGAGGAGCCGGCGGATGTCGGAGTCATCGGCGGTGGTGGCCAGCGCGAAACGCACCGATTGTGCGGAAGGTCTCACTGGGCTTTGCAGAGTGTGCCCTGCCATGCGGCATCTCCCAGCGGATAGTGGTCCCGGGCGCTGACATCGGCGCGATGCAGCGCGTTGATCAGGTAAAAGTTGCGGAACATGAATCCATCCGAGCGATTTACGTAATCAAAACTCCGGCGCATGATGCTTGGCCAGGAATAGAAACGCCGGCGGGCATCCAGACATTCGTCTTGCAACTGCATAGGAGTCAAATGCGCCGGGGCGAAAGGGATCATGTTGTAGCTATACTGGTCATCGAGCCACCAGGCATCATAGAGGAGCCGACCGGCGGCCTGAAGGCGATTGTAAAGGGGCGTGCCGGGAAAGGGGGTGAGATGATTGAACGCGGCAATGTAGAGTTGATGTTTCCGGGCGAATTCCAGGGCGGAGGTAAAACTCTCGGACGTGTCCTGATCGTAGCCGAAGATGAAAGTGCCATAAACGCGGATGCAGTGGCGACGCAGGTTGGCCATCGCCTTTTCGAATCCGCCGCGCATCATATTGAAGGATTTGTTCATCGAGTTGAGCACGGCGGGGTTGGTGCTCTCGAAGCCAATGAGTACACCCTTGCATCCGCTGCGCACGAGCAGATCGAGGAACTCATCGTCGTGAGCGGCATTGATACTCGCCTGGCTGACCCAGCGGATTCCACAGGGGATCAGAGCGCGGAAGAACTCTTTGGCCTGTTCGAGGTTGGAGGTGATGTTGTCATCGACAAAGAAAAAGAGCTTTCGATCGTGTTTGATGCGGTTGATCTCGGCGATGATCTCATCGAAGGGCCGACGCGTTTGCGTGGCTTTGAAGATCGTCTGCACCGCGCAGAACTCGCATTTGAAATGGCAACCGCGGCCGGCTTCGACCAGGCCGATGGGGAGATAGCGCTTGCCGCGGAAGATATCGCGATTGGGTCGCAGGCCGCGCAGAGAGGGGCGGGCAGCGCTGCGGTAAAACTTCTGCGGGCGCTTATGGCGAAAATCATCGATGACGGTTTCCCAGAGTCCCTCGGCCTCGCCGACGACGACGGCCTCGGCGTACTGGGCGACTTCATCGGGGCAGAGAGTGGCGTGGAAGCCGCCCATGACCACGGGTACGCCCTGCTGGCGATACTCGGTGGCGATCTGGTAGGCGCGTTTGGCGGTGTAAGTTTCGACGCTGATCGCGACGAGATCGGTGGGCTCGTCGAAGGGGATGAGTTCCATGCGGTCATCATAGAACCGGATGGAGACATCAGGGGGCGTCAGGCCGGCGATGGTGGCGGCGGGGAGCGGTTCCATCTGCCAGGTGCGGATGTATTTCTGGCCGGGACGCCGGCCGATGCAGGGATGAATGATGGTCAGCTTCATCGGCGGCCCACCGGGATCGAGAGCGGGATGAGCGGCGATTCGACTGGGTTTTGGGTAGACGCAGCCTGCGCGGTGTGAACGACAGCAGCGGCGGCCCCTTTAGGGGCGCGGCCGATGATCCAGTCGCAGTTGTAATAATCCTGGAGGTGATTGGCGTAGAAGCGGTAGCCGAGATTGGTCGCCAGGCGGACGGCCCAGGGCGCGGGTGAATGGCGCAGGCGCGAGGCGATCGAGCGCCAACTGTAAGCGTATTTCCAGGCGAGCTTGGTGCCCTCTTGAAGCTGTTGGACGGTCATCTGCGCGGGCGTGAAGACAACATGCTGACCATCGTACAGTTCCCAGTCTTCGGTGAGGATGCGGCCTTCGTTCTTGAGACGGTGATAAAGGCCGGTATTGGGGAAGGGAGTCACAATGGCGAAGCGGGGGAGATCGATCTTCGCATCGACTGCGAACTGAGCGGTCTTGAGAAAGACATCGGGATCATCGCCATCAAGGCCGCACACGAAGCAGCCCTGTAGGGCGATGCCATGCTGGTGAAGACGCTCGACGAGATGAGCGAATTTATCGGGGGAATTGAAACTCTTGCGCGAGGAGCGGAGGCTTTGCGGCGAGATGGATTCGAGGCCCATCAAAAGGCCGCGACAACCGCTGCGTGCGGCGAGTCCGAGCAGCTCAAGGTCATCGCCCAGCAGGACCGTGGCCAGGCCGTACCACTGGAGTTTTAGAGGGATTAAAGCGGTAAAAAGTTCGATGGCATAATCGCGATCGGAGATCAGGTTGAGATCGATGAAGATGAGCTTGCGAGCGCCGTGCTGGCGGATATCGGCGATGACATCGACGACCGGCTTCTGATAAGGATTGCGGCCCCAGGCGGCGGGGACGACACAGAAATCACAGTTATGAACGCAGCCGCGCGTGGCTTCGAAGACATCGTTGGTGAGAAAACGCTTGGAGGGAAGCAGATCGCGGCGCGGGAAGGGGCGGTTGGCGAGAGATAGGTCGAGCGATTGCTCGTAGCGAGGCTTGAGGTGGCCGGCGGCGAAATCGCGGAGAAGTTGGGGCCAAGTGTCTTCGGCGTAACCAATGACAATGGCATCGGCGTGGGGTTGGGCATCCGCAGGAACAAGAGTGACATGTGGGCCGCCCAGGACGGTGGTGATCCCACGGGCGCGGAACTGGGCAGAGAGTTCGTAGGCGCGTGGTGCAGTGCCGGTGATGACAGTCAGGCCAATGAGATCGGCCTGGAAGGATGCGGGCACATCCTGGATGCCTTCATCGATCAGCGTCAGCTCGACATCCAATTCCGGCGGAACGAGAGCGGCCAAAGTGGTGAGGGTGAGCGGCTGATAGCGAAGCGATTTGCGGAAGATTCCCCCGCGATGGCGGTAGAGGGGACCCTTGGGCGAGATGAGGGCAATGCGGATTTTGCGGGTTGCGGATATGATCGGCGTATCATACCGCACGAGGCGCGTCGCAGAAAAGGTACGAATGCTCCGAACATTCCCCATTTGCCGGCACCGAATTCCCGTGGCGATCAACGGGATCATCGCGGTGGCGCAACTCGTCCTGATCTTCGGAAGTTTTTGGGCCGCGGCACGAGTGGGGGCGGGTTGGCCGATGATTGGGCTGGCGATGGGGTTCGGGGTGCTGATGAATTCGGTTTACTCGGTGATTCATGAGGCCGAACATGCGATGCTTTTTGGAAACAGACGGATGAATGATTGGGCGGGAGTAGTGATGGCGCTGTTTTTCCCCGCGCCATTTCATCTGCTGCGGCAAGGGCATATCGGGCACCATCTGCGGAATCGGTCGGATGATGAGGCGTTTGATTTATATTTTGAGGGCGATCACGTCATCTGGAAATGGATGGTCTGGTACGGAATTCTGACGGGGTTTTATTATGTGCTGGTGGTGCTTAGCAATGTGGTGGCGGCGCTGTTTCCATTCATTCTGGACCGGCGGCATTTCAAGATTGAGGAGCGGGTGAAGGTGGACCGCGCCTCGGCGGCGTTTCTGGAATCGTTCAATCCACGTCATTTGAGATTGATCCGATTGGAGGGGATCGCAGCGATTGCGATGCATGTGGCGATTGTCCGGGGGCTGGGGATTCCAATCTGGCGGTATGTGATAATGTATGGCGCGTTTGGGTTCCTGTGGTCGGCGATGCAGTACGTGCATCATTATGCAACCGAGCGGCATGTGACTCGGGGGGCGCGGAATCTGCGAATACTGGCGCCTCTCGATGCGGTCTGGCTGCATCACAACTGGCATCGAACGCATCATGAGCATCCGACGATTCCGTGGATTCATCTTCCAAAAACCGGGCGGCGGGAGAATCCGAAGCGGGGGTTTCTGCCGCTGGCGTATTTGCGGATGTGGGCGGGGCCGCGGAAAACCACAGAGCATGTCGAGAACAAATATGCGGGCCGGATTATTCAATGAGCAGCTTGCAATGATGACGCCGCCACCAGAAGAATAATATTGAGCAGCAATGGGCGAATGTCCCATGCGGGTTGAAGATAGTGGTCCGCTCCCCACACCGGATAGACCACTCCCGGCAGGCGGGCGATGTCTCCCAGAAGAATGCCGCCGCCATCATTGGGGCCGAGCGGCGACAGCCGCTCATAGGCGCGGCGGGCCCAGGCGTTAGTCAAGTGCCGACGCAGCGGGAATCCGATGACATGGATCACGCGCAGGCCGGAGGGCATTGGCGGCCAATCGTACAGCGCCGATTCAACTCCATGGTGCAGCTCATCGATCACGGAGAAACGCTGACCGCGAAGCCACATCAGAAGCCGTAGCCCCAGGCAACGCAGTTTTCGCGCCCGCAGCCAGGCGACGAGTGGCGTGCCGGAGACCAGTCCGCTGAGATTGACCCAGGAGATAACACCGGCCATCGCTTGGCTGGCGTCGGGCTGCGAAAGCGCGAACTTCAGGTCCGCGCCGCCTTTGCTGAGGGAGACAAAGATTCGCGGCTTGCCGGGGTTTGCGATGAGGCAGTCGATGATTGTTCGAGCATTGGTGGCGAGTGGGCCGAAGCTGTCAACGTCGATCCGATCCGCGGGCCATCCAAGTTGGGCGGCCATCTCAAAGATGCGCTGGCCATCCGAGCCGGTGTACGGATGTTCTCTGTAAAAGGCCCCCGGCACGACCGTGATTCGCGGTGCAAGACACTCAGGAAAGTTCTGTTGACCCACTTCGGCCTGCCGGATGAAAGGGCTATGCTGCGGGGAGTTCCTTACGCGGTCGTACAGTAATGCGGTGGCGAAATCGATCCCTTGCCCGCGTGAGATCTCCTGCAGCACGGGAGCCGTCAGGGACGACAGGGTGGCATGCTGTTCCCATCTCCCGGCGCGGTCGAGCAACTCTCGCTCTGATTGCGATATCTCAGAAAGGAAGGTCTTCATACGGCGCTGCGAGGCCCCCATGTTTACGCGACATGTGATTTCCGCCGGCGGCGCTGGATCAAAATCATCAGCAGCACGCCGATGATAAGGCCGGCGAATGCGCCTCCGGCGGCGCTCCAGCCCCCCACATTTTTCACGGCGACGCCGAGAATGGGATTGTCAAAAGCATTGACCGAAGCGTGAAAGCTGGTCACTTTCCATTGCTCACCGCGCTTGGCGATAGTGGCGGTAAAGTTGCTGTTGAATTTGAACGCAGTGCCGTCCTTGAGGACAAACTCATCGTTCATATGGCCCCACGATGCGGCCCAGTCGCCGTAGACATGGCGACCTTCGATCTGCGGATTGCAACTGACTTTGTCGACGATGTGGCCATCGCCCTGCATCATCTTGTTGTAATACGCCTTGATGGCAGCCGGCCCGCGGCAGACCTCGCCGTTCTGCCAGGTGGCGATAACATCCTCATCGAGATGCCCCAGCAGGCGATCGATATCGCGTTTATTAAAACTGTCGATAAGGCCCTCGCGCAAACGGGTGATGGCCTGGGTCGCTTCATCGGTCGAAGGGATTTCCGCGGCGGAGGAGGGACGTTGGATGCCTATTGAAAAGGCCATGAATACGAACGGGATGCTCCATCGCATCATGACATCTCCTTCTATAGTTCAACCGGTTCAACGGCATTGGGATGAGCTGCATCGGAGGTTGCAATTCCCCGGGAGGATCGCTGTAACCACTCAAAATATGCCGCCAGTTCTTTGTCGGCCTCGATCAATCCCGCCGGATTATACCGTATGCCCGCGCCGCGATCGGCATCCGATTTAACAAATGCGCGGATAAATGAGCGACGAATCCAGGCATCCAGTGGGTCAATCAGAGCCCGGCCCATGAAGGTCTTGCTCCGCGGAACCCATACGATCACCCGTAACAGCGTCTTCCTCGGCCCCAGCGCCCGCGTGCAGACCATGCCATAGCTGGTCGTCCGTGCAAAGCGCGCTGTCACGAGAATCAGATTTCCGCACCAGTCCGTCACCGACATCGTCACCTCCGGCCCGGAAAATCGGCGGGTAAGGCGGTCGCGAATCGATGTGCCGGTGACGGCATAGGTGGCGGTGATCCTTCGGGCGAAGGGGGAAGGAGAGTCGACGGTGTGCTGCCCGATAAGTGTTCGATCGTGTGCGACGCGAAAATGTTGCAGGTCAAAGCCGTTGGAACCGACCAGATACCACGGCAGATCCGCAATCAGATCAAAGGACTTCGCCGGAACCAGATCGGCGGGCTCGCAGCCAACGAAGAACGGCATCGGGAAAAGCGGTTGCGGCCGATTGAAGACAAAGAGATGGCCCGCCAGGTCGAAAATGGGAAATACATCCTGTTGCGCAAAGGCCGGAATCTTCTCCATCGCCGGGATACGACAGCATTGCCCATCAGAACCATATTCCCATCCATGGAACGGGCAGCGAATCCTGTCGCCTGCAACGGTTCCCCGGCTTAGATCAGCGCCCATATGAGAGCAAAGCCCATTCATGACAACGGGCCTGGCGCCGTTGGCAAGATAGGCGACGAGGGTACGCCCGCCGATGGGGTGGCTGCGCGGACCGCCTATGAGTTCCCGTCGGCGACACAGATAATACCAGGAAGCAGGATGATCGGGAAAAGCTTGCACTTTTGTATGCTGAGTTTAATGCACGCACCCTCGATATAGCAATTGTGAGAAACGCTGAACCACGCGAAAACAGTGTGCGATTCTTCGTCGCAGCCTACACCGGCGGAGCTTTCCCCGGCTGCGTCGTCGGCCCGCCGCGCTGAAGCTGATCGCCGATCCCCTTGATGCCCTCCGGCTTCAGCTTTTCATCGGGGTTTCGAATTTTCGCGTCGGCGGCTACCATGAGGGCGCATCCTGCGGACGCATTGACCGCATGATCGCTTCGCGCTGCTCTGGCGGCGCTGCGTTGAGCCGCATCTGGTCGGCCCACTCCAAAATCGACTCCGCCCCTTCCCGCGAACCGGTTATTAACGCCACCTCATCGGCATATGCGGCTGCACCGAAGAAACGGTGACTCTTATTCTGACCCCTATTCCGGTCGATTTGGTGTAATTCGGCACCTCCAAGGGGTCAGTGGAAAATGCGCTCTAAGCTATTGCAAATAATAGAGTTGCGGGCTTGTTTGGAGCCTCCGTCAAGCGACTTTCTTTAGACTGGGGGTCTAGAGGTCGGAGGTTCAAATCCTCTCGCCCCGATGTGCCTTACATAACGAAACGTCCTCCGCTGGGTCGACAGATTTGGCGGAGGACGTTTTGGTAGCGTCGGCAGCCGAGGGCGACACGCCCTTGATGCCCCCGTCGCGGTTCGCGCGACGGTCATCGCCATGTCCCAGCCCGCTATCCCCGTAGGGTTGGACTGGGTAAGGATCATTTCCAGTGGTCAATAGCCCGCCGGTGAGGACGCGGACATCCCGCGTGCCCTTCTTGCCGGCCGAGAAGTTCAACCACAGGTTCAAATTCAATCTCTGGATCAATTGCCGGATCTCGGCACGAGCTTCCGGGTTTTGTGCCACCTGCTCTATTGAGTCGAACAGAGCCAGCGCCAACTCCGCCTCGGCCTCCGGGCTTTGCGCCTGTTCGGGCCGAGCTGCTGGGGCGATTTTGGCGAGTTGTTCGCGGACACGCACCAGTTCGGCCTTGGCACCTCGATACTGACTGCTGACGGCATCGTATTCATCGTCGTCTTTGGCCCGGCCGAGATTCGCCTTCGTAAACTCCAGATCACGCTCCAGATCAGCCAGTCGGCGCTCCAGCGTCAGGCGCTCAGATTCGAACTGGTCCAAAGGCTTCTCTCGCCGGACGCGCGCCAACTCCAGCAGCCGCTCGTGCAGGCGCTCACGCCCACCCGCCATTGAGGCCCGCTGGCGGAGAACCTTCATGACGAATTCGAGCGTCGCTTCGGCATCGATGTTATTGTGATCGCAGCATCGGCCGGCGGTATTAATGTACATGCCGCAAGTATAAACACGCCGTTCGCCGCACGTCCGCGCCCACATCGGATACCCGCATGCCATATCGTAAACGCGGGTCGAAAGCGGATACTTGCCCGGGTCGCGAGTTTTGGCGATCCCGCGCTGACTTCGGCCCCGGGCATCGAGCACGGCCTGCGCGCCATCGAACAGGTCTGGCGCCGCTGGCGGCGCAAATCCCTGCATGGGGCTCTTAATGACGATGTCGGCCGGGTTGTTCACGACTCTTACAACACCTCCTGCCTCATCTCCCTCCTCCAGCAAGCGTGGCCGCGCATCAGAGCCGAGGCGGCGGTGCTTGCCCTCGCTCTGGACCCCGTATTGCTTGAGCGCCACAATTGCCATATTCCGCAGGATCGCCCGCACGGTGCTGGGCGTCCAGTGGCCACTGACCAGGTGCTTTCGACCCACCTCGGTGCGGGTGCGGCCGGCGTCGGGAGATGGGATGCCCATCAGATTGAGTTCCAAGGCGATGCGCTTGACGCCCCAGTTTTTATCGCGGCACCAGTGAAGCATCATGACCCAGACCTTGAGCTTTGCCTGGTCCTTCGGACGGATCTCCGTGTGTGACCCCGGTCGGCGGATGCTTGTCCTGTCGGCCATTTCCGTTTCGGTGCCGTCGGCGTCGACGCGAACACGGACGAATCCATACGGCGCGCGCCCACCGGTCCAATGACCCTTCTTGGCCAACTGAATCTGACTTTCCAACACGCGGATCGCCAGTTTATTCAAGAATTCGCCGCTCTCGGTATACGAGTACAAAATGTTCATGTCCTCGCCGAAATACGAGCCGCCTCGCTGGCGGGGCTGGGACACGCGCGTTGAGAAGACGACCGTGATGCCGGAATAGAGCAGATCCTGCTCCATGACGACGGCCTTCGATGCTTGCTCGGGACGGGCGAAGCGGTCGGGCATATGGATGAACAGGTGGCTGATTTCGCGGCGGGCAATTGCGGTGCCTTTGAACGCGACAAACCCGGGGCGCTCCAGATCCGAGCCGGTAATGCCATCGTCAAGGAAAAGCTCTTTATATTGGCTCAGACCATGAGCGAGCATATAATCGAGGTCTTGCGGCGTCGCGTCCAACCGGACCCCGTACCGGCGCGCCTCCTCGATCGCCCAAATAAGCTGGTTATGCACGCTCGCCTCCTGCTTGCCCGTGCTGCGGCGGAGGTAGGCGAGTCCCTCGTTAAGCTTGCGTCCTGCCATCGATTACTCCTTCTTGTTGCCTGTCGCCAAATGGCGGTGCCGCCACAGAAAACTGGCCAGTTCATCCAACAAATCGTCGGGTTTGATTGTCGTAACCACGACATCGCCCCGTGCCGACATCGGTTCCCACGCCAGTTCGGAAAACCGGATTGTGAACACCTGTCGGGCGAGAAGGATTCCGTCGAACCGCTCAATACAGCCATCGTTGGCAGGCGTGATCGCATCGGCCAGGACGGTTGATGCGGGCGGTACCGGCGTCCGCAAATACTGTGTCAAACGTCCCCGTTCCCAGCGGGCCAACTCTACAAGCGCACCGAGCTTGAGAAGCGCGCTGACCGTCAGCGGGCGGTGCTCAAATCCGGGCACTGTCCGCCGCCAGATCGACACCAAGCCGGCCACGTCATCAGCGCACCGCTCTGCGCTCGCGACAATCGCCGTAATCAATCCGACCACGGTAGGGTCGGTCACAGCGGATATGGACCGTTCGGGCGACATCAGATTGCGGGCCATGGCGTTTCCTTCCATATTGAAGAGGACGAGTACACAGCCCATTATACCCACATTGGGCATAAAGAAAATCAATTCTTGGAAAGTCTGCGGAAGTAGCTCGGAGTGAGGTACAGAAGTAAGAGCAATCGCCGAATCGAGGCCCCGGCAAATATCGACAATACGGCTGTGGCGCTTGCATGCCGTAGATGAAATTATCTCGAAGGCTCAAGGCGACCACCACCTGCACCACAAAGAATACGCCGTTTTTATCGGGTTTGACATAAAACGGCAGATAAATCGCCGTCAGAATTCAAGCGCACGAATGAGGTTCCGCAGGCGACCGATATCGATGCCAATCAACACCATCGGTGCATAGGATCCGTTGACTTCCGCCCCTGTGGCAAGTTGATGCCAGCCGACATCGGATCCCTTCCCGACTTTGTCCGACATCCGCAGATTCACGCCATCGCCAACCTCCATCCGGGCCGGCCCGTTACTGCTGTAGGCGTAGATCAGCGGAGATTGGCCGCGCGGGAAGCCCGACGGTATAGGAGTCGTCACGAGCATGCCGAGGCAGCGCGCGACGGCCTCCCGTCGTAAGCCTGCTTCCAGCAGCAGCGCGCCCAACGCGATCCCGAATGCCTCGAGCCCGGTATAGTTTCGGGTCACGCGATGGCCCCTGTTCGCTCGATCGGCGCCGGGAAGAACCTGATGTTCCAGCACGTATCGAATCCGGCGAAGGGGTAGGCCTGTAGCCGCGGCGATCTGAATCACTTCCACGTGGGCTCCTTAAAACTAACTTGGTCAATCATTGAGGAAGTGTGCCGATTAGTCCAGTTTGGGACGTCGATGCCAAGGTGACATGGCCGCCGCGTTAATTCGACTGCCGCGCATTCGTGTCGAACGCGCGAGTGCCCTGTCCAAAGGAAAGGTCATCATATTATGCTAGTCATTCATTTTATTCGATACTATCACTCACCTATTATGGTGCGGTTCGGCTCATTATTCACCCCGGGGAGCATGTGCCCATAGCGCTTACCGATGCCATGGCCTGCGCGGATCTGGCCATGCGGGTGCGTGAACCGCGATCGGTGCCCGGTGTTGACAGATCTCGCGCAGGGAAAGCGGCAATACAGAGCGGAGCGCCGGCATCGCCCAGCGATTGACCAGGAGGTAAGCTCCTCTACTATCTATTATGACGTATTTTTGCTATTTATTTAGCCGCGATTATACCTGTCGCAATATAATTGATCAGAAGGACCTGTGGAG
This sequence comes from Tepidisphaerales bacterium, assembly GCA_038244055.1. Lineage (GTDB taxonomy): Bacteria > Planctomycetota > Phycisphaerae > Tepidisphaerales > Tepidisphaeraceae > DASPKW01. Next base: position 4,861 of record JBBRTW010000099.1, on the reverse strand, counting down.
CCGCAGGGAGTGTCACGATGTGCGTCGCTCGTGCGCGGGTCTCCAAGTCAGTCGTCGCAGTCGTCGTCATCAGCCGTGTTTTCGTGAGCTGCAGGGTTGTCGGCATCGTTGCTCATCGCCTCCAGGTGGTAATGCCAGCAACCATGGCGATCCGCGATATCGCTGACGTTGATCCGCCAACCCGCGATGACCGCATCGTGGCGTTTGCGGAGTTCCTGGCCCAGCTTGATCCGGCGGCCGCGCTGGCTCCCGGCGCTGGCCAGCGACAGCGACAGCATCTCGGAGTTGGGCGAGAGGGTTTGTTGATCCAATTCCTCGGTACGAATGATTTTGTTGCCCAAAATTCGGCCCATGCTGCAATGAACGCCGTCCACTCAACGGATTCGTCATCGGCGTGTTGCTGGTCGGCCTGCACATTGGACAGGAACCCATGGATGTGGGCCGCGTCGAGGATGCCGCCGATGATGCGGCAATAGCTTTCGTACGATCCCAGGATGATCTGGCCCTCAGGCATGCCCTTGGGCAGCCAGTTCTGAATGAGGATGAGAATGGCCCAGATCTGGCGCGCGATTGGCCCTGGCACGCGTTTTTCCTTGAGGCCGATTTTGGGGAGACCGAGCGGATCATCCGCCCAATGGTACAGCATCCGCCGGGCCATTATCTGGTGGAGGCAATGCGGCCGCAGGGCTGGCGGTCACGGGATATCGGAATCGTCGGCGGATGATCGGATTGTCTTCGTTGGTATTCATTTTGGAGTCCTTTCCAGAACCTGGGGTCCGCGCCGGCCCGGCTGGCGGGATTTCACGCTCACGGATGCGGGTAGAATGGATCAATGGGCGGGGAATTGACGGAGAAGAATTGTCGGAATCGGCGGCTTGCCGGAAAGTGCACCTGGATTCGGGAGGTTGTGCGCCGTCGTTTCTTTCGCCGAAAGTCGCGGAAGGTATCGGCGATGGGTGTATGGCCGATCCGTAAGACACCTGCGGCCAGCGAACTGCTCTGGCCGTCGAGCGCCTGGTGAGAGCATATTCAGAGCAAGACGATGCAAACACCCCGTCCCCAGTACTGACACAATCCGAGTGAAACCTCATTATCTCAATAGAATTGAGGGTTTCAGCGAAGCGCGGGTACGGCACGTTTGAGTCCTCAAAGGTGCCAAGGCCGCGCATTGCGAGAAAACTCGATTGCAGGAGGGTGGCAGCGTGTTAAAGGTGGCCGGAAGCGGCGAGCCGGTCCGCCGGCCAGAACCAGAGCGCACACCAAGCGTCGAATGCGCGCTTAGCAAAGCGCCCGAAGTGGGTTGCCACGGTCGGCGTGACGCCTTTGGGCAACTCCCGGTTCTTGAACTCATCCAGATTGTCGTCCGGTGTACTACTCATCTTCAATTTCTTCGTTTTTCAAGAAGATTTCACGCGGCGATTGTGAGTCGCGTGGTGTCGGCTTGCTTTGCGGCGGCCAGCAGCGTGACCAGCGTGGTTCCTTTGCTGGTCAGCAGATAGCGGTGGGTGCGCGGCACTTTCCTGATCACGCCGTGCGCCCGCAGCAGTCCTAGTTTTCGGGTGATCTGTCCCGAACGGCGGCGTGTCCCGACAGCGTCCTTCGGATCGTCCTTACCCGCCAGCAGTTCCCGGATGTCGCGGTTCCGCAAGCCGTTGATCGCGAACTGGCCGCGGCCCACGGCCTCCAGCAGCTTCATGTCGTCGGCGTCGAACGGACTCAGCGCCCGCGCGCGCTGGCCGTCGCGCGTCACCGGCCGGCACGGCGGCGTCAGGCTCTGGCCCAGCGTGGCCGTCGGCTCCACCGCCGCCATCGATTCCAGATAACGCGTGTTGCTCGCCTGGCTCACCTCGGCCCGGCGGCGCAGATCGGCCACGCCCTTGCGCAGCTTCCGCCACTGTTTCTTCTCCGGCTCGGCCTCGGTGCCCCGATATACCTTGAACTCCCGCGTCTGATTGATCGTGGTCTCCACGCGCAGCACCGAGCCCTGCTTGTCGTACATCTTCACCGAGTTGCCGTTCACCGCGTGCTTGACCCGCATCCCCTCGGGCCGATCCTTCAAATCGCTGACCACCTGGCCCTTGAAGCTCGGATGCGCGTTGCGGCCTTCGGGCACCTTCCTGCCCAGGAACCGCAGCACGTCCCGGCTGCCCAGCGTCTGCATCCCCTGGCGGATCAGCCTCGGGTACAGGTTCGCCAGCGCCGCCGGGCTCTTGAAAAAACTGATCCTCCCCACCCCCCACGGGCGCGTCTTGGTTCCTCATTGCGGGTAGACTCCCGCAGGAATGGAATCGATCATGGCAGAACTATCGTCCCCGTCTTCTTCATTTAAAGCCTCTTCTCTTTCTTCGAGCCCGCCGGGTGTCACGCGGGCTGTGGGGCGCGATGCCGCGCCGCTGATCCCTGATGCCCGGTCGGCGCGGGATCCGGCGGGGCATTTCACGCAGGCGTTCAGGCTCGCCGCCGTGCGCTATGCGGCCGCCTGCGGCAAATCCCAGCGGGCCGCGGCGCGGGACGTGGGCATCAGCGACAAAACCCTGTCGGTGTGGGCCAACGATGCGCGCCCCGATGCCGACGGCGTCGTCGATGTCGCGCGCTTCGACGAGCTGGCCCAGCTCCGGGCCCAGAACCGCGAACTGCTGGCGCGCACCGCCCGCCTCACCGCCGAGCGCGACTTTTTAAAAAAGTGCGCCAGCTACTTTGCCACCCCTGCGAGCGGAGGTTCCAGGTGATTCACGACAACAAAGACCACTTCGAAATCCATCTCATGTGCGAACTCCTCGAGGTCAGCCGGCAGGGCTACTACGACTGGATCGACCGGCCCGCGTCGGCTTCAGAGCTCCGACGCGACGAGGTCGTTGCGGCCATCCGCCAGGCCCACGTGGAATCCCACTGCCGCTACGGAAGCCCCAATATCCACCGGGATCTGCTCGATCAAGGCCTGGACTGCTGCGTCAACACCGTCGCCAAACGCATGAAGGAGCAGGGCATCAGGAGCAATGTCAACCGGAAGTTCCGCGTCACCACCACCGATTCGGCCCACGATCATCCCGTTTTCGAGAATCGGCTGAACCGCGACTTTACCGCCAGCGCCCCCAATCAGAAGTGGGCCGCTGACATCACCTACATTCACACCGACGAGGGAGTGCTCTATCTCGCGGGAGTGGTCGATCTCTTCAGCCGCAAGATCATCGGATGGAGCATGAAGGACACCCTGCACGCCGATCTCTGCGTCGAGGCCCTGGAGATGGCCGTGGTCGACCGCAAGCCCAGGCTCCCGCCGCTGCACCACTCCGATCGCGGCTGCCAGTACGCCGGAAAACAGTACCAGGACAAGCTCGAAAAGTTCACCCTCGAATGCAGCATGAGCCGCGTGGGCAACTGCTGGGACAACGCCGTCGTCGAGAGCCTCTGGGCATCGCTCAAAAACGAACTGGTGTTTCAAAGAACCTTCGCCACCAGACAGCAAGCCAGAGATGCCATCTTCGAGTGGATCGTGGTATGGTACAATCGAAAACGAAGACACAGCTCTCTGGGCTATGTCAGCCCCGATGCCTTCGAGACGCAGCAGAACTAAACCGAACCGACACGCGCACGTTTTTCGTGGGGAAGATCAGCCGCCAGCTTCGGTTCACCCCCACGTGCGTGGGGAATACTCGTTGCGCCATCTACGCACCGCTTAAGACGGCGGTTCACCCCCACGTGCGTGGGGAATACGCACATGCGATATTCCCGTTCCACCTGCCGTGCTGGTTCACCCCCACGTGCGTGGGGAATACGAAATACAAAGTTATTTTGGGTTAGGGGTTGACGGTTCACCCCCACGTGCGTGGGGAATACGATCTCTCCCGCGTAAAAGGACCTCGACTTGACGGTTCACCCCCACGTGCGTGGGGAATACCGTGCGGCCAATCAACCAGAGCATCCAATCGCCGGTTCACCCCCACGTGCGTGGGGAATACAATGCCACTTCACAGTTGTTCCGCAGTATCAGCGGTTCACCCCCACGTGCGTGGGGAATACTTAATGCCAATAGCTGATTTGTGGACGAATACGGTTCACCCCCACGTGCGTGGGGGATACGCAAACAAGACACAAACTAAGCTACTTGAACGCGGTTCACCCCACGTGCGTGGGGAATACGTCTGACTCAGTGCCACCGTGGTAATTTGAGCGGTTCACCCCCACGTGCGTGGGGAATACGGCCAAACTGCTCAGAGTACGGAATGCCCGCGCGGTTCACCCCCACGTGCGTGGGGAATACCCGAATTCGATGATATGTTCCACTTCTTCATTCGGTTCACCCCCACGTGCGTGGGGAATACTATTCGATCAACTTGGCGAATGCGTTGGCTTCCGGTTCACCCCCCACGTGCGTGGGGAATACCCTGGAGATTCCATGATCCGCAACACCATTACCGGTTCACCCCCACGTGCGTGGGGAATACCTTTTCCCAGTCATCCTCCGTAACCTCCATCGCGGTTCACCCCCACGTGCGTGGGGAATACGTGCGGCATGCGATAACGCTATCCTCCCTACTCGGTTCACCCCCACGTGCGTGGGGAATACACGTTGCCGAGGTCAAACACGGCTTCGGAAATCGGTTCACCCCACGTGCGTGGGGAATACGGAGTGAACGTATCGGCAACCCTCCCCATACTTGGTTCACCCCCACGTGCGTGGGGAATACCAAATCATCGATAGGGTTTTCATCGCTCATGTTGGTTCACCCCCACGTGCGTGGGGAATACGAAGCATTCACGCTCAAACGTGCCCGCTGCTCCGGTTCACCCCCACGTGCGTGGGGAATACCCGCCGCGCCGCGCCCGCCCGCGCCGGCGGGTGGTTCACCCCCACGTGCGT
>JBBRTW010000098.1:0-18142 GCA_038244055.1 Tepidisphaerales bacterium | reverse complement strand
GCTTACCGACACCCACCCGCGTAGGCGGATGCCGGTTAACTCAAGGAATGATCAAAAGATCACTTCTTGCGTGTGTACCGCGAAGATGCTTGAGTTTTACTTCAAGCTTGAAGTTTTCACTTCAAGATTCGTGCGACCGCGCCTTCCAATCCCGACTTGCGTCAGAACCTTCCGACCGGCCGCTCACATCCTCGCGGCGTCCGATTCATTCACTTGTCAAAGAGCTGCGATCCATCGAACTCCCGTTGCCGGGGCCGACTTCTCGCAAACCGTTGTCGGCACTTTCGTTACCGCAACCGTGGGGCGATTCCAACTGGGCGTTTGCGTCAGTGGGGTCGCAGATAGTATCGATACCCATTCTCTTGTCAACTGGCTGTCGCGAAAATTCTTTGTCAGAGTTTCGCAGCCTGTTAACACCGTCGTTTGGCCGCAGGCAGGAATGCCCGCACCACAACAACAGACGGGACACAAGCTATCGGCGAGCGGACTCAGCAGTCATGAATCCAAATCGTGGAGACAACCGACCGCAACCCGCAGGCACTCGTGTTTTTAAGGAATGAGTCACGTCGAAAAGACGCGTTTGACGCCGGGATTCATGAGGCCACAGTTAAAACACCGCAGCGAAATCAGGTCGTCGGTAGGATTCCTCGTTCCGTTCCAGCCGAGCTAATCATACGCTCAAAGCCATCGCTTGTTCAACCCTTAATGCGGATTTTTTCGTAGTGTTGGGTAAATCACTGTGATTACAGGGGTTATTCGCGATTGGAGGCTGTTGATTATGTTGGGAAGCAAGATGCCGTGCGCGGGACGGCGCACGGCATCGGTTCACGAGAAAGGGTCGGGAGCCGGGGAACGATTTACGGCGCAATTGGCATTCTTGGTGGCCGGCTCCCGACCCTGTTACTCCTCATCATCCCAATCATCATCGTGATTGGAGGCCGGGGCATCGTGCGGTTCATCATCGCGGTGTCGGCCGCCACCACCGCCGCGACGGCGATTGTCGTTGCGGTTATCGCCTCGGCCGGGGCCGCGGTTGGAGCGGGTCATGGAGCGCACCAGGCCATCGAGCATGCGTGAGACCTGATCGGCGCGGGTCCAGAGGTCGTCGAAATCGGGGAGGAACTTGAGATCGCGGCCGAGGATCAGCATGTAGCGGAGCGCTTCGAGCGACGACTGCGCGAGATTGTAATAGTGAGCCTTGTTGCGCGAGCCGCGGCGCTTGAAGCCTTCGGCGACGGCCTTGGGGACTTCGATCGCGGTCTTCTCCATCAGGGCTGCGAAGCCCTCCTGATGATCGGAGGGGATGTGAGCGGTGACCTCGAAAATTCGCAGGACCAGAGCGTGGGCCTCCTGCCAGACTTTCATCTGTTCGAAGGATTGAATGCGGTCGCGTTGTTCGCGCGGTTCGCGGGGATCGCGGCCATCGCGGGGATCGCGCGGTTCGCGGGGATCGCGGGGATCGCGGGGATCGCGCGGCGCGGGAGTGGAAGCCTGTGACGGCCCCTGGTTCTGGGATTCCATGGAATACCTCATGGGGTTGGCGGCCGGCACTTTTGGGGAGGCGCGAAGGCCGCGATGGTGATGGCAACTCAGAGACGTCGATCCGGTTGAGACGTGTGAACCGGAGGTGGTTGCGTAGGGTGTTGAGACTAATGGGGGGTTGGGGGAAAGGCAAGATGTGGGATGAATGATGAATTCTGAATGATGAATTCTGAACGTCGCATTGGTTCGGCTGGCGCAGCGATTCGATGGGTGAAGGCCAGCCGCGACGCCCAGGTCGCTTCGCTCTCGACGCGCTGCCCTAATTCGTGGCGTTTACTATTTTCCTATCGGGAGGGTGACGATGATTCTAAAGCCATTCGCTTTGATCGCTTCGGTGGGCCGGCGAGATGCCGCTCGGCAATTGAGAGCGGTGGCGGCGTTGGCGGTGTAGGCAGCGCCTCTCACGACGAGGTTCCTGGCATCACCATCAGTTCACCTTCGGCACATTCAGCATCTCCCAATCACGCCTATCCTGCAAATAGATCAACCATTGTGACGCCGCCTTGATGAGATGGGCATATCCGCCCGTATCGCTGAAGCGTTGCCAGCGGGCTTCGCCCAGGCCGGTGGGGACGTAGCCGAGTTCATTGAAGATCGCCTGCCAGGTGACCAGGCCCATCGACAGTTCGCGCTCGAGCGCGGCCTGGACCTCTTCGGCGCGGCTCATGAAATAGAGGTTACGGGCTTGATCATTGAAGGCAATCGAGTAGCGGCCATGCTCGATGATGTTGCCCCATTGTCCCTGGCCTTTGACGACGGTGGCGGGGAGGAACACCTCGATCGCGCCCTCCTTCGTCACCGACAGCGTTTTTAACATCAGCTTCTCGCCGCGATCATTGGCGGCCGATGCGGTGGTGTCCTCATTGACGGAGATAACGTCGTGCGATCCTTACGAGTTGGGCTGGGTGTAAAACTTCAGCGTGAACGGCAGACGGTCGGCCAGGAGGTGAAACTCCACGCCATCATGCTTCGGGACGATTCCCTGCAAACCCATCAACACCGCCTGCCCGCCGCGAATTTGATCTTTGTCCCATGCCCTGGGCGGCGCATCATCGATGTAGATTTCGCGACCGCTTTCCTCGTGAAATTTCATATATCGCCCTTCCCAAACACCAGCCGAGCGTTTCACGATGCGCGGATACTTCTTCATCGCCTGCAGCGCCCACCCACATACCGCCATGTTCTGCGGGCCAAAGCGCGAACCTGTTGGCCGGGGGTTTTTGCCGGGGCCTTTTCGGTCCGACCGGTAATCCACCGGCTTGCCATCGATCCAGTTGTAGGGATGCAGGTCGAAGCCGTTGATTCCCGGCGGCGGCGCTTCATCGTCGCAGTAGTAGCGATAGAGCAGCGGATGGGTGTAGGCATCGTAGATCAGTTTGAAGGCCAGCGGCTCAGGCAATTCTCCACCTGCGCGGGCGATACCGGCGTAATAGAGATACTCCGCATCATCGGCGAAGCCGGGCGCGGAGGACTTTACGCCCGCCTTGGCCGGCATCAGCGCCCGGGTGTAATGGTTATCCGGTTGCCAGAGCGCATCGCGGCTGGGATCGGGAATCGCCTTGAGGGCTTTGGCGTCGGCGGTTGCAAGCGCGAACGGTGCCAGCACGGCCGGAATATTCGGACTGCCATGATTCGTGCGGCATCGCTCGAGATTCCGCGCCGCATCGGTTAACTCGGCCGCCCACTTCCGGCCGCGCGGGTCCGGGTCATTGCGAAATAGAAGCCAGTTCGCTTCAAGGAGCACGCCCAGATCCTGAGCCATGTGATTTGAAGAACCCAGGGAATATCCGCCGAGTCGAAACTGAGGATTAGCTTGATGGGCCGCCAGATAGGCATCCAGCGCCGGGAAATCCGGCTCGATTTTTTTGTTCAGCACCCGTTCCAGACTCACGCTGCCGCCATCATCCCACCAGTACGGCACGAAGCCCTTTTCCCCCTCCTGCAACAACCACTCTTTCGACTCCTTCCAAGTCTGCGCCTTATCCGGCCGAACATGCACGACCTTGCCCGAAAACAGCGTATCGCCGTGATTCAGCATTTTGCAATAGAACGACAGGGACCACCGATCCAACGCCTCCTTGTAATACTCATCGCCCGTTGCGCGATACGCCGCCGCCAGCGCCACCGCGAACCACGCCCCATCGTGCATCGTGTCCAGCGCCTCCCCCTGGACGAACTGATCCTCCTTCCCCTTCCTGGCGACTTCGAAATATTCGTAGGTCATCCCCCGCTGCGGAGAATCATCTTTCTTCATGTGGTTGGCGATCACATAATCCGCCAGACGGCGAATGAAGGCGCGGGTTTGCTCGGGCGTCAGCGGCTTGGAATCCTTCCATGCGCTCGCCCATCTCGACGGGGCATCGGCGGCGCGGGCATTGGCGACAATCAGTGCAAGAAACGCCAGGAGCGGAAGAAGTCGAGTGGATCGGATGGGCCAGGCGGAAGATTGATATTCGCGGGGCATGTAATGACATACCGGCGCGGGCGGTGAATGTCAGAAGGCGATGGAGCGGCGGATGGGCTGTTTGACGCCGCTGGACGCGCTCCGCAAGCGGAGCGGCTAACATTGAGGTGGATTGTGCATTGACGGTCCTCGCGGTGGCGGAGAGCGATGGGGCGATTTGAGATGCGGTGAGTTTTGGCGATGATGTGCGGCCCGAAGGAGATTTGATGAGTGGACGGCATTGGTGGTTGATTATCATGCTCGCGGGGGTTTCGTGGAGCGCGAGGACTGAGGCGGGCGCGGGCGCAGCGCAGTTGGCGGCGAAGGACGCGATGGCTGGGTCGCCCGCATGGGACACCTTCTCCGACACCTGGGTCGCCACCGACGCCCTCGGTCGCGCGTTGCCGACTTCCGCGCAAACTCCCGCGCCGCGCAAGGATCGCTTCGTCGGCATCTTCTATTTCCTCTGGCTCGGCGAGCATTCGCGGGGGATTTACGATAATTCGAAACTGCTGGCGGAGAATCCGGCTGATCCGAAGTATGGGCCGGCCGGGGCGTTTCATCACTGGGGCCAGCCGCTGCTGGGGTATTACAAGAGCGATGATGAGGGGGTGATTCGCATTCACATGGCGATGCTGGCGGATGCGGGGATCGATGTGCTGTTTCTGGATGTGACCAACGGGCCGACCTACGACAAGCCGCTGGCGGCGCTGTGCAATGTGCTGGAGGAGCGGCGGGCGCTGGGGGAAAAGTTCCCGAAGATCGCCTTCATCACGCATTCGCGCGAGGTGGAGATCGTCACCCGGCTCTACGAGCGGTTTTATGCGAAGAATCTGCATCGGGAGTTGTGGTTTGAGTGGCTGGGTCGGCCGCTGATATTGGCGAAGGGGGAGGGGCTAAAGGCGGAAGTGAAGGCGTTTTTCACGTTTCGGGAGACGTGGGCGTGGTCCCGGCCCAAAGGATGGTTCGGCGATGGGCGGGATAAGTGGTGCTGGATCGATGATTTTCCGCAGCGCGCCGGTTGGCATGAGGCGGCGGGAAAACCCGAGGAAATCAGCGTGAAGGTGGCGGGGCATCCCACCGACAATCTGGGGCGAAGCTATCACAATGGAAAAGAGCCGCCGGCCGAGCTGCGCGCGGCGGAGCAGGGGTTGTGTTTCGCCGAGCAGTGGAAGCGGGCGCTGGAAGTGGACCCGCAAATCATTTTCGTGACGGGGTGGAATGAGTGGGTGGCGCAGCGCTTCATCAAGGGAGACGCCGGCGGGGCGGGGAAATTCCTGGGCAGGCCGGTCAAGAAAGGGGACAGCTTCTTCGTCGACCAATACAACGCAGAGTTCAGCCGAGATATCGAGCCGATGGCGGGCGGATTTGGTGATAATTACTATTATCAGTTGGTGGTCAACGCGCGGAAGTTCAAAGGCGCGCGGGCGATCGAGCCGGTTCGGCCTCGGCCGATCGCGATGGATGGAAAATTCGATGATTGGAAGGAGGTCGCGCCCGACTTCCGCGACGACATCGGCGACCCGATCAAGCGCGATCACGAGGGATTCGAGAAAAACGGCCCGCGGCTGGTGAATCAGACGGGGCGGAATGATCTGGTGGCGGGGAAGGTAAGTTGGGACGAGGGATTCGTGTACTTTTATATGCGGACGAAAGACCCGATCACGCCCCCGGCCGATGCGAACTGGATGATGCTGTATCTGGATATCGACGCGAATCCCGCGACGGGGTGGCTGGGGTACGATCTGGTCGTGAACCGAAGCCGGGTGGGGATGAAGGCTCGGGTGGAGAAGAATGTTCGCGGGAAATATGAGTGGGCCCCGGCCGGCGAGGCGGATTATCGGGTGGCGGGAAATGAGATGGAAATGGCCATCCCGCGCGGGCTGCTGGGCAAGACCCTTCCAGCGGCGATTGATTTCAAATGGGCGGATAATATCCAGCAGACGGGGGACTTTTCGGATTTCGTGTTGAATGGGGATGTGGCGCCGAATGGGAGATTTAATTGGAGGGGGAAGATGGGGGTCAGGTAGGGGATAGGGTATAGGGTGTAGGGTGTAGGGTATAGGCGGGTCATCCCGAGGCGGGTCATCCTGAGCTTGCGAAGGATCTTGCTTCGACAATCAAGGCCATCCCATAGCAAACGGGCCATGAAGGTCGGTGCAAGATGCTTCGCAGGCTCAGCATGACATAATTGAATCGCCGCTTTCAAATTTCTCACGCCCCATGTGAATTTTCTCATTGGTCCCGCGCACTCCCACGGTAGGATACGCCCTCGTGACCCAAAAGTGCCGCGGAGGCACTCATCTCTTTCCACACTTGGCGGCCTTTTCGGGAGGATCTCTTCATGACCAACGGCAAAGTCAGCGTGGCCATCGTCGGCCTGGGGTTCGGCGCGGAATTTATTCCGATCTACCAGAAACACCCCAATGCCAACCTCGTCGCGGTCTGCCAGCGCACCAAGTCGAAGCTCGATGAGGTGGCCGATGCGTTCAAGATACCCAAACGGTACACGGAGTACGCGGACCTGCTGAAGGACCCCTCGATCGACATGGTGCATATCAACTCGCCGATTCCGGATCATGGGCCGCAATCGATCGCGGCGCTGAAGGCCGGCAAGCATGTCATGTGTACGGTGCCGATGGCGACGAGCCTGGATGACTGCAAGCAGATCGTCGAGCTGGTCCAGAAGACCGGCCTGAAATACATGATGGCCGAGACCGTCGTCTACGCGCGGGAGTTTCTCTTCTGCAAGGAGATGTACGACAAGGGTGAACTGGGGAAGATTCAGTTCATCCAGGCCTCGCATCAGCAGGATATGGATGGCTGGCCGAACTACTGGCCGGGCCTGCCGCCGATGTGGTACGCGACGCACTGCGTGGGCCCGTGCCTGGCGCTGACGCGACATGACGCGGAGTATGTCTCGTGCTTCGGCAGCGGGACGATTCGGCCGGAGCTGGTCAGTAAATACAACTCCCCCTTCGCGGTCGAGACGGCGCATATCAAGCTGCGCAACAGCGACCTGACGGCGCGGATCATCCGCAGCCTCTTCGATGTGGCCCGGCAGTATCGCGAGAGCATCGATGTGTACGGGACGAAGAAATCATTCGAATGGACCCTGGTCGAGCATCAGGATCACATTCTCCACACCGCCAAGAAGCCCGAGCCGGAGATTCCCGAGAAGGTCAAATCCCCCGACTACGCCAAGCTCCTGCCGCCGGAGATTCAGCGCTTCACCACCAAGGGCGTCTACGACACCGATGAGCATCAGCATCTCTCCTTCATTCAAGGCGCGGGCCACGGCGGCTCGCACCCGCACCTGGTGCATGAGATGCTCACGGCGCTGGTGGCCGGGCGCGATCCTTATCCGAACGCCAAGCAGTCGGCGAACTGGACGGGCGTGGGATTGTGCGCGCATCAATCGGCGCTGAAGGGCGGGGAGATCGTGCGGTTGCCGGAGTTTACATTGTCGTGATGGGGCGATGTTTGAGGCAAAGTAACGTCATCCTGAGGGAGTATAGACGACCGAAGGATCTGGCTTATGCATCGTGGACTGTTCACCAATGAACGGGCCAATACGTCGAAGGAAGATTCCTCGGTCGCCTGAAGCTCCCGCGGAATGACGCTCGGTAGTATTCGCGTTAGATGACGGCATGGCCCGCTCCACACCCAAGCCCGCCCCCCCCAAAGCCGCGCCCGCGCCGCTGCCGCGCCGCCGCGTGGCGCTGATCATCGAGACCTCCAACGAATACGCACGCGGCCTGCTCCACGGCATCCGCTCCTACATCCGCGAGCATCCGCACTGGGATATCGATCTGGATGAACGCCGCCGCGGCGAGGCCACCGGCTGGCTGCGCGGCTGGCATGGCGATGGGGTGATCGCGCGGATCGAGAACGCCGCCATCGCGGCCGAGGTTCTGGAATCGAAACTGCCCTGCGTGGACGTCAGCGCCGCGCGGCAGGTGCCGGGAATTCCGTGGGTGGAGACCGATGACACCGACATCGCCCGGCTGGCCTTCGATCATCTGGCCGAGCGCGGCATCCGCAGTTTCGCCTTCTGCAGCGCCCGCGAATTCAACTGGTCCGACTGGCGGCGGCAGCGCTTCGAGGCGATCTGCAAGGAGAAGGGTTTCGCCCTGGCGATCTATCCGCCGGCCGATCAAAAGCGGGCATTGTCGCACGATGAACAGCTCGATGCCCTGGCGGCCTGGATCAAGGCGCTGCCGCGCCCGCTGGGCGTGATGGCGGCCTACGACATCCTCGGCCGGCAGGTGCTGGCGGCCTGCAAACTCGCGGACTTGACGGTGCCGGATGAAGTCGCGGTGATCGGCGTCGATAACGATGAGCTGCTCTGCGATCTCTCCGATCCGCCCCTGACCAGCGTCGCCCCCGACACCGATCGCACCGGCTACCTCGCGGCCAAACTGCTGGACCGGATGATGGCCGGAGAGAAAGTCGCGCCTTCAGCGCACCTGGTCAAGCCGCTGGGCGTGGTGCCGCGCCTCTCCACCGATACGCTGGCGGTGGCCGATGAGCGGATCGCGCAGGCGGTCAGGTACATCCGCGAGCATGCCTGCGATGGGATCAACGTCGGGGATGTGCTGGCGCATGTGGCGATGTCGCGGCGGGTGTTCGAGGCGGCTTTTCGGAAAGTGCTCGGCCGGATGCCGCACGAGGAGATCGTGCGCACGCGCGTGCAGCGCGTGAAGGATTTGCTTACGCAAACGGACCTGCCGCTGTTCGATGTGGCGATGCGGACGGGATTCAAGCATGTGGAATACATGAGCGTGGTGTTCAAGAAAAAGACGGGATTGCCGCCAAGTGAGTATCGGGAGCGGCGGGGGGCGGGGAGAGCGAAGGCGGAAGGATGAGGTGAGAAGGCAGAAGGATGAAGAGTTGAGGGTGGAGGGTGGAGGGTAGAGGGTAGAGGGTAGAGGGTAGAGGGTGGAGGGTGGAGGGTAGAAAAACATACGGCGCGATCACGGACCGGGTGCCATGCCCTGACGAGCCGCCGAGTGATTTTCCATCGCTGAAATGGCCCATCGGCTCGGCTGGGCATGCCCGGATGGCGTAATCATTTCAACTTCGAGCGTGTTCCGCATGGGCGAGACGCCCATATCACTGGCGTTCGGGACACGGACAATACCTTGGCCGATCCAAGGCTGATCTGCTAATGTATGACCATGATGTCCGCCGGCGATTCCACGCCTGATGATCCTGCCAAAGATGACGACGACCCCACCGCGCTTCCGCACATCCACTGCCCCGAATGCTCGGCCGAGCTCGAAGTGCAACTGGCCGAAACCGCGCAGCTCATCCACTGCCCCGCCTGCTCGAAGAGCTTCATCCTCCCCGGCGCGGATGGCTCAACCGAATTGCCGGCATCGCGCGAGGAAGCCGAGGAGCGGGCGCATACCCAATCCCAGGAGTCGGAGCTCAATTCCCTTCGGATGAAGCAGATCGTCGTCACCAAACGGGCGGCCATCCGCAGCCGCACTTACTGCATCGTCGGCGCGGCGCTCTGCCTCATGGGGGCGGCCAAACTCATCCTGCTGACGATCGCCTATGTCCGCGCCCTCGGCTGGGCGCTGCAGCCGATCGGCTACCTGATGTTCGTGGCCGCGTGCCTGGCGGCCATGCTCTGGTGCCTGCGCCGGGCCTCCTACTGGAATCAGGAAAGCCTCATCAGCGCCTTCTCCACCCTCTGCCCCAAGTGCGGCTACGACCTCCGCGCCAGCACCGGCCGCTGCCCCGAGTGCGGCGCGCCCGCGCCGAACCTCCCGCCTCCCGATTTCAGCACCCTGAGCGATGGAAGCCAATTTGCGTCCAAACTGGAAGATGTGCGATAACCCCGCCGGCCGCGCTGATTTATCCGGGAGATTCGATGCCGACCATTACCGTCAGTGTTTCGCACTGTCCCAACTGCAACGCTCGCCTGGGCCAGAACATGGTCTACCAGGTCGGGCCGCCGATGGTCACCTGCAAAAAATGCGGCGCCCAGGTGCTGACCCCGCGGCGTGAATGGGACGACTTCGGCATCAAGGACAAGCTCCTGTTTCTGTTCCTATGGCTCGTCCCGCTCGTGGGATGGATCATGTTCCCCATCCAACTGTCGCGCATTCTTCCGTCCATTAAACGCACCCGCCAGCGACCCGGCGGCCGGCCGCGCATCCTGCTGCGCCATGTCGCCATCATCCTTCTACCGTCCATCGCCGTCGCAATCACTTTGGCCGTGCGGCACCAACTGAAGTATCATCCGACCGTCGCCGCCGTCATCAAAACGCACGGTCCGAAGTTGGAAGCGATGGCCGCCGATCTGCGCGAGATCGCCAAACAACTCCCCCCGATCGATGGCCCCACTGGAATGACGCCCTGTATCAATCTTAACCCGGCATTCTCGGTTCCCATCCACTCCGCGCCAGCAACCGCCAACTGGATCGACGCCAATCAACTCAATGCCCCAACCGCTTCGGGGGCCATCTGCGATCCCCTCGGGAACTTTTCAGGATTATTTGAATACATCACGCCGGGCAGCAATGCCCTGGGTAATAAGAATGCACTCCTCGAGGAAGGCGTTGGGCTGCGCGACCGTATCGACGAGGTCGTCGATCGCCCCTATCTCGTCGTCTCGCGAGCGGGTGCGACGCGAACGGAAAACGGCACTTCCATCGGCCGCCTCGAAGGGTTTGTCTTCGATCGGCGCACCCATAAGCTTGTCGGGTCTTATGTCGTGGACGTCCCCTGGCCGAAGCCCCGCAACCTGTGCGCTGCCGCCGCCGCGAACCTAAGCCTCATCACCGGAGCGACGGTTCCAGTCCCGGATTACTGGTTTGGTTTGTGATTGGCATCGCCCGCGTCCGGCCCCTCCAGCGCGGCGCATGAAAAAAGGAGCCGCCATTGGGCAATGGCGACTCCCGTCCGGGAAGAACACTATCTTTTCAGGGCGTTATCGCCCCGCAATGCTGATCAGCGGACCTCCTCTGCGATGACCGAGGGTTCAGATCGGCCTCGCAAAACCGGCGGGCACCATGTCCGCCGCGAGACACTTTTATTGTTTCAAGTCGCCCGGGCCTGCCTTCCCTCATCGGGTTGCACATTTCCTTGCGACGCCCTAGTCTTCGCAACGGCTGTGCCAGCCGGCGAACGTGGTTTCTGACCTGCCAGGAGCGATTTCCGATGGGACACGACTGTGCCAGAGCCCGCTCGGGTGAGACAGGGTGAGCCGCGCTGTCTCGCATGGCCCGGTAATCTCCTGCGACTGGCCCGATGCGGCGATTGTTCGGGGAGTGTACCCTTGGCACCGGCGTTGCACCGGCTACCCCATGACCGCTTCCACGATGTCATCCCCGATTGTGTCCATCCTCCTGGTTGAAGATGACCCCTCGCTCCAGGCGAGCCTGCGAATGTTTCTGGAAGATCACGGTTATGCGATCGAAGCCGCCGGCACCCGGGCGGATGGGGCAAAGCTCCTGCGGACCTCCAAGCCGGCGATCTGCCTGCTGGACATGAACCTGCCCGATGGCAGCGGGGCCGATCTGCTGCGAATGATCGTGGCCGAGAATTTGCCGATCCGGGTGATCGTGATGACCGCCTTCCCGATCGATCATCTGCGCAGCCGGTATCCCTCATCGGTTCTGGTCGCCCTGCTGACAAAGCCGGTTTCGCCGCAGGATTTGCTGGATGAAGTGAATAAGATCAGTGTGATCGGCACTTGATGGAAACTGTGAGAGAAGAGAAAAGCAGGCGTGGACGCCCGCACCACAACAAAAAGTAACGAGACTTATTGAACGATGCATGGTCCTGGCTGCGATCCTGGTTGGCTCCCCTCGGGCTCGTGGGGTTGGCTCTGGTCTTGACTGTGCCGTGGAGCTACCTGGTCATCCTGGCGGCGTATGATCGCGATATCTCGGAGAACGCCCGCTCGGTGGCCAAGCGCCTCGAGCAGCCGCTGATCATGAAGATCGCCCGGGCCGAGGGGATGGGGTTCAACACCTGGAATCTCAACCCGCGCCTGGTCACCGAAGACCCGGACCTGGCGCGCTCCATCGTTGTGGAGATGAACGCCGACCCATCGATTCAAACCGCGGCGTTCTACTTTGTGAGCTACGAAATCGACGCCAAAGGCCGGCCGATCGAGGCCAAGGATGTGGGGGTTCTCACCCCGCCCAGCCGCGCCCCGCGAAAAGGAATCATCATCACCGCCGAGCAACTCAACAAACTCACCGAAGGAGAAATGAAGGGCAAGGACGATGACAGTTACCGGTTTCTCCTGCCCTGGCGCGTGGATGGAAAAGTGCGGGCGGTCACCTTCCTCGAACTGTCGCGCGAATCGCTGACCAATGAGTTCTGGAAGAAAGAGGGCTCCCTGCTCAGAAAGGTCATCACCTGGACCGCCACCGCCACCCTGGTCCTGTCGGCCATCGGCATCTTCGCCTATCGCTCCTGGCAGCGCGCCGGGCATGTCGAGCGCAGCGCTGAACTGACTCGCCAGGGATTGCTGGCCGAGCTCGGGCTGACGGCGGCGGTGCTGGCGCATGAGATAAGAAATCCCCTTGCCGCCCTTCGCTTTCAATTGCATTCACTGCGTAAGAAGGCGGATAACCCCGAGGAAGTCACCAATACCGCTCAGACCATCGATGCCGAGCTTCTGCGCATCCAGCAACTGGTCACCGACTACCTCGCCCACGAAAAAGCCGCCTCCCTGCGCGTGCAGAGTGTCGACCTCGGCGATGCAGCGCGGAAGCTCAAAGCCCTCCTCGATGAACTGCTCCGCAGCACGGATACCCGCCTGACGGTTGTCGCCCCCACCCACCCCGGCGTCCATGTCATGTGTGATCCGCACGCCCTGCGGCAAATCCTCATGAACCTCGTTCTCAACGCACAACAGGCCATGGGCGAAGGCGGCGCGATCGCGCTGGCCATCAGCAAAGATGCCGAAGGTTACGGCCTGATCGATGTGACCGACACCGGCCCGGGCATTCCCGAGGAGATGAAAGCGCGCCTCTTCAAGCCGTTCCAGACGTCGAAGAAGGAGGGCCACGGCATCGGTTTGGCGCTCGTGAAACGATTCGTGGATAACTTCGGCGGGAGCGTTTCGGTGGATTCCGAGGCCGGAAAAGGAACGACTTTCCACCTGCGGCTTCCCTTATCGGATGTTCATGTGATCGACAACAGCAAGACGGCCGAAGACTCTCCCGCTATGATCCGCTGACGACACAACCCATGCCCGAAACGCCATTCCACATCCTGCTGGTTGAAGATGATGCCTCCGTGCGCGAGGCGGTGGCGGGGACCCTGCGCGATGAAGGTTACGCGGTCACCGCGGCCGAGGATGGGCAGCAGGCGATGGACCTCTTTATCCCCGGCACGGATCTGGTGATCGCGGACCTGATGATGCCCAAGGTCGATGGCCGGTCGCTGCTGCGCTGGGTCACGCAGAATCACCCCGAGACGGCCGTGATCCTCATGACCGGCTACGGCACGATCCCGCAGGCCGTCGATGCCATCAAAGCCGGCGCATCGGCCTATCTCACCAAGCCGCTGGACCCCGAAGAGCTTCTCCTGCAAGTCGCCAAAGCACTCGACAACAAGCGCCTGCGCCAGGAGCTCTCGCGCCTGCGCGGGCAGCTCCGCGAGGGTTGGCATTATCGCCACATCATCGGCAAGAGCCCCTCGATGCGGCAGGTCTTCGCGATCATCGACCGCGCCGCCCCGGTCAAGACCACCGTCCTCATCTCCGGCGAATCGGGCACCGGCAAGGAGATGGTCGCCCGCGCCCTCCACGAAGCCAGCCCGCGAAAATCCGGGCCGTTTCTCGCCCTCAACTGCGGGGCGATTCCCGAAAACCTCATCGAATCCACGCTCTTCGGCCACGAGAAAGGCGCTTTCACCGGCGCCGAGAAAAACACCCGCGGCTACTTCCAGGCGGCCGATGGCGGCACCCTCCTGCTCGATGAAATCGGCGAGCTTCCCCTGGCCATGCAATCCAAGCTCCTGCGCGTTCTGGAAGACTCCGCCGTCACGCCCGTCGGCATGACCGCGCCGCAGAAGATTGATGTGCGCATCGTCGCCGCCACCAACCGCAACCTGGAGCTCGAAGTCAAAGAGGGCGAGTTCCGCCAGGACCTCTTCTTCCGCCTCAACATCGTCAATATCCGCCTCCCTTCCCTGCGCGAGCGGCCGGAAGATTTGCCCGTCCTCACGCGCTTTTTCCTCGATGAAATCTGCCGCAGCAACGGGTTTGAATCGCGCGAGATCGATCCCTCGCTGCTCGAATCATTTGCGAAATACAATTGGCCAGGCAATGTGCGGGAATTGAAGAATACACTGGAGAGCGTGGTGGTCTTGAGCGGCCGCACGGTTCTCTCGGCCGATGATCTGCCCGAAAAATTCTTCCGCGATTCAACCCCTCCGGCGGCCGGCGATCTGGAAGATGACGCCCGCGACCCCGATCTGAATCTCAAGGATTTGTCCAAGCAGACGATCATGAAAGCCCTGGAAGCCTGCCGGGGCAATCGCACCGAGGCCGCCCGGCAACTGGGGATTTCCCGGCGGACGCTGCATCGAAGGTTGAATGAATTTGGGCTGCGGGAATAAATCGGCGAACTAGAAACCGGGCGTCCTCCGCGCGCCATGTCGAACCGTTAGAATCTTGACCATCTCACTTTTTTCCATGACGCGATATTGGTCGGCCATGAGACTATCCCCGCTATTTGCAGTATTTGTTGCGCATCTCCGCCGCAAACTGCTCCCAGTCAATTTCTTCGCCACGGTCGATTTGGGCCTCACCCTCTTCAATCGCCGCCAACGTTTCATCATCAAGGGGCGCCGATTCCATCAATCGTTCGAGTCCGGCCTCAATGACCGCTTCGGCCGATGGAAATAACCCGGCGTCAACTTGCTCCGCGACGAATTTCTCAAGCTCAGGCCTCGTCAACGTGATCTGCATATTCAAACCTCTCTATTTTACGATTATAACGTTGAAATCGCATGGGGCACATTCTGCGAAAGGTTTTATGTGCTGATCGGAGGGCCATCTCAGCCGATGAGTTCCTTCACCACATTCCCCGACACATCCGTCAACCGGAAATCCCGGCCGGCATAGCGGTATGTGAACTTCTCATGATCGAAGCCCAGCATCTCCAAGAGCGTTGCGTGCAGGTCATGCACATGCACGGGCTTCTCGACCGCCTTGAACCCGAATTCATCCGTCGCCCCATGCACATATCCGCCCCGCGCCCCCCCGCCGGCCAGCCACATCGAAAAACCGTAGTGATTGTGATCCCGGCCATTTATCTTTCCGGCATTCGCGCCGGGCGTCGGCAATTCGACCACCGGCGTTCGCCCGAACTCGCCGCCCCACATGACCAGCGTGTCTTCCAGCATGCCGCGCTGCTTGAGATCCTTCAATAAAGCGCCGATCGCCTTATCGCATTGGCCGGCGAGATTGCGGTGGCCTTTCTCGATGTCATCGTGATTGTCCCAGGGCTGGCCCTCGCCATGCCACACCTGCACGTACCTCACGCCGCGCTCGATCAGGCGGCGGGCGATGAGAATCTGGCGGGCCTGGACGCTCTTATCCGCGCCGTACATCTCGCGGATATGCTCCGGCTCTCGCGTGATATCAAAAGCATCGGTGGCGTCCATCTGCATGCGGTAGGCCAACTCGAACGACTGGATGCGGGCCTCGAGCTGGGCATCATTTTGCCGGGCTTCGAGATGCTGGTTATTCAGTTTCATCAGCAAATCGAGCTGCCGGCGCTGCTGGGTTTTATCCTCGTAGCGGTTCTTGATGTGCTCGATGAGCTTGTCGATCTCGGTGTGCTTGGAATCGACGTAGGTGCCCTGGTAGATGCCGGGGAGGAAGCCCGATTGCCAGTTCTGCGATTCCTGGATCGGGTAGCCGCCGGGGCACATGACGACGAAACCGGGGAGGTTCTGGTTCTCGGTGCCCAGGCCGTAGGTGATCCAGGAACCCATGGAGGGGCGGACCATGCGCGCCTCGCCGCAGTTCATCAGGAGCAGCGACGGCTCGTGATTGGGGACATCGGCGTGCATGGAGCGGATGATGCACATGTCATCGACGTTCTGGGCGGTGTTGGCGAAGATGTCGGAAACTTCGATGCCGGATTGGCCGTAGGGTTTGAATTTGAAGGGCGAGCCCAGTCCCGCGCCGGTGCGGCGCTCGGTCTTGAGATTGAGGGGCAGGGGCTTGCCGTGGAACTTGGTGAGCTGGGGCTTGGGGTCGAAGGTATCGACCTGGGAGGGTCCGCCATTCATGAACAGATGGATGACCCGCTTGGCGCGGGGGGCGAATTGGGGGCCGCGGGGGAGGAGGGGATTGATGGAGGAAATTGTCGATTGCGGATTGCGGATTGCGGATTGAAGAACGGGGTCGGCGGCCAGCGCGCCGGTCTGGCGGAGGAGGTCGCCGAGGGCGATTGCGCCGAAGCCGGTGCCGAGGCGCGAGAGCAACTGGCGGCGGGTGAGGAAGCGGTCGGCGAGGCGGGGGGTGTGGTTGTAGAGGCTCATAGGGTTATTCACTTTGAATCAACTATCGCGAGGCAAACCGACCATCTACGTTTCATCGTCATTCCGTCATCCGGCACCTTCTGCAGCGTTTAGGCATTCTTCGACCTCATGAACGATTGTCGTTGCCATTCCGGCCCGAAGCAGCTCCTGCAACGGAATTACTCGTTCATCGGTCTTTTGCCAATGCGGCGATTGCCCGATCTGAAAGACCTCCGCGCACTTCCAGAGCCGGACGCCCATCGGGTCACCTTCTAAAACAGTCAGAGTGACACGTACCTTCTCGATCTTGCTGCCGCGAGGCCGTCGTGCCTCGAATTGGTGCGACCATGACAAGTGCTGATTCTTGTAGTGATAACGCCGCTCGGACCGGTCAACAACTTCAATCCCGCGTGACATGATCGTCTGCTGGTCGCGCTGCAGGAGGCTGTCCAACCGGCGTTCTGACTCGCGGAAATGGGCTTCAACTTCCAAGGTCATCTGGGTTCTGTCATGGTGAGACGATTACTAATTGTCTTCGTGAGCTGCTTCAATCGTATCAACACCAACTTCTGTTTTCCTTCCTTCTTCTCTGTGTCTTAGCGCCTTTGCGTCTTTGCGATGAATTCCGCCAGCAACGCGATTAGTCAACAAACACAAACTCGTTCGTCTGCAACAAGACTTGCGCGACTCTCTCCAGCGCGGTCAATCCCCTGGCCGGAGCGATCGGCTGGGAAAGGCCGCCTTCGGATTCAATAAATTCCATCGCCGTCTTGATTTCGTCGCACGATGGATCGCGCGACAGCGCCGCCCGATATAGCGCCCCGACCTTCTCCGCGAGGGTGGCGGCCTTGGCGACGGTTTCCCGCGCAGCCAGGGCTCGCGCCTGCTCCACCACGAACGGGCTGTTCATCATGAACAGCGCCTGCTGCGGCACGGTATTGGCGAAGCGCAGGGGGGCATGCTGATCCGGGCTGGCGAAATCGAAGGAGCGGAACATGTTGGGCAGGTTCTGGCGATCGACGAAACCGTAAATCGTCCGGCGATGGGAGAAAGGCTGGGCGAGGATATCAATCGACTTGCCGCCCAGGCTCAGATCGATCTGACCCGAGGCCGCCAGCAATGAATCGCGCATCGATTCAAAATCCAATCGCTGGCGGTTCTGGCGGGACCAGAGGCGGTTATCCGGGTCGGCCGCGGTCGCCTCGCGCGAGGCGAGGGTGGACTGGCGATAGGCGGCCGAGAGCATGATGGTTTTGTGGAGCTTCTTGATGCTCCAGCCATCATTCATGAAACGCACGGCCAGCCAATCGAGCAACTCGGGATGAGTCGGCCGTTCACCGCGGATGCCGAAATCGCTGGGGGTGCGGACGATGCCTTTGCCGAAGTGCTGGGCCCAGACGCGGTTGACAAAGACGCGGGCGGTGAGCGGGTTATCCTTGTTGGCGATCGACTCGGCCAGTTCCAATCGCCCGGAGCCATTCTTGAAGGGCTGGCGCGATTCACCGGAAACGGCCGCGAGGAATTGGCGGGGGACGGTTGCGCCGGGCATGCCGGGGTTGCCGCGTTTGAAGATGACGGGGTTGACGGTGGGGCCTTCGTTAAGCACCATCGCCCGCGCGGGCGCGCCGGGGTGGGTGGCGGTCAGCGCAT
>JBBRTW010000097.1:0-18216 GCA_038244055.1 Tepidisphaerales bacterium | reverse complement strand
TGCGGATTGCGGATTGCGGATTGCGGATTGCGGATTGCGGATTATAGGGGGCAGGAGCGCGTTTCGTCGAGATGGAAGGCCAGATGCAGTTGGCAGACCTTCGGACGCGCCAGTAAGCGGAGCGGCTAACATGGCGCGGCAATCCGCAATCCGCAATCCGCAATCGGCAATGTCCAAAGCCCTACTCTTCCGCCATCTCGCGCGGGTCCGCGGTCTCATTTGCTTCCTCGATCATCTTGAAAAACGCATGTCGCAAATCCGCCGTCCCGGTCCGCTCGCAAAGCTCAGTGCCCGTCCCCACGCCCAGCAAACGCCCCCGCGCCATCACGCCGACGCGGTCGCAGATTTCCTCGGCCTGCCAGAGCATGTGCGTCGAGAACAAAACGCACTTTCCCGCATCCGCCAGCGCCCGCACCGCCTCCTCCACGGTGCGCGAGACCACCGGGTCCAGGCCGGTGGTCGGCTCATCGAGGATCAGCACGGGCGGGTCATGCACGACGGCCCTGGCCAGGCCCACGCGCTGTTTCATGCCGGTGGAGAGGCGGTCGTTGGGGCGGTCGGCGTAGGAGGTGACATCGAAGACCTTGAGCACTTCTTCCACTCGAGCCTCCAGCGCATCGCCCTTCATGCCGTACATGGCCCCGAAGAAGCGCAGCGATTCGCGCGGGGTGAGGCGGGCGTAATTGCCGGTGGTGCCGGAGAGAAAGCCGATCGAGCGGCGGACGGATTCGGGCGATTGCAGCAGATCGAAACCGGCGATGGTGGCCGAGCCATGGGTGGGGGTGAGAATCGTCGCCAGGCAGCGGAGCGTTGTGGTTTTGCCCGCGCCGTTGGGGCCGAGGAGGCCGAAGATTTCACCGGCGTGGCAGGAGAGCGTGACGTCTTTGGCGGCGTTGATCTGGCCGCCGGTGGGGTCTTCGTAAATCTTGGAAAGCGCGCGGACGTCGATGAGTGTCGGGCGGTCGGCGGGCGGTTGGGAATCGGGCATGGCGGGTTATTCAGAGCCGGGGGATTTGGGGCAGGCGGTAGAAATGCGCATCGCGAGTGTAAAGCGTGAGGTTGTGTTGAACAACCACGGCCGCGATCCAAAGATCGTTGGTGGGTATCGGCGTGGCTCGTTTACGCAAATCTTGGAGCAATGAGGCGTAGTGGAATGTGGTTACTTCGTCCGGGAGAATGACTCGGACGCCCGGACGTTGAAGGAATTGCAATAGAAGTTGCTCGTTGGCTGCCGCGCGGTTGCCCATTGCGAATCCCCCCCGAAGTTCAGCCATGACAAATAACGGCATGTAAACTGCGGCCGCGTGTTCCAAATTGTAGCGGACTACCGGGTCGCCGCGCTGGAAGTCTGTATAGCGGTTGGTGTCAACTGCCAGGTGCATCGCCTCGACTCACTTCCAAAGCTCGGGGTCGATCGTCCTTTGGTCTGCGATGGCCCGATCAAAGGCCGGATCGTCAACCCAGGTTCCGGAAAGGTCGCTCAGGTCGCGCTGTCTTTCGCTGCATAGTTGCTGTGGCTCATGAGGCGCTTCCGCCAGCGGCTTGAGAACGAATTCCTGCCCGTCACCACGACGGATGCGAACCTCCCCCTGCATCGAGGCATCCTCGAGCACTGAGTCCAGGTCCTGTTGGGCTTGTTTTTGCGTGTAAACCGTCATGCCAACATTCTATCGTCATGGGCCGCGTCCGTCATGTCGAAAATGGCGGAACCGGACGGCCGGGCTGTTGACGGCGATATTTCGGGAGTTGTCTCTGGTCCCACCCTACGCTCCCCCCACCACCCGCTCAATCGCCGCCACCGCCTCGCGCCACCGGTTCGAAGTCTCGGTCGCCTCGTACGTCAAAATATCATTCAGCAGCACGAAATCCCGGTTCTCCAGCGCGGTCTTGATTTGACGGAGTTGCAGCGCGAACTGGCTCACCAGATCCGACAGCGCCTGACCTTCCACCACCACCTCCATCAAATCCAGCCGCAGCAACTGGGCCGTCTTCAGGATCGATTCCTGGGCGTGCTGCCAGGTGGTGAAGCATCCGCTCAGCTTCTCCATCGCCTTTTGATTTTGATTCTTGTTGATCAGATCGGATGCCTCGCCGCGCAGGCGGTCGGCCTCGGCCAGTTGCGACTTGACTTCCCCCAGCACCGATCCGGCCAGCTCGCGCGGGTCGGCCGTTTCCACGAACAGCGTATGCTCGCGCAGCGGGATGCGCTTGACCGTCGGCATCTGGCTTAAATCCGGCTCCTGCCCATCGATCAGGACATGCACCACCAGGCGGTTATCCTTCTGCAAATGGGCCAGCAATTGCCCGACGGTCTCGAACCCGAGCTCTTCGGCCAACAGCGGCTGGTGATCCACGGTAACGGACATGGCATATCTCCCGAATACGGTTAATCGGAATTATCGGCCATTCATCCGTGTATCCGTGAGCCGGTCCGATAAAATCTCCCACACCATGACCGACCCCGAACGATTCACCGCCCTCCTGGCCGCCAATTACCCCTGCATCGCCATCACCACCTCCGAAGAGCAGGATGCGATCGAAATGATCCTCGCGGCCGCCATTGAAGGGGGAATCGACGCGCTGATCTGGTCCCAGAGCCGCGGCTTGCGCGATGCCCTTCTCCGCGATGCCCCGGCCGTCCCCGATACCGAGCACCCCGCCGCCGCCCTCTATCACCTCGAACAGACCAGCCCCGCCCGCGGCCGGCTCATTCTCGCGCTCGACCTGGCCGTCCATCTCACCAAGGATGACCGCACGCTCCGCCAGTGGCGCGATCTGGTCGTTCGCTGCGCCCGCGATGGCTCGACGCTCATCATGATCGATCATCGCGATGAGCGCCCCGAGGTCGTCCGCGCCTGGTCCATGCCCTTCGAACTGACCCCGCCCGATGAGGCCGAGCTTGAGCAGATTCTCAAATCGACCCTGCGCCAGCGCAATGAAGAGCGGCCGGTGCAGGTCGTGCTTGGGCGGCGCGATCTCGAAACCATCCTCCGCAACCTGCGCGGGCTGACCCGCCGGCAGGCGCGGCAAATCATCATCGACGCCGTCTGCGATGATAACCGCCTGGATATCCACGATGTGAACAAGATGCTGGTGAGCAAGCGGCAGATGTTCCAGTCGGCCGGACTGCTCGAATTCGTCGAAGCCCCGGTGGATCTGGAAGAAATCGGCGGCCTGGCCCGCCTCAAGACCTGGCTCAATAAACGCCAGAACGCCATGACCAAGGAGGCCGCCGCGTTCGGCCTGGCAGCGCCGCGCGGCGTGCTGATGCTGGGCGTGCAGGGCGCTGGGAAATCGCTGGCCGCCAAGGCGGTGGCCACCGCCTGGCGACTGCCCCTGATGCGCATGGATGTCGGCGCGCTCTACGACAAGTACATCGGCGAATCCGAAAAGCGATTGCGCGAGACGCTGCGGCAGGCCGAGGCGATGGCTCCGATCGTCTTGTGGATCGATGAGATCGAGAAGGCGTTCGCATCGGCCGCCAGCCGAAGCACCGATGGCGGGCTGAGCCAGCGGATGTTCGGCACGCTGCTCACCTGGATGCAGGAGCGCGGCGGCGGCAACAGCGGCGCTTCGGCCGGCGGCGGCGCGGGTGTGTTCCTCATCGCCACCGCCAACGACATCGGCGCGCTCCCCCCGGAACTGCTCCGCAAGGGGCGATTCGATGAGATCTTCTTCGTCGATCTCCCCGCCTACGATGCCCGCGCCCAGATCTTCGCAATTCATCTCAAGAAGCGCGCCCGCGACCCAGCCCAGTTCGATCTCGCCGCGCTGGCGGCCGCCTCGGATGGCTTCAGCGGCGCGGAAATCGAGCAGGCGGTTTTATCGGCCCTGCACGAAGCCTTCGCCGCGCGAAACGAGCTGACGACGGCGCTGCTGATCGCCGCGCTGGAATCATCGCCGCCGATTTCGGTGACGATGGCCGAGCGCATCGATGCGCTGAGGGTATGGTCGCGCGGGCGGTGTGCGCCGGCGGATTAGGGCTGGGCGCGATTTGGGCGGGTGAAGACACGGGTAAGCGAGTACGCTTACCCGTGCCACCCATTGCATGCGGTGGGCGGCGCCCACCTTACTTTGTCGTCTGAATCAGCACGCACGCGCCCTTCTTGTTGCCGACGATGATGTCGGGCTTGCCGTCGCCGTTGATGTCTTTGGCGACGATCTGCGTGCCGACGCCGGCTTCTTCATCGATCTTGTGGCCGATCCACTGCACGGATTTGTCGGCCGGATTGCGCTTGAGCTCGAACCAGTAGAGGACGGCCGGGTCGAGCGCGGCGACATCGCCCTTGGAGCCGTGGGCGAAGTAGCGTTTGCCGGTGACAATGTCCTTGAGCCCGTCGCCGTTGATATCGACTAAGTCGACGGCGTGGAGCTGGCTGAACTTGATGCCCTGGGAGTTGGCTTCGTAGTCCACCGGCATGATGTCGTTGCGCTTGAAGGTGATCGAGCCATCGGCGGCCTTTTCCTGCTTGAACCATGACAGGCCGCAGCCGTGGGCCTGGAGGCTGGTGACGACATCGTTGAGGCCATCGCCATCGACATCGTAAACGTAAATTTGCGCGCCGCCGCCGCCATGATCCTGGCCGGCCTTGTTCTTGGAATAGAAGTCGACCGGATGCCGCTTCCATTCCTTGGCGGTTTCATCGCCGGGGTTTTCCCACCAGCCCTTGGAGTCGATGATATCGTTCTTGCCGTCGCCGTTGACATCGCCCCAGCCGTAACCGTGGGTGAAGCGCTGCCAGCCGCCCTTGGGCGAGACCGGGTGGAAGGTCCACTTCTTAAGCGGATCGGTCCAGTCGATGGTTGCGTAACCGATAGCGCCGCCTTTCTTGCCATCATCGGGAAGGACTTTTTGATCCGAGGTGTGGAAGATGCCAACCGGTTTTCCCGTGCCCAGGAAATCACCGAAGGTGGGGGATTCGTTATCGACGACGTCGAAGACCTGGGTCATCTTCCAGAGCTCGCCCTTCTCGAGGCCTTCCTTGCCGGGGTTGATGTAGACGCGAGCGCCTTCGCCGGGGAATGCGTAGACGAGGTAATCGGGGTAGCCATCGCCATTGAAATCGTAGGTGAAGGCGAAAAAGGCATCCTTGGAATATTCGTTATCAGGCTTCCACGACCCCTCGGCCGCCTTGCCGGTGGGCTTGAAAATGTCGTGCCGCTTGGTGAAATCCGGGCCTTCCCACCAGTAGGGGCCGTAGACGATGTCCATGTGGCCATCTTTGTTGAAGTCGGCCGCGTTGGCGCCTTCGGAGTAGAACTTGTCGGTGAGGATGATCTTTTTCCAGGTGACATTGGTCGGCGCTTCCTCCGCGCGGGCGAAGAACGGCGCGGCGGCGAGAGCGAGTGCGGCGAGTGCGGTGAATCGTTTCATAGAGCAGTCCTGAGTGCGGGAAGAGTGGGGAGTCCTGAGTGCTGAGTCCTGAGTGTGTGCGATGTGCGAACTGGCGTCGGTTAGCCGCTTCGCTTGCGAAGCGCGTCGAACGGGCGTCGAACGGGCGTCATCTAATCAGACACTACGATAACTGTTACGCGCCGGGGAGCAACGTGTTGGGGCGGCTTACGACAGGGAATCGGGAAGAATGAATGCAAAATGCATTGCATCGCGGGTGGGATTCAGTGGAGCGATTTCCGCACGGGGGCGGGAAAGGGTCAGGAGCCGGGGAGACGATTGTCGGCGAAAGAGCGTCTCTGGCGACCGGCTCCTGACCCTGTCGCGCGGCGCAACTTAACGCGGGGACGACCTTTCGATCGTCCCCGCGTGGGGGTTCAACGAAACACTCAGGAGATTCACACTTTACCGATGCCAGTGATCGGACCGGTCATGATCGGACCGATCATGATCCCAATGGCCCTGGGCGACATGCCCATACTCCGGGCCGGCTTCCTGCACGCTCAGCAACCGGCCATCGGGGCTGATCCGAAGGTTCACATCCTGTCGGCCATCGAGACGGAAGCGATAGAACAGCTTCCCATCGCGGCGGACGTACTGGACGGCTTCGATCGGCTTGCCATGCCGCTCGCAATCGAGCGTGGCCAGCACGCGGGCGGGCACCTGGCTCAGACCAATCTCGCGATCGAAGTCGCAATCATCCTCGCGGACGATGACCTTGGGAACTTCGATCCGGCGGTCGATCTCGCGGTGTTCGACGCGGTCGCGGTCGTAGCGGTCATCGTGGCGATAGTCGGCCATGGCCGAGGAAGTCATCAGGGAAGAAGCGCCCAAACCAAGGGCGACGGTAGCAATCCAACGCAGTTTCATAAAGCACCTCTGTCTTTCGGTTCTGGTCTTGGCCGCACATCACATTGCGGACATGGGAATAGACAGGGGTCGGGGGAGAAGGTTAGATATCTAAGTAATTGACCGGAATAGGGCAGGGGGGAGGATAGGAAGGCGGAAGGATGCAGACAGAAGGATGAAGGATGAAGTCGCTTTGTTATGAGGCTGGCGCGAAAAAGCCCACGGAGGGAGAGTTCCGTGGGCTGGGCATTCGCCGCGTCCCCGAAAGGACGCGGCTATAACTTAAAGTCCACCGGGCATGCTCCAGCTTTTCAGTCGAGGAGCATGCCCGATGAACGGTGTTTTTTTACTTATCGCCGGCCTCTTCAATGCTCAGGAGCCGGCCATCCGGGCTGATGCGGATGCTGAGGTCCGCGCTATGCTTGCGGTCGATGCGGAAGCGGTAGAACTCCTTGCCATCGCGGCGGACGAACTGCACCGATTCAATTTCCCGGCCGCGGCGCTCGGCGTTGAGCGTTTCGCGGACGCGCGGCGGCACATCCTTCATGGGGATGTCGTAATCGACATTGCGCTCATTGCGGTCCGAGTGAGTGTCGCGCCAGCGATCGTAACGGTCATCAGCGCGGCTGCTGGATGGAAGCAGGGCCGATGTGCCCAGGGCCAGCGCGGCCGCGGCGATCCAATTGAGTTTGCCCAGGGGGCGTTGAGGGTTGAGTTGCATAGAGCACCTTTCGCTTTCTTTCGGGATGATTTTTCGGAATCGTTTGACACTGTTGCGGCCGTCATGGGCGGCCGCCGGGGGATGACCATGCAAAAGCGGGGGACCATTGGTCGAAATTGCGTGGTTTGGAAACGCAACCGCATCATTTTGATCCGCCGAACGAGGTTTTTACGGCCGTCGTAAGCATTTTCAGGAATGGATGAGCGGAATCGCGGCTCGGCGGTACTATGAGCGGCCTCGGCATGAACTTGCCCGTGCCCAATCTGTCGGACTGGTTTGTCGCACACGTCAGCAGGGAAACGAGAATGAAGCGGAAAACAATTTTGAATGTGGTGATGGTAGCGGTTCTGTGGGGTGGTTTTTGCGCGGGCCTGACGGGGGGGACGGCGCTCGGGCAGGTGCTCACGTCCAAGGAGAAAGGCCGCGAGCCGGCCATGTCCGCCGCGCTCTCGCCTGAAGAAGCGCAGAAAATGTTCCGCGTTCCGGAGGGGTTCGAAGTCCGCCTCTTCGCGGCCGAGCCCGATGTGATCAATCCCGTCTCCATGGCCTGGGACGATCGCGGCCGGCTCTGGGTGGTGGAGCTTTACGATTATCCCTATACGACCAAGGAAGGCGCTAAGAATCGCGATCGCGTGAAAGTGTTGGAGGATACCGATGGCGATGGCCGGGCGGATAAGGTGACGGTCTTCGCCGATGGGTTGAACCTGGCGACGGCCGTGCAGATCGGCAATGGCGGCGTGTATGTTGGGGCCGCGCCCGATCTGTGGTTCATGAAAGATACCAACGGGGATGATGTGGCCGATGAGAAGAAAGTGATCCTCACCGGTTTCGGGCTGGAGGATCGCCACGAGCTTTTGAACAATCTGACCTGGGGCCCCGATGGCTGGATGTATTTCACGCATGGGGTCTTCACCAGCTCGAAAGTCACCGACCCGGATCATCCCGAGCGCCCGCCCGTGAAGTTCAACGCCGGCGTGCTGCGCTTCAACCCATCCGACAAGCGGCTGGAGCTCTTCGGCGATGGCATTTCCAACCAGTGGGGGCTGGACTGGGATCGCTACGGGAATGTGTTCGTCTCGGCCTGCGTGGTGGAGCATCTGTGGCACGTCGCGCCGGGGGGCGTGTACGTTCGGCAGGGGGGCGTGCCGGGGTGGCCTTATGCGTATGACCTGCTCAAGCACATCAACGATCACAAGCATTTCCGGGCTGCCTACAGCGGGGTGCAGGTGTACCAGGGCGGGGCGTGGCCGAAGGAATATGATGGGACGATCCTGATGGGCAATATCCATGGCAATTGCATCAATCAGGATCAACTGGTTGCCAGTGGTTCATCATTTGTCGCGAAGGATTTGCACAAGGGGAAGGATCACGTCGACGATGCGTTCTTGAACACGACGGATGGCTGGTTCCGGCCGGTCAATACCCAGGTCGGCCCGGATGGGAATATCTGGATCGCCGACTGGTACGACAAATACCCCTGCTATCAGAATTCGCGGCAGCCGGATCTCGATCGCGAGCGCGGGAGAATCTGGCGGGTGGTGTACGTCGGCAATGAGAAGGGGAAAAAGGTGCCGCCGCGGCCGGAGGGGCTGGATCTGCAGAAACTCAACGATGTGCAGCTCGTTGATACACTGAAGGATCCCAACGTCTGGATGCGGCGGCATGCGCAGCGCATCCTTAGCGAGCGCAAAACCGCCGCCGCCCCGCTGCTGATGCCGATGGTGCAGACGCGCAACCAGGCGCTCGAAGCGCGCATGGCCGCCCTCTGGACCCTCTACAGCACCGGCAACCTGAACCTCGAGCGCATGCACAAGCTGGCGGCCGACCCCGAGCCGGCGATCCGCATGTGGATCGCCCGCTTCGCCGGTGAGATGGAGGGCGCGGGCAATGACCAACTCAGCCTCGTGCGCCTTCTGGCCACCGACAAATCCCCATCCGTCCGCGCCGCCGTCGCGGAATCGGCCCGGCGGCTCGCGGCGCTGGAAACGGTCCCCCTGATTGAGATTCTGCTGGATCAGGAAGGCACGAATGAGGATTCGATGTTGCCCGAACTGATCTGGTACGCGCTGGAGCCTAAGCTCGCGGGCAGCGCCCAGGCCCTCTTCGATTTCTACGCATCCGACCTGAGCGCCCTGAAGGCCAGCGGCCCGCTCGTCCCGCGCTCGATCGCGCGGCGGCTTTATTCCAGCGGCGACGACAAGCTGGTCGCGTCCCTGCTGTCGTTCATCGAAAGCAACAAGGACAAGCCCATCGCCGCCGTTATGCTGGATGGGATCATCGCCGGGCACAAATCGTTCATGACCCCGCCGGCCAATTCCGAAGCCATCGCCGCATCGCTCGCCAAAAGCGCCGACAGGGATGTGGTGGCCAAATCGAAACAACTCTCAACCCAATGGGGCAGCAAGGCCAGCGTGGAAACCGCGCTCAAATTGCTGGGCGATGCGAAGGCGGCCGAGAACGAACGCCTGGCGGCCGCCAAACTGCTGGCGGGCAATAAGAGCGATGCCGTGCGGAAGGCGCTGCTGAAAGTGATCGGTGAATCGGCCAGCGAGCCGCAACTCAAAATTCAGGCGTTGCGCGGCCTGGGCGAGTTCGGCGTCGAGGCCGATGGGAGCGCGATCCTCGGCCAGTGGGCGCATCTCCCCGGCGCGGAGGTTCGCCGCGCCGCCTGCGAAACCCTCTCCGCCCGCCCGGCATGGGCCAAGTCGCTCCTGATGGCGGTGAAGGAGAAGAAAGTGGAGGCGGCCGACATCCCACTGCCCGCGCTCCGTACTCTCGCGGCGCAGGCCGCCAAAGATGCCGATCTCAAAACGCTCATGGCCGCCACAGTCGGCGCGTACCGCGAATCCCCGGCCGACAAGCAGAAGCTCATCGAATCCAAAAAATCCATCGTCATGAACGGCCCGGTGAACAAAGAGCGCGGCCACGCCCTCTTCGTCCAGCACTGCGCCGTCTGTCATCAGCTTAATGGCGAAGGCGCCAACCCGCCGGTCGGCCCGGATATCACGGGCGTCGGCCGGGGTACGCTGGACTTGCTGCTGAATAATGTGATCGATCCCGATCAGATCATCGGCGTGGGATATGAGAACATCATCGTGGACACCAACGATGGCGACACGAAATCCGGCCGGCTTGTGGAGGAGACGCCGCAGTACATCAAGCTCCTGTCGGCCGGCCCGAAGGAAGAGGTGATTCAGAAGACCCAGATCAAGGAAAGGCGGGTGAGTCCCAAGAGCGTGATGCCGGAGGGATTCGATCAGGTGCTCAAGGACGATGAGTTTCGAGACTTGATGCGGTTCGTGCTGGAGGCGCCGGTGGGGAGGTAGGGGAGTCATCGAAAACTAAAAACTAAAAACTTAAAGTGGTGAAGGCTTTTCGGTATGCGGTTATTGGGAAGGTGAATCGGATGATGAATGAACATCGGCCAGAGCCGGATTGTGCGCGGTCGCTTCAACTTCCGCGTCGATCGCGTGTCTTAAGAGGATGGACCCGCGATGCCGCGCGCGAGCCGGATGGCGGGTGCGATGATGGTGGAACCAGGAACTGGAGCATTTCATGTTTCGACGTCTGATGGCGATATCTGGCTTGGCGCTGTTGATTCTCCCGACCCTCGCAAGGGCCGCCGACAACGAGCTCACCGATCAGGAGAAGAAAGACGGCTGGATCCTGATGTTCGATGGCAAGACGGCCGCGGGGTGGATGTGCGGGGCTAAACCCATGGCCGACAAGCAGGTGGAGGAGGGGGCGCTCAACGTAAAGGACCAGGGCGTATACGTCTCGCATTACGACAAGAAGCTGGCCGATTTCGATTTTGTCTGCGATTTCAAATTCGACAAGACCACCAACACGGGGTTGTTTTTCCGCATCTCCAAGCCGGGCGATGGCGGCATCGGCCGGGGGTGGGAAATTCAGGTGAAGGACGATTTCGGCAAGGAGCCCACGCGGATGGATTGCGGGGCGCTCTATGAATTCATGGCACCGACGAAGCAGGCCGTGAAAAAGGCCGGCGAGTGGAATCACATCGAGGTCATCGCCGATGGGGCGAAGATCAAGGTGATTCTGAATGGCGATGCCGTGCTCGATGCGGATATGGACAAGTGGGACAAAGCCGGTGTGAATCCCGATGGATCGAAGAATAAATTCAAATGGGCGCTCAAGGATATGCCCCGCGAAGGGTATATTGGCCTGTCGTTTCACGACAAGGCCAAGAGCGCCTGGTATAAGA
Organism: Tepidisphaerales bacterium; assembly: GCA_038244055.1. Classification (GTDB taxonomy): domain Bacteria; phylum Planctomycetota; class Phycisphaerae; order Tepidisphaerales; family Tepidisphaeraceae; genus DASPKW01. Next base: position 7,029 of record JBBRTW010000097.1, on the reverse strand, counting down.
ATATGAAGGTGAAGGAAATCAAGAAGTAGTCCATGGTTTATGGTCCACGGTCAATTGTTAGTTGTCAGTTGTTAGTTGTCAGTTGTTAGTTGGAGGAAAGCGATTATGAAATCTCGAAGTGTCTGGGCGGCGATGGCGGTGCTGGCAATGGTGTGGACTTACGCCGCCCGCGCGGCGGACAATGAACTCACGGATCAGGAGAAGGCCGATGGCTGGGTTCTGCTCTTCGATGGCAAGTCGATGGATGGCTGGGTCAACGACAAGACCGGCCAGCCCGCGCCTAACGAAGCGGCGGCCGAGGGATCGTTCAATTCCCACAAGATCGGCAACAAGGCCTACGTCCCCTACAATAGCAAGCAGAAATACGGCGACTTCGTCCTGGCGCTGGATTTCAAAGTCTCCAAGGGCTGCAACTCCGGCGTCTTCATCCGCCTGGCCAATCCCAAGGACCCGGTGATGACGGGTTTTGAGATTCAGGTATTCGATTCGTTCGGCAAGGAAAAGCCGGACAAGCACGATATGGGCGCGCTCTACGATGCCCTGGAGCCCTCGAAGAACGCCTGCAAACCGGCCGGCGAATGGCAGCATCTGGAGATCACCGCCAAGGGCAACCGCATTACGGTCGTGCAGAATGGCCAGCAGATCGTCGATGCCGATCTCGACAAGTGGACCGAAGCCGGCAAGAATCCCGACGGCACGAAAAACAAGTACAAGACGGCCTACAAGGACATGGCCAAAGAAGGCTACATCGGCGTGCAGGATCACGGCCACGACTGCTGGTATAAGAATGTGAAGGTTAAGGTTTTGAAGTAGTTTCGAGTTTCAGTTGTGAGTTGCAATTGGTCAGTTATCCGTGGTCCGTTGTCAGTTGAATTCGCAACTGACAACGGACGACGGACAACTGACAACAAACGTCTGACGAACGAGGAATTCATGCGAGTAATAACCGGTTTGTTTGCGGCGGCGGTGATTGCGGGTTTTGCATTTGCATCTGGGGCCGAGGAGGCGAAAGCGATGTTGAAAGCACCCGTTGGCTTGCAGCTCTACAGCCTGCGCACGCAGTTCCAGGCCGAGGGCGTCCCCAAGACCCTGGATCGCGTCAAGGCGCTGGGCTTCAAGTACGTCGAACTGGCCGGGACTTACAATCTCCCGCCCGAGAAGTTCAAAGCCATGCTCGATGAGCGCGGGCTGATCCCCATCTCCGGCCATTTCTCCTTCGACAAGTTCAAATCCGATCCCGAAGGCGTCGCCAAGGAAGCCAAGGCGCTGGGCCTCCAATACGCCGGCACCGCCTGGGTCAAAGGCAAGGCCGACTTCGACGAGAAATACTGCCGCGAAGTTGCCGCCGCCTTCAACAAAGCCGGCAAAGTCATGGCCGACAACGGCCTCAAATTCTACTACCACACGCACGGCTACGAGTTCGTCCCTTACGAACAGGGCACCCTCTTCGACCTTCTCATGAAAGAGACCGACCCCAAGCTGGTCTCCTATGAGATGGACATCCTCTGGGTCGTCTTCCCCGGCCAGGACCCCGCCAAACTCCTGGCCAAATATCCCGATCGCTGGTGCTTCACCCACCTCAAGGATCTTCGCAAAGGCGTCAAAACCGGTTCGCTGACCGGCGGCACCGATGTTCGCAACGATGTCGCCCTCGGCACCGGCCAGGTCGACTACCCCGCCGTTCTCAAAGCCGCCGCCGGCACCGCTGTCACCTATCACTTCATCGAAGATGAATCGCCGACCGTCCTCGATCAACTGCCGATGACCCTGAAATTTCTCGAGCAGTTCAAATAGGCGAGAAGGCGAAACCGACTTCGTCAGTTCGCGAGTCAAATCAGCCTTGGCGGCAGCGCCAGGGCTGTTTTTTCTTAATAGTCTTCAATTGCATGTAGACGCGCTCGGCAGGCCGAGCGGCAAAAATCGGCGGCTGAAGTCGGATCGTGTTGTCACGCGATGATCTGATGAATCGGATCGGCTCCTTCGACACCGACCAGCTTTTGTTCCAATCCGCTGTGGAAATAACTGAGCTTGTTCGGGTCGATGCCCAGTTGCTGCAGAATCGTGGCGTGGAGGTGTTTGACGGCAAAGCGGTCTTTCACGGCGGCCGCGCCGAGTTCATCGGTTTCGCCTACCGTCACGCCGCCCTTGATCCCGCCGCCGGCCATCCACATCGTGAAGCCGTAGGCGTTGTGGTCGCGGCCGGTGCCTTCCTTGTACTCGGCCGTCGGCTGCCGCCCGAACTCGCCGCCCCAGACGATTAGAGTGGAATCGAGCAGGCCGCGCTGCTTGAGGTCCTTCAATAATCCGGCGATGGGCTTATCGGTGTTGCCGGCGTGCAGCGAATGGTTCTTGACCAGATCGCCGTGGGCATCCCAGTTGGCGTCGTTGTGGTTGCCCCCGGAGTAGAGCTGGATGAAGCGCACGCCGCGCTCGACCAGGCGGCGGGCCAGCAGGCAGCGCCGGCCGAAGTTCTCGGTGCGCTTTTCGGTGATGCCGTAGAGCTCCTTGGTGGCGGCCGATTCACCATCGACATCCACCGCCTCGGGCCCGGAGGATTGCATGCGGTAGGCCAGCTCGTAGGAGCTGATGCGGGCGGCCAGATTCGAATTGTCGATGCGGCTGGTCTGGTGCTGGCGGTTGTAGTCGCCGAGGGTATCGAGCAGATCGCGCTGCATGTCGCGGGTTACGTTCTGCGGCGTTTCCAGATCGAGGATGGGCGCGCCGGTGGAGCGGAGGATCGTGCCCTGGTAGACGGCCGGCATGTAGCCGCTGGACCAGTTTTTCGCGCCGCTGATCGGCCCGCCAGTGGGGTCGAGCATGACGACGAAGCCGGGGAGGTTCTGATTGGGGCTGCCCAGGCCGTAGTTCACCCACGAGCCGATGCAGGGTGAGCCGGAGAGGATTTTGCCGGAATTCATCTGCAGCATGGCCGAGCCGTGGATGGGTGAATCGGCGGTCATGGAGTGGATGAAGGCGATGTCATCGACGCACTGGCCCAGGTGGGGGAAGAGATCGGAGACCCTCTTGCCGCACTGGCCGTAGGGCTTGAACTGCCACTTCGGCCCGACGACCCGGCCTTCATTCTTGGCCCCACCGCGGCCCTTGGTCTTGACCTGGATCGTCTTGCCATCGAGCGGATAGAGCGCGGGCTTGTAGTCGAAGGTATCGACCTGCGAAGGCCCACCGTACATGAAGAGAAAGATCACGCTTTTGGCCTTGGCGATGAGCTGCGAAGCCTTGGGCGCGAGAGGATTGGCGAAGGGCGTAGCCCCATCGGCCGCGCGGGCCTGACTGGCGAGAAAGCCATCGCGGTTGAGGAGATCGATCAACCCGAGGCCGGTGAAACCCGCGCCGACCTGCCAGAGAAATTCGCGGCGGGTTCGGCCGCAGAAGGTGTTGGGAGTGGTGGTGAGTTGGTGTTTCATTGGGTGATTGAAGATGGCGGTGGATCCAGTACATCAGATGTAACAACGTGTCACCCTGAGCTTGCGAAGGGTCTGGCCGATTCTTCGAGGGCCTGTGGCCAATCCATTCGAGGCAAGATGTTTCGCTGCGCTCAACATGACTCAAGGCTAATCGAGATACGCAAACTCATTCAAATTGAGCACAAGCAACGAAAACTGATTGAGCGCCGTCTCCGGCGTGGCCGCATATTTCTCTCGCATCCGCTGCATGAACGTGACGCCACGGGTGATCTCTGACTCATCAGGTGTTCGCGACAGCGCCAGCCGAAGCGCCAGCTCGACCTGCTTGCGCGGATCATCACCCGCCTGTTTTTTCAATCGCGCCGCTAGCGCCCGCGCCTCTTCATTGATCATCTCGCTGTTGAGCATCAGCAGCGCCTGCGTCGATTGCGTGGTGGTGAATCTTGCCGGGCAGGAGAAATCCGTATCCGGGCCGTCGAATGCGGAGATCAGCGGCACGACCAGCGAACGTTTAACGTGAATGTACACACTGCGCCGCGAGGCCTCTTCGGGGGAATTCTTGCCCCAGCCTTTTCCCGGCACCGACTGCCCGGCCAGGATCGCATCGGGAATGGTCGGGTAAATCCCCGGGCCGCCCATCGCCAGGTTCAACTTGCCGTTGATCGACAGGATCGAATCGCGGATTTCCTCGGCCGTGAGCCGCCGCATGTCGAAGCGCCAGAATAAATCGTTTTGCGGGTCCTTCGCCAGCGCCTTGGCATCGGCGGCCGATGACATCTGATAGGCGGCCGAGAGCATGATCGTGCGGTGCATCGCCTTCATGCTCCAGCCGTGGGCGACGAACTCGGAGGCGAGATAATCGAGAAGCTCGGGATGGGTGGGCTTCTCGCCGCCGAAGCCGAAATCGTTGGGCGAGCGGACGATCCCCCGGCCAAAATGATGCTCCCAGATCCGGTTGGCCATCACGCGGGCGGGCATCGGGTTTTTCGGGTCGGTCAGCCATTTGGCGAGTTCGCGGCGCAGGCCCGTGGTTTTCTGGCCGGGCTTGAGCTGCGGCACGGCGACCTTGGGCGGGCTGAGGACTTCCGGGAAGGCGGGTGTCACCGCATCGCCCTGGAGAGTCGGGTTGCCGCGCTTGAGGATGAACGTGGGCACGGGATTCGGGCTGGTCTCTTTGACGGCCAGCGCGAGGGGGGTGTCTTTGTCCTTATGCGCTTCCAACTCGCGCAAATCCTTCTTGAGCTGCTTGTAATGCCGCAGGTCATCGGCATTGGTGTTGGCGAGGATGTGGGCATCGAGGAACGCCTCGCGCTCCCGGGGCTTGAGCTTATCGTAGTTGACCCGCTCCTCTTTCGTCAGCGCCTTCATCACCGGCTTCTCGAAATGGGCGATGCCGGTCCTGGCATCTTCCTTGCGCTGCTCGACCGAGCGTTTCTCTTCCTCAAAAGCCTTCTGCCGATCAGGGGGGAGAATCTCCACCATCGTGCTTGGGCCATTCGAGTAGGGCGCGATGTTCTGGAAGAACGCCAGCAGGCTGTAATAATCCTTCTGCGGAATCGGGTCGATCTTGTGATCGTGGCAGCGGCAGCAGTTCATGGTCAGGCCGAGAAACCCCTGGCCGACCGTCGTGACGATATCGTCCAGTTCATCGTAGCGCGCCTGCAACTTGTCCGAAGGCTCATCGTCCCATTGCCCCAGGCGATAGAAGCCCGTGGCGATGATCGATGAATGCGTCACGGTATCCAGTTCATCGCCGGCGATCTGCTCGCGGACGAACTGATCGTAAGGCTTGTCGGAGTTGAACGATTCGATCACATAATCGCGGAAGCGCCAGGCGTTGGGTTTGATCCCATCGCGCTCGAAGGAGTTGGTCTCGGCATAGCGCACCACATCCAGCCAATGCCGTCCCCACTTCTCACCGTAGTGTGGCGAGGCCAGCAGGCGATCGATCACTTTCGCAAACGCATCGGGCGAAACATCGGCCAGGAACGCATCCACATCGGCCGGCGAGGGCGGCAGGCCGGCCAGATCGTAATACGCCCGCCGAAGCAGCGCGGTCTTCGAGGCCGGCGCGGCCGGCGATAGGCCCGCCGCTTCAAGTTTGGCGAGAACGAATGCATCGATGGGTGATTGGATCCACTGCTTATTCTTGACCTCCGGAACGGCCGGATGCGCAACCGGTTGGAACGACCAGAATTTCAGAGCCTCAGGTGTCACCCTCCCAACCACCCGATGAGTCTCGGGCTTTTCGATATGGGCATTGGCCAAGTCGCCCGCGCCGGGGGTCCAGGGCGCGCCCATCTCGATCCACTTGCTCAGGATGGCCACTTTCTCCGGCCCAAGTTTCTCCTTGGGGGGCATCTGCAGATTGTCATCGCTCCAGGAGATGGCCTTGAGGATCAGGCTCGTGGCCGGCTGGTCGATGGAGATGGCCGGGCCGTTTTCGCCGCCTTTGAGAATCGATTGCCGGCTGGTGAGCCTCAACTCCCCTTTCACTTTTTCGCCGCCGTGGCATTTGATGCAGGTGGATTGAAGGAGCGGCCGAACCTGCTGTTCGAAAAAGGCGAGTTTGTCGGCATCGAAGGCCGGTCCGCCTTCACCAAGCGGAACGGCAGCGCCGGCAGGCATCGTCGCGCCAGCCCAGAGGAGCAGCGCCGCCAGAACGGCCAGTGCCCCGCCGGGCAGGTTGATTCGGAGATTCGCTTTCATCATCACCATGGGCACCGAACTCCAGGCGAACGCAGACTTCGCCGACCATCGATTCCATCGCCGCCGCATCTGATACTACCATGCGGCCGGTGCGTTATGCGGCGACACCGCCGTCGCGGGTTCGAGGCCGCCGGACGCGCCCCGCAAGCGGAGCGGCTAAAATAGGACGGTGAAAGCCTGGATTCGCCAAAATTCCCCATTTTACCATCCATACATTTTTCGTTTTTTGTTTTCCCCCCTTACCATACCCCCCGACGAGGGCAATCGCATGTGGCATGAAGTGGGCAACAATTGCGGATTTCGGATTTCGGATTGTGGATTGAAATGCGGTTTTCAATCCGCAATCCGCAATCCACAATCCGAAATCGATGCGATAGGAGTTACATGCGATTGCCCTGACCCCCCGACAACGGCTGGCAAAAAGTGTAACTTCTTCGCAACTTCGCACCCACAAGCGCGTGACTTCAAATAGAAAGCGACAACCCGGGATGGGGCCGACGACGGAGGAATTGTTTGAGATCGCGGTTCGAACGCACTCGCGTCGGCTTCTGGCTATTGCCCGGGCGATCGTCGGCAACCGCGCCAGTCCGGAGGATGTGGTGCAGCAGGCGATCGTCAATTTGTTCCAGCATCGCGCCCGCTACGACTGGCGCGAGCCGGGCGGATTGATGCGGCGGTCGGTGGTCAATGAGGCCCTGCGCATCCTGCGGCAGCCGCGGATGAGCGTGGTTTCGGATGAGCAGCCCGAGAGTGGTCGCAGCGGCCCGGTTACGCCGGCCGGGGCGATAATCGACCGGGAGACGATCGAGCAGGTTCGGCGTGCGATCGACCAGTTGCCCGAGCATTTTCGGGCGGCGCTGGTTTTGTGCGAGTACGAGCAGATGAGCTATGTGGA
>JBBRTW010000096.1:0-18279 GCA_038244055.1 Tepidisphaerales bacterium | reverse complement strand
GGAGTGGATTACAGATTCGGAGGGAAAGATTGGGTGAGGCGCGGGTCTTGTGATATAGTGTAATAGTCGCTTCCGGCGATCGCGAACAGGATGAAAACCGCCATGGGGCAGCAACCTTTAAGAATCTTCTACGCGGCGGGTCCCGGCGACGTGCTGGGAACTTATGGGCATTGGCGCGCCGGCCGGGATGATCCATCCCAGGTTTCAATGACCTACTCGGGGCAGTTCTACGATGTCTGCCGGGAACTGGGCGCGGAGGCTTACGTTATTTCATCAAGCTCGATGCCGGGGAAGCTTCTCGACGGCCATTTCCGGATCGAGCACAGGCCGACGCCATTTCAGAACCGCGGCGGGCTTCTTTATCACCTCGGACAGGTCTGGTCGGGGCTGCGACTGCTTTGGAAAGCCTGGTGGTTTCGCGCGGATGTGATGATCATCGTCTGCGGCACCGCCCACTGGTTTTCGTTTCGGTTGGCGCGCCTGCTGGGAATCAAGGTGATTCCAACCATGCACTGCGTCATCTGGCGCAAAGGTCATCGCCCCAGCGGAATGCACCGGCTCGTGAACAAGCTGAACCGCAAGTTTTTCACGAAGACCACTTCGGGAATCATGTCGGCCTCGCACGACATTACCGCGCAACTCGATCAAATCGCCAAAGGGAAGCAGAAGCCGGTCTACGAATTCCTGCCCTCCTATCGGCGCGAGCAGTTCGCCGATCTGGGCGAGCCTTCGCAGGCCCGCAAGCCGTTCCGCGTTTTCTACGCCGGACGCATCGAGCGAAACAAGGGCGTGTTTGACCTGCTGGAAATCGCCAGGCGCTTCCAGGCGGCGGGTCGGACCGACATCGAATTTGACCTGTGCGGTTCAGGGGGGGCTCTGGCCGAGCTACGGTCGGCCGTCGAGGCCGCGGCGCTCACCGCGCAGTTCCGCTGCCATGGCCACTGCAACAAGCCCACGATGCGCGAGATGTACGCCCGCGCCCATGTCGTGGTCGTGCCGACGACCAGCGATTTCATCGAAGGCTTCAACCAGGTGGTTGCCGAGGGCGTCCTGAGCGGCCGGCCGGTGATCACTTCGGACATATGCCCGGCGCTGGATTACGTCCGCGATGCGGTGGTGGAGGTCAAGCCCGATGATGTGCAGGGGTACGGCGATGCGATTCTCAAGCTCTGCGACGATCTGGAATTTTACCGGGCCAAGACCGCCGCGTGCCACGCCGCCCAGGGCCAGTTCTACGATCCGGAGCGCGGATGGGCGACGACGCTGAAAACCGTGTTGAGCGCCGCCGGAATCGTGCCCACAACTTCGGCTGAAATGAATCCAATCCCGCAAATGCTCTGACATGACCCAACTCCTGATCGTCATCCTCAACTACCGTACGGCGCGGCTGACGGTGGACTGTCTCGAGTCGCTTCAGGACAAGCTGGGCGAAGTCCCCGGCACGCGCGCCATCGTCGTGGAAAATGGCTCGGGCGATGATTCAGCGCGGACCATCGCCGAGGCGATCGCGAAAAACGGCTGGGGCGAGTGGGCCGAGCTGCTGGCCCTGCCGGATAACCGGGGCTTCGCCGGAGGCAACAACGCAGCGTTGGACCTGCTCAACACCGATGCGCGGTTCAAGCAAACGCCGTGGATGCTGCTGCTCAATTCCGATACGCTCATCCATGCCGGGGCGCTGAAATACTGCCACGCGATGATGCAGGCCGATCCGTCGATCGGCGTGATGTCGTGCCAGTTGCTCAACGCCGACGGCTCGCTCCAGAACGTCACCCGCGATTTCCCCACGCCGGCCAAGCAGGCCATCTGCTCCTTCGGCCTGCCCTGGGTCTGGCCGGCGCGATTCCGCTGGGCCGATATTTACGATATCCCCGAAGAACTGCTGAAGAAGAAACGCGATGTGGACTGGCTGGGCGGGGCATTCATGTTCATGCGGCGGACGGCGCTGGATGAGATCGGCGGCGGGCTGGATCATTCATTTTTCTTCTACGGCGAAGACATCGAGTTCTGCTTCCGCTTCCACAAGCACGGCTGGCGCGTTCACTACGATCCGACCGTCGCGATCACGCACATCGGCGGCTCATCCTCCGATCCCACGCGCGTCAGCGGCAAGCTCAAGAACATCTACATGTGGCAGGCGCGCTACCAGGTGCAGAAAAAGTGCTACGGCACGGCCGCCGCGTGGATGATCCGCGGCTGCGACGTGATCGCGCTTGGACTGAAAAAGGTGAAAATGGTATTAACGGGAAAGCGGCGCTCGGATCCGGATCGATATAAGAATGTGAGCGATGCGCTGAGCATTCTGCTCAAGCCGTTGCGCGTATAGAGCATTGGGTGGCATGGGTAAGGCTCTAAGGCCTTACCCGTGAGGTGACTGGAATGTCGTTCGAGAATTTTTCGAGCAGGGGTGCCCCACGGGTAAGGCCCTAGAGCCTTACCCATGCCACCCATTATTTATGACTGCACTTCGCGTTTGCTTCGCTCTCCCCGGCCTCCATCGCGTCAATCGCGGGGCGGAGGTGGTCATGGAGGAAGTCGCCCGCCGCGCCGCCGCGGCCGAGGGGCTGGATGTGACCGTGATCGGATCGGGGCGGGCCCGCCAAGGCGATCCCTATCGATTCATTCACGCGGGGTGCATCAATCGCGAAGTGTTCGAGAAATTCCCGAAGATTCCCTACGCCCGCGACCACTATGCGTGGGAGGAACTCTCCTTCGCCCCCGCGCTGATTCGCCGTTACGCCCCGCGGCATTTCGATGTCACCGTCACCTGCGGCTATCCCTATTCCAACTGGATTCTGCGCCGGGGACGCAAGGGCGCGCGCCGGCCGGCCCATGTCTTCATCACCCAGAACGGCGACTGGATGGTGCGGTCCGATAACTGGGAGTTCAAGCACTTCGGCTGCGATGGGTTGATCTGCACGAATCCAGAATTCTACGAGCGTCACAAGGAGCGATATCCCTGCGCGCTGATTCCCAATGGCGTGGACGTCGCGCGATTCACATCGCCGCCCGATTATCGGCCGGGCTCGGGCGATCGCGCCTCGTTCAGCCTGCCCCATAATATTCCGATGATTCTGGTAGTCGCGGCCCTGATTCCGAGCAAGCGGGTGGTCGAGGCAATCCGCTGCACGGCCGGGATTCGTGATGTATGTTTGGTTGTTGCCGGCGATGGCGAGCAGCGTCAGGAGGTCGATTCACTGGGCAAACAGCTCATGGGCGACCGCTTCAAACGCCTGTTCCTTGGCCGGGAGCAGATGCCCGAGTTGTATCGCTGCGCCAACGTGCTTCTGCACATGAGCCAGGACGAGCCATTCGGAAACATCTACATCGAGGCGCTGGCGAGCGGGATTCCGGTGGTTGCCCACGACCGGCCGGTCACCCGCTGGATTGTTGAAGATCAGGCGAACCTGGTCGATACCGCTGATTTCGAGGCGGTGGTCCGCGCATTGCAGGTGGCGATCGAGGATTCATCGCCGCAACGCGCCTCGGCGCGCCGGCAGCTTGCCCGGCGTCGGTTTTCGTGGGAGGCGGTTGCCAGCCAATACTGCACGTTCTTTCATGAAATCCATCGCCTCACAACCCCGAATGCATTGCCCGCCGCGGGACCCAGCGCATGAGGTGGTTCGCATCGCGATCGAAGCTGCGTCCGGGCCGCTCCCGCATTCGAGCGGTGAGGCCGCGCTTGAATCAACGGGCGATTTGGTGTCCAACGGTGCCCAAGTGACCCCGCCCACGGATCTATCTACCAGTCAGGCCGTTTCCGCGACCATTCCAGATTGGACTCGCGAGCAATGCCTTTTTGGCCAATGGACGCCCTCGCGACGCCTGCTGCGGACGATTCGCCGCTATCAAAAATGGCGGGGGAAAATGGGGCCCGTGGGCTGGATTATTTCCCGATGGGCGGTGTTGGCGCATCGGCGCTGGAGCGCCATCACGGGCGCGGACATTCCGCTCAACGCGAAGATCGCCGGCGGGTTGGCGCTGCCGCATCCCAATGGCGTGGTCATCGCCCCAGGCGCTACGATCGGACCCAACTGCCTGATTTTTCAGCAGGTGACCATCGGCCACGGCGGGCCCAGGCCGGGCTTTCCGACGATCGGCGGGCACGTGGATATCGGCGCGGGCGCGCGGGTGCTGGGCGGTGTGACGATCGGGGATCACGCGAAAATCGGCGCCAATGCGGTCGTCTTGTGCGATGTGCCGGCCGGGGCGACGGCGGTCGGCATTCCGGCCAGGATTCTGCCGCCTCCCGCGGGCGGCTCGAATACCGGATTGTCCAATCACCAACAACACCTATCATAAATCACCATGAATCTGCTAGAAGCACAATGGCTTGGAGAGCGTCTCGCCCGGACCCCGGATGACGAGCTCTTTCCGCTATTGAACGTGGGCTCTTCCACGCTCGAATTCCGCACCCGTGTGCAACCGTACATCGATCAGCTCATCTTCGCGCCATTGCGGGAGCGCAAGGGCAAAGTTCATCATCTGGACATCAAGGGCGGGCCGGGAATCGATATCGCGGGGGACCTGCTCGATCCGGGTTTTCTCGATTCGCTCGCGCACTACCCGATCAAATCGGTCATGGTTTCGAATCTCCTGGAACATGTCGTCAGCCGCGCCAATATCTGCGCGACCCTGATGAAGATCGTTCCCGTCGGCGGCTACCTCTTCGTCTCGGGGCCGTACAAATACCCGTACCATGCCGATCCGATCGACACGATGTTTCGGCCATCGATCGAAGAAATCGCCGGGCATTTTCCGGGCACGACCATCGTCGACAGCGCCATCATCGACTCGGGCAACTGGCGTCAGTGGCGCGTCGCCGAGCGCGGCCGGCCATTGGGGCGATCGCTGGTGCGGATGCTGGTTCCATTTTACCGCCCGAAAAAGTGGCTGGAGCTGATTCGCCAATCGCCCTATCTCTTCAAGCACATCAAGGCGTTCGCCGTCGTGCTGCGAAAGCAGCCGCAAGCGGCACATGAGGCGGCCGACAGATCGCAGTCGCCGCCGGCAGCGCCAGTGGAGCATAATTCGATCCGAGAGGCTTCCTAGATGGAAAAACACCGTGAAATACGAATTAATCGGTTGAAATAGGGTATCTTCGCGGAGTGGAAGAATTCGCCTTCAACTCGGGTGTCATGTGGGCAACGTCGGTCTGGTAGTCATCGGCCGCAACGAGGGGCAGCGCCTCCGGCGGTGCCTGGAATCCGCCGCGCCCTTTATTGGCCGCGCGGTTTACGTCGATTCGGGATCGACCGATGGCAGCGTGGCCTACGCGCGCTCCAGGGGAATTGAAGTGGTTGAACTCGACGCGGCGATTCCCTTCACGGCCGCGCGGGCGCGAAACGAAGGCTTCGCCCGCCTGCTGCACATCGCCCCGGATACGGACCTGGTTCAGTTTGTCGATGGCGATTGCGAGATCGTCGCCTCATGGTGGCAGATGGCGATCGCGGTCATGGAGCAACGCCCGGAGCTGGCCATTGTATCCGGCCGCCGCCGCGAGCGCTTCCCGGAGCGGTCGCCCTACAACCGCCTTTGCGATATCGAATGGAATACGCCCGTGGGGGAGGCCGATTCCTGCGGCGGCGATTCGATGGTCAGGGTTTCATCGTTCAGGGAAGTCGGCGGGTTCAATGCCGCGCTGATCGCCGGCGAGGAACCTGAAATGTGCCTCCGACTCCGCGAAAAAGGCTGGAAGATCGAGCGCCTCGATGCCGAGATGACCTTGCACGATGCGGCCATGACGCGATTTTCGCAGTGGTGGCGTCGCGAGAAGCGCACGGGTTTCGCCATCGCCGAAGGGGCAACGATGCACGGCAAATCGGCCGAGCGTTATCGCGTCAAAATGCACCGCTCCAACTGGCTCTGGGGCGCGATTGTGCCGGTATTGGCGATTGGGCTGGCGTGGTGGACGCGCGGGATCAGCCTGGCGCTGCTTGGGTTCTATCCCGTGCAATGGTTGCGCATCCAGGCTTCAGCCCGCCGGCGCGGCCTGACCCCGTCCGATGCGCGATTTTTCGCGGCGTATCTCCTGTTGGGAAAATTCCCGCAGGTGAGCGGCCAATTGAAATACTGGTTTGGTCGGCTTTCCCACCGACCCAGCCGCCTGATTGAGTACAAAGGAACCGATGCGCCGCCGGATCCCGCGCAGGAACCGAGCGCGCCGGCGGTAAAAGCCGGATCGATGCACCCTTAATGTTGAGCCGCGCAACCTTGGAGAAGTGGGCGCTGCCCACGAAACGAAAATAAGCCGTTGAAAATCGCCTATCTCATCAATCAGTACCCGCAAACCAGCCAGAGCTTCATCCGGCGCGAGATCGCCGCGCTTGAGGCCCAGGGCGTTCACGTCGATCGCTTCACGCTGCGGGCCTGGGATCAACAAGTCGTCGATGCCGGCGATATCGCGGAAAAGGAAAAGACGCGTATCGTGCTGGGGGTCGGAGCGGTCGGGCTGCTCCTGGCGATACTCAAAGTCTTACTTACCCGGCCTGTAAAGTTCTTCCGCGCCCTGCAAATGGTCTGGAAACTGGGTAAGAAGGGAGAGCGGGGCCGACTCTACCACCTGATCTATCTGGGCGAAGCGTGTGTGCTTTTGGGATGGGTTCGCCAGGCGGGAAGCCAGCATATTCACGCCCATTTTGGCACCAATTCCACCGCCGTTGCCCTCTTGGTTCGAGTTCTGGGCGGGCCGACCTACAGTTTTACCTGCCACGGCCCGGAAGAATTCGATCGTCCCGGCGCACTGAAACTGGGAATGAAAGTGGAGCACTCGGAGTTTGCCATTGCAGTCAGCGAATATGGGAAATCGCAGCTATTTCGCTGGTGCGGGCACGAATACTGGCGAAAAATCCATGTGGTGCATTGCGGACTGGATGAATCCTTTTTGACGGGGAATTCGTCGGAAGTGCCGGATGTGCGCCGGTTAGTGTGCGTCGGTCGGCTGGCCGAGCAGAAGGGACAGCTTCTCCTGGTGGAGGCGGCGGGTCGCCTGAAAAATCTTGGTGAAAATTTCGAGATCATACTTGTCGGGGACGGCCCGATGCGCGTAGAAATAGAACAGCTTATCGGGCGTTATCAGTTGGAAGAGAACGTTCACATCACCGGCTGGATGTCCAATAAGCAGGTTCGAGAGCAGATAATCAATGCCCGGGCGATGATCTTACCCAGCTTCGCAGAGGGCCTGCCGGTCGTAGTGATGGAAGCGTTAGGACTGCGCCGACCGGTAGTGAGTACCTATGTTGCAGGAATACCGGAGTTGGTCGCTCCGGGAATTTGCGGGTATCTTATACCAGCGGGTTCTGTGGATGCGCTGACCGAAGTGATTGGCCATGTACTGAGGGAAGACGTGGCCAGGCTTCGGGAAATGGGCGATTCAGGAGCCCGGCGTGTGGCTGATAATCATAATGCCCGCACGGAAGCGGGCAAGTTGGCGGCCCTGTTCAGGGGCGTAGCCGTCGGGCAGGATGTCCGGTCAGAAGAGATGAGACTGAGAAGCACCCTGGCGCAGTCATCGGCACCGGTTGGACCGGGCGGTGGGTGAATCTGGGTAGTTGATAGCACCGGGCAGTAGTGATCGCCAGTTTTAACTTTTGCATGAAATTCATTGGTTTTTTTCTTGAATTTGTGCGAACACAAGTGAAAATCGGCACCCTCTCTCCCGCCTAGTGGGTTTTCTGGGAGTTGGCTTTGCAGTGGGTGAATATTCTAATACTGGCCGTTGCCGCGCTCCTTCTGGTGCCGGTAACGGTGCTCTGCGCGGAGTGCCTTGCGGCATTGCTCCCCAGACGTAAGAAGCTCGGCAACCACGCTGCCCGGCCAAGGGTGGCCATTCTCATTCCCGCTCACAACGAAGAACAGGTTCTCGCAAGCACGCTGGACTCGCTGATGTCGCAGGTGAGCGATGGCGATCGCGTCATCGTCGTGGCCGATAACTGCAGCGATCGCACGGCCGAGATCGCCCGTGCGGCCGGCGCGGAGGTCATCGAACGCACCGATGCGATTCGCAAGGGCAAAGGGTACGCCTTGGATTACGGCATTCGCCATGTGGAAAAAGACGCGCCGGGCATCCTGATGATGATGGATGCGGATTGCCATGTGCATCCGGGCGCTGTGGAATCGCTTGCGGCCCAGGTCGTACAAACCGGGCAGCCGGCACAGGCGGTTTATCTCCTGGAGCGGCCCAGCCATCCCGGCCCGCGCGATCTGGTCTCGGCGCTGGCGTTTATGGTGAAAAATTTGGTTCGTCCAAGTGGGTTGGGCCGGCTCGGTCTGCCCTGTCTCCTGACGGGCACGGGCATGGCCTTCCCCTGGTCGGTGATTCGCCGGGCCAAGCTCGCTTCGGGAAATATCGTCGAAGACATGCAGCTCGGCCTGGATCTGGCGCTGGCGGGGCATGCGCCGATGTTCTGCGAGCAGGCATTGGTTACGGGACGGTTGCCGGAGCAGAAAAAGGCCGCCCTCACCCAGCGCACGCGCTGGGAGCATGGCCACCTGCAAACATTGATCACGCAGGTGCCGCGCATGCTCAAGGGCGCGGTGAAGTTCCGCAAGCTTTCCGCACTGGCGCTGGCATTGGAGTTGTGCGTGCCGCCGCTTTCGTTGCTGGTGATGATTTTCCTGGCCGCCATCGGCGCGGCGAGCCTCGCGGCGCGGTTCGGCGCGACCTGGGTCGCCATGCAGATGCTCATGGGCGGGCTGGCGCTGTCGATCCTCTGCATCACGGCCGCCTGGATTAAGTTTGGCCGGCAGCAGCTTCCGCTGACCGCGCTGCTGGCCGCCCCGTTCTATGTGGTGTGGAAGATTCCGCTTTACTTCGGCTTCATGTTCCGGCCGCAAAAGGAATGGGTGCGGACCGATCGTTCAACGCGCGATGATGACGAGCCGACCGACCCCAGCGGCGGCAACGATAGTTTCCCGATTTACGAGCAGCCCTCGGTGGTCGAACTCTTTGGCGTCAATGTTCACGCCATGACCGAGGGCCAGTGCATCGGTCAGATTCTCCATCGCAGCAATTCCGGGCGGGGCGGCGTGGTGGTGACACCGAACCTCGATCACCTGCGTCGATGCCGCAAAGATGCGGATTTCGCCCATTTGGTCGATCGGGCGGACCTGGTCGTGGCCGATGGCATGCCGCTGGTCTGGGCCAGCCGCCTTCAGGGTACGCCACTGCCTGGCCGCGTCGCCGGCTCTGATCTGATTTCGAGCCTTTCTGCCGCGGCCGCCAAGGCGGGCAAGTCGATCTTCCTGCTCGGCGGCGATCCCGGCACCGCGGAGGCTGCGGCGGCGGTGCTTCGCGATCGCCATCCCACGATTAAAATCGCAGGTACTTACTGTCCTTCAGTCGGCTTTGAGAAAAATGCCGACCAGATGCGCGACCTGACCCGCGCTGTCACCGAGACCAATCCCGACATCATTTTCGTCGCCCTGGGTTCGCCCAAGCAGGAACAGCTCATCGACCGCCTGCGCGACAAGCTCCCCTCGGCCTGGTGGTTGGGCGTGGGCATCTCGTTCAGCTTCCTCTGCGGGAACGTTCGCCGCGCGCCGCGATGGATGCGCAAGATTGGCATGGAGTGGGTTCACCGCATGCTCCAGGAGCCCGGCCGGCTGGCCAAGCGTTACCTGGTGCATGGAATTCCCTTTGCAATTCGCCTGCTCAGTTCCTCAATGTTGAAGGGCATGACGCGAAAACTGGGCCTGCGCCCGAAGTGCCGGCTCACGATGACGGTCGACTCGGGAATGGGCCGCTTCAATGTCAATGTCAGCGAAGCGGATCTGGCGCAGCCCGCCAATGGCTCGCACAAACTGGCTTCGCGCCCTTCGCCGCAAGTCGAGGAAATCCCCGCCAAACATGGGCCGGAATTCGTCTACCGCTCATTCCTGAACGGCTTCTCCAGCGAGATTTTCGTCCCGGAATCCATGCACTCTGGCAGTGGGAACGGCAACGGCAATGGGAACGGCAACGGCAATGGCAATGGAAAACACACGCTCGTCCCGCCGCAACTCCGCCATCTGAAGGCGGTGGTGCTGTTGGGCGGGTCGGTGCGGCAAAGCGCGCTGTCGGCCGCCGTCGGGCGCTCGATTCTCGATCTTCCGCTGGAGGATGGCCGCTCGATGCTTTCGCACTGGCGCGATCAGGCCGCTTCGCTGGGCCATCTGGTCGGCATGAATGAATTACCGGTCCGCGTCATTGTGGATCACGTTTCGCCCGAGCCGACCGCACCCGCGCCGGGGCACGGTGTCGAGGTGCTGGTCGAGCGCGATCTCTCGCCCTACCGCGGCACGGGCGGGGTTCTGCGCGATCTGTCGTCCGAGTACCTCGATGATGATGTGCTCATCGTGGCAACGGCCGCACAGGCGTTACTGTCGCCATTAACGGAACTATCGATCGCCATGGCCGAACTCGAAGCGGATGTGAGCCTGATCGCCCACGCCGATGGAACGCCATCGGGCCTGATGCTGATTCGCTGCGGGGCGCTGCGGAACCTTTCCGCGACCGGCTATGTGGACATGAAGGAACAGGCCTTACCCCTGATCGCCAAAGACTTTACCGTCGCACATCTCTACCAGACCCATCCCACGGGTCTGCCGATTCGGACCTTGGAAGAGTACATTTCGGCGTTGCAGAAGCGTTACCGGCAGAGCATGGGCAAGCCGGTGCCGAACGACCCCTTCGCCGAAGATCGCCGCCCGACGTTCGCCATTGTGGAACAAGGAGTTACGATTGATTCGGGGGCGAGAATCCACGATTCGGTCATCCTGCGCGGGGCAGTGGTCGAAGAAGATTCTATGGCGGTGCGCTCGATCGTATGTCCGGGTGGGGTATTGGCCGCCGGGGAAACCGCAATCGACGGATTAGTGATGAATGCGGAAGTGGCCGCGCGGTAATATTGAAGGCATATTGTGGGTGACCCCGCGCCTGTTCCCGCCAGAAGGCGCGAGTGGTGTTGACCCATCATGTTTTGCTTCAAGGGCGCGATCGGAAGGAAGATGGGATCAGGTTGATCCTTTCCGCCGATTCCGCCCGCGACTCGATCGATCGATATCGATGATGACTGCGACTGCCGATTCCATTCCCGCGACACCCGCTCCTCGAAGAGGCCTCCTCTTCGGCGCGGCCTTTATCATGCTCTGCGCGGGCGTCCTGGTGATGGGATCGTGCTGGGGGCACTGGTTCAAACAGTCCAAACAGGAAGAGGCGAGCCACGTCTGGCTGGTCATTCCGTTCGGCGCGGCCATCATGTACGCCAACCGCAAGCGATTTGCCGGCATGCAATGGGGGCCGAGCTGGGTGGGGCCGGCGCTGGTCGTGGTGGGGCTGGCGATCGCGTGGTTCGGATACAACTACGCCCACCAGTCCTGCTATCACTTCGGCGCGACCTTAATCGCCTTGGGGGCGGTGGCGAGCGTGCTGGGGCACCAATTGCTCCTGCGGTTCTGGCCGGCGTTTTTGATTCTCGGTTTCATGACCCCCCTGCCCAATTCGATCCGGCTCAAGATCGCGGTGCCGCTGCAGTCGGCGACGGCGGTGGTGGTCGATAACGTTTTGCAGTTTTTTGGCGAGCCGGTGGGTCGGCAGAACAACTCGCTGACGGTCAATGGCCAGCACGTTTTGATCGTCGAGGCGTGCAACGGAATGCGGATGGTCTTCACCCTGATCCTGGTCTGCTGGCTTTTCGCGTTTATCACGCCGCTGAAGAACTGGGTGCGGTTTCTGATCATCGGGCTTAGCCCGGCGACGGCACTGGTCTGCAATATTATCCGGCTGATCCCGACGCTGGTCATGTATGGGCACGCCTCCAAGGAAAATGCGGAGACTTTTCACGATTATGCCGGTTGGGCAATGCTGGTCGTGGCGTTCTTCTTTCTGATGTTTGTAATCAAGTTTATCGATGCATTGGGCATTGAAGTGCGGTCGGAGGAGGCCCAGGCCGGCCCACCGGCGGGCGAAGCCCCCTGTGGAGAATCGAAAAATCCCGACGTATTGGCCGCGGGTGCGGTATAATCGAACTATGGCAATATTAGAGAATAACAGCACCCTTTTATCCTGAATTGACGATTGTCTGCTGAATCCGGCAACAAATAACGCAACATGATCGTAATCCATCAAACCTCATGACTCCTGGCCTCCGAAAACTCGCCCCCATCGCGCTCACGCTCGCTCTTCTTGCGTGCGTGGCGGCGGCGCGGCTGGTGGTGGTGAGGACCGGCGTGCCGGAGTTCCAGGAGCGCTCGCGGCGGGCGGTCGAGGGCCTGTCGAAAACGGTGGGCACCTGGCGCGGCGAGGCGCAGCCGCCGATGGATGCGCACGCCAGGGAACTGCTGGATCCCAACGCCGATGCGAGTTTCGCTTTCCGAAACGCGCGCACCGGCGCCACCGCCTACTTTTCGGTGGTCCAGGTCAAGGATGCCGAGAACATGACCGGCCACGCGCCGATGAACTGCTATCCGGCCGTCAATTTCACGATCGATAAAGTCGATCATCGAACTTTCACGATGGGCGGGATGGAAATCGCGCCGGCCATCTATTCGATGCACCGGGAGCTGCCCGAGGGGCGGCAGCAAGGGGTGGTCTACAGCTTTTTTGTCTTCCCCGATGGAACGATCGGAACATCGCTGGCGGATTTGGACCGGTTCGCCGCCAATTACCGCAAGCTCGCGTATGGGGTGGCGCACGTGCAGGTGCTGACGTGGAATCCGGCGATGACGGACAAACAACGAGACGAAATCTTTTCGATTCTGGTGGGATCCGAGAGATGCCTTGAAATGGTCCGCGTATTGCGGACAGGGATACCGAAATGAGTAGCAGCGATAATCAGATCACTCCGTTTGACGGCTACGGCAACGACGCCATTGAGGTGGCGGGGCCGGGGACGGCGCTGGCGCGTCCGATGCAGCAGCAGAACGCGACGCTGGGCGGTGCCGCGGACCTGCCGGCGGGAAATCCGCCGGGGATGATGAAGAAGGTGCATACCGCCCTGCGCGGGCGCTATTGGATCGCGATCGTGCTGGGCGTGGTCTGCGGGATCGTGGGCGGGTACTTCGGGTTCAAGTCGCAGCAGCCGATTTATCGGGGGGAGGGATTGATCCAGATCGCCTTCAGCACCCCCGCGATCATGACGCCCTCGGATCGTAGCGGGCCGATGATCAACTTCGAGGAGTATCTGCAATCGCAGTCGATGCTCCTTTCTTCGCGAGCCATCGTCAATCAGGCGATGAAGCTCCAGGAATGGAAGCAGTCCGGCCTGGGCGATGATCCGGCCGTCCATAACGTTGTCGCCGCGAATCTAATGGTCGAGCATCCGACTCGCACCGAGTTCATTCGCGTGTATTACACGGACAAGAATCCGGATGTCGCGCTCCGCGTGGTTCAGTCGGTCGTCAAAGCCTATTCCGAATACTCGCAGACCAAATCGACCGGTGAAGATGCAAAGCGGATGAACATCCTGGACAACCGCAAGGCCCTCTTGCGGGGACAAGTGGAGCGGCTGGACGCGCAGATCATGGATGCCGCCAATGTGTATGGAACGCCCAATCTCGATCAACTGGTCGAAGGCAAGTTGATGGAGGAATCCAAGATCGAGAGCCGCATGCACGAAGCCGAGCTGGCCCTCGAAGCCGCAAAGCGAAAGAAAGACGTCAAGCAGGCGGTGATCGACCTGACCGAAAGCCAGATCGCGATGATCGATCAGGTGATGCGCGGGATGATGGTCGAGCGCGAGAGCATTCTCAATGAAATCGCCAGGCTCGAAGCGGCCGGCATTGGACGCGAGAACGTGAAGATGAAGCAGGCCGTCACGCTGCGCGAAGCGCAGCAGCGCAAAATGGAGAAATACGCCGCCGAATGGCGCGATCTTCAGATGCGCTTGAGCGACGATCCCTCCCTGGCCGCGGGCGGCATCGGACGGATTCTGCCTCTTTCCGAAAAGGTCATCGCGGGCGAGGTGGATTCGCTGAAGCGAAAATTTGAGCAGTTGCGCCAGGAGCGCACGGAAATCGGCCGAAATCTATTGAAGATCCAGGATCTCCAGCGGCAGCGTGAAGATTTAACCAAAGAGAAGAATGACGTTCAGCGGCGCATGGATCAACTGGCCATCGAATCCAACCTGGCGGGCCGGGTCACGATCGTCCAGGATGGCTTCGTCCCCATCGCTCCCTTCAAAGACCGCCGCAAGATGATGGGCGCGGCCGGCGCGGCCGGCGGGTTCGGCATTCCCATGGCCTTTTTCATTCTCATGGGCCTGCTCGATCGCCGCTATCGCTATTCGGACGATGCCAACACCGGCGCGAACAACGTGCCCCTGCTGGGAATCCTCCCCCGCCTGCCGGATCAGATTTCCGACCCCGAGCAGGCGGCCGTGGCGGCGCACTGCATCCACCAGATTCGCATCATGCTCCAGGTGGGCTCCAATCCGGAAAACCGCCGGGTCTTCATGGTCACCAGCGCCTCGACCGGCGACGGCAAGACCTCGCTGACGATGGCTCTGGGATTGTCCTTCGCCGCCTCGGGCTCCAAGACGCTGGTGGTCGATTGCGACATGGTCGGCCAGGGTTTGACGCACCGCCTCAAGGCGCACAACGTCCCGGGCCTGATCGAAACGCTGAACCTCGGCACGCTCCGCGGGCACGTTCGCAAAACCGCCACCAAGGGCCTGTACGTGCTGCCGATCGGCAACGCCGACGCGGTGCATGCGGGCGTGCTCTCGCCGCAGTCGATCAAGCGCCTGCTGGTGGCCTGCCGGGAGCACTTCGATGTGATCGTGATCGACACGGGCCCGATCCTCGGCTCGCTGGAAGCGTCGGTGGTTTCCACCGAGGCCGATGGCGTGATCATGGCGGTGGCCCGCGGGCAGCAGCAGCCGCTGGTGGACAAGGCCGTCAAGCATCTGCGCGCGATCGGCGCGAACCTGCTGGGCATCGTCTTCAACCGCGCCGAGCAGCGCGATTTCCAGCGCTCGGTGCCTTCGGCGTCAATCCGCTCGACTTCCGCACGTCAGAACGAGCCGCGCAAGATGCTGCCGGATTCGGATGAATCCAGCCACTTCGGCCCGCTGGCTCAGTCGGTGGCATCGTGCATGCCGACGCACAACCAGGCAAACGGAGACTCTTAAGAAATCGATCGGGCAACGGCTGTGGGTGCAGCCAGAACGACAGGGAAGAAACATGACGCTGATATCGAGGTTCCCGCACTTTGAAGCGGCCGAGAAGGTCGCACATGGGCTGCTCCGCGCGGCCCGGCGCGACATTCCGGCCGATGGCTTGGCGCGGCCGACGATCTGGGGCCTGGACCCCGTGCAACTGCACGACCGGTTCTGGGCGCATCGGGGCGTGCAGGTGGTGCGTCCGGGCGGCAAAGCGCCCGAGCCGCTCTCGCAGCGCGCCCAGTTGTATCTCCTGATCGAGCGCGGCGTTTTGACGACGATCGAATCGGTCAAGGCGTTCGAGACGCTCTACTGGTCCAGCCCGGACCTGGTTTATGTGCGGGTCCACGACCGGCGCGATCGCGGCTACAAGGAGCGCGTCATCACCGACAAGGCGGACCGCTTCGTCCGCTTCGAGCGCGTGTACGACCGGCCGGTGCCGCGGATGATGCGGGCGGCCTTCACCCCCAGCGCCGAGATCGCGCGGGCCTGGCAGGAATCGGGCGATGGCCCCCAGGGCTGGCGCAAGCTGCGCGGGCTGGTGCCGCGGCGGCGGCGCACGACCATGGTCACCGATGGTTCGACCTACGACCGCCGCGCCGATGCCGATCTGGCGCGGCTGGTGCGCGACCTGAGCCGGCTCTGGTCCGGACCCGGCGCGGCCGGCCCGGGCGCGGTGATTCCCCGCTGCCGGGAGATTTCGCCGGGCATCTGGGCCGATGAGGGCTTTTCGGCGCCCCAGGGCGCGCGCTTCGTCGGGCCGGTGTGGATCGGCACGGGCCGAACCGTCGATGCGCAGTCCACGCTGATTGGGCCGACGGTGCTCTGGGATGAGCCGGCGGCGCGGCCGGTCGCCGAGCCGATCATCTGGCCCGAGAAATTCCTTCCCGATCTTCCCCGCCTGCACAAGCCGCGGGCGCGACAGACGCGCAGCGCCAAGAGGGTGCATTCCTTCCTGAAGCGGTCGTTCGACATTATTTTTTCCCTGATCGCGATCGCGCTGACGATCTGGGTCTATCCGTTCATCTTCCTTGCCATCGCCATCGAGGACCGCCTGCCGATCTTCTTCTCCCACAAGCGCGAGTCGCGCGGCGGAAAGGAATTTCCCTGCTTCAAGTTCCGCTCGATGTACCGCGATGCGGAAACGATGAAGCAGCGCCTGCAGTCGCAGGGCCAGAACGAGGCCGACGGCCCGCAGTTTTTCATGGAAAACGACGTGCGCGTCACCAAGGTCGGGCACTTCCTGCGCCGGACCCGCCTCGATGAGCTGCCGCAGTTTTTCAACGTGCTGCTCGGGCACATGTCGGTCGTCGGCCCGCGCCCCAGCCCCTTCAAGGAAAACCAGTTCTGCCCGGCCTGGCGCGAGGCGCGGCTGTCGGTGCGCCCGGGCATCACCGGGCTCTGGCAGGTCAACCGCACGCGCATCAAAGGCCAGGATTTCCAGGAGTGGATCAAGTACGACATCGAGTACGTCGAGAACCTCTCCTTCTCGCTGGACATGATCATCATCATCAAGACGTTCATCAGCTTCGTCGGCGGGATGATCCCGTGGCCGGGACGGGGTTCGAAGAAGTAATGCGATAAGCCGCTCGCGCCGCGCAATGCCCCCAATGACGGCGTTGCATGCGCGTCCCTGTTGCCGATGGCCAGCCGCGCCCATCGCCCGTACACTTCATCGATGCCATCGCACGGCCCTCTTTTCTTGATTCGGCTCCTCCTGGCGCTTCTGGTGGGCGGGGTCTGCGCGGGTTGCCAGTCCGGCCGGGAAAGTCCCGATCCGCCGCCGGTCGGGGATCGGATTTTGTGCGTGGTGCCGGGCGTCGCGGGGGATGCTGGGGGATACTCGGGCCTGAAAGACGAGCTGCGTGCTTCGGGGGCAACCGACCTTCGCGAGCTATCGTGGGGAGCGCCGGGGCCGCTGTTTTTTCTCAACTTTCAGACCACGTCCATCCACGATAGCGCCGAGGCCGACCTGGCCCGCCACATCAAGGACTGGCTCAAACAGCGGCCGGGCTGCCGGGTCGATCTGGTCGGGCACAGCGCCGGCTGCGGGGTGATTCTGGGGGCGCTGCGAAAGCTCGATGAGGACGAGCGCGTCGGGCAGGCGATCCTGCTGTCGCCTTCGGTTTCGCCCGGATACGACCTGACGGCATCGCTGCGCCACGTCAACCGCCGCATCGACTCTTTCTACTCCGATCGCGATATCGTCTTTCTCAAGGTTCGCACGGGAACGTTCGGGACTTACGACAATGTGCGCACGCCGGCGGCGGGGCATCTGGGGTTTCGGCCCGAGCCACCGCTTGCGCCCGAACTGGCGGCGAAACTGGTGCAGCATCCTTACGATCCGGCGTGGGAATCGCTGGGAAACTGGGGCGATCACGCGGGAAGCGCGACTGGGAATTTTGTGGGGGCGGTGGTTGCGCCGTTGTTCAAGTGATCGCGGGTGCGCTCAAACGGCGACTGAAGACACGGGCAACGGAGTACCGTTGCCCATGCCACCCAATCTTTCAGATGGATCGCCCTTGGCGATGTGCCGGCAAACCCTCGCCAGTGTCTGCCGCCAGTCATCCAGAGGCAGCGGCCCGCCCCACATCGCCTCAGCGCGGGTGGTCTCGAAAACCCTCGGCTGGAGCAGGCCGGGCAGGAATGAATCGATCGATTCGGCGAAGCGCGCCGCCATCGAACCCCGGGCCGCCCGGTGCCGCGAATCACGATAGATTTCGCAGTCCACAATACGGTACGGCGGGTCCTCGCGCTGCGCGGGCGAAGCGGGACTCGCGGCACGGCGGAGGGGCCTGAACTGCTCCCAGACGACATCGAGCAGTTCCGGAAGCGTCGCGGCGCGGTCGCCGGCGGCGATCTGCCAGATCGCGCTCGGGTCGGCCGGCTCGGCGAAGGCCGCGTGGGCGAGGCAGCGGGCCGCGGTTTCGGAGGAGATCAGGTCAACCCTGGATTCCATCGCGCCGGGAACCAGCGGGAGCGCGCCGCGCCCGAACCAGCGCAGCACCTGATGCAGCGCGCCCGGCCGATGCACCGCGCCATCCGCGCTCGAACCCATGACCACGCTCACCCGCGCCACCCGCACCGGCAAATCCGATCGCAGCGCCAGCCGCTCGGATTCCCACTTGGTCTCTTCGTAATAGTT
>JBBRTW010000095.1:0-18375 GCA_038244055.1 Tepidisphaerales bacterium | reverse complement strand
CGGCCGCCCGAAGGAGATGAGTCGATGTTGGAAGCCTACCAGGTCGAAGAACTGATCTGCCTCGCCTCATCCCTCGATCGCAAGTCGATCACCAAGCAGTTCCTGAATTTCCAGGGGAGTTTTCCGGTCGATTTCACGCCCGATTTCCTCCAGTCCCTCCCCCTGGATCGGCTGCGGCATATCTTTGTCGCGCTCTGTCTCCAGGCGCAGCATGTGCCGGAGATGGATGTGATGACCGCGGCGTAGTTGGGGGAAAGGGTTGGGGGTGGACGGGAAGGGAGCATCGGAATTTGTCAGCAGCGGCGCGAAACGGGGACCGGTCTGGTGCGCGAATTTTCCGATTGAAAGCTCCGTCATTTTCATATATAGTTATGTCGTGGCGCCCACTGACTTCAGATGGATCGAATGGAATCGAGAACACGCGACCCGGCACGGTTGCACGATATCTGAAATTGAGTCCGTCGTACGAAATCCAGCACGAGGTTTTCCACGGCGAGAAACTCGAGAAAAGTGGATTGTGTATGGCCGGGGGACCGGCGGACGGGTTATCGAAGTTGTTTATCTTATTGACGAAGATGGTGCTGCGTTCGTAATTCACGCAATGCCGGTTACGACTCGCCGCAGGCGGCGATGATAGGATTGACCATGAAAACGCCAAAAAAATCAGTGATCGATGAATTTATCGCCCTGCCCGATTCGGAAAAGGAGCGAATTTACCAGGAAATCGATGGGGAAACGCCGGCGGCGCGCCTTGCTCGCTCGCGCCCGCTCAATGCCGCCGACCGCCGGCTATGGCGCAAATTCAAGGCGAAGATGGGCCGCCCTAAAGTCGGCAAAGGCTCCAAGACCATCTCGTTGACCGTCGAACGAGATCTACTGAAAAAAGCCGATGCCTACGCCAAGCGCCACGGCATCACCCGCGCCAAACTCGTCGCCCAGGGCCTCGCCGCAATCATCGGCACCGCCGCCTGAAATCGCCACCTCCGGCCACCCATCTTTTCTATCCTCTACCCTCCATCCTCTATCCTCGCATTCCCCCTACCCCCTCGGATGATACTTCGCATGAATCCCCTTCAACCGCGTCTGATCCACATGCGTATAAATCTGCGTCGTCGCGATATCGCTATGCCCCAGCAGCTCCTGCACCACCCGCAAATCCGCCCCGCCGCCCAATAAATGGCTCGCGAAGCAATGTCGCAAGACGTGCGGCGAGATGTGCTTCAACAGCCCGCTCTTCCGCCCGTATTTCTCCACCAGCATCCACAGCCCGATCCGCTCCATCGGCCGGCCGGTGCGCGAAATAAAGAGTCGATCGTTCGGCGTCCGCTCCAGGCCCGGCCGGCACTCGGCCAGATACCGCTCGATCGCCTGGCCGGCCGCCTTCCCCAGCGGTACGATCCGCTCCTTCATCCCCTTGCCCATCACCCGCACCGCTCCCACCTGCAAATTCGCATCGCGCGTTTTCAGGTCGCACAATTCACTGGCCCGCAGTCCGCTGGCATACAGCAATTCCAGGATCGCCACATCTCTTGCAAATAAGGTGGATTCCGGATCGGGCCCCGTCAAAAGCTGATTCACCTGCGCCCGGCTCAGGATTTTCGGCAGCGATTGCTCGGGCTTGGGCCGCTCGATCTGCAGCAGCGCCGCGGCCGCGTTCTCGCTCCCCCCGGCCACCTGATATTTCAGAAAAACCCGCAGGGCCGCGTAGCGCCGCGCCACCGTCTTCGTGCTCCGCTTTCGCCGCGTCTGATCCTGCAGATACAGCCGCAGATCATCGGGCGATGCCGTGGTCAGCGTTCCACCCCGCTCGCGCAGATAATCCTCGACATTTTCCAGATCGCGCCGGTACGCCAGCAGAGAGTTATCCGCCAGCCCGCGCTCGGCCGCCAGGTGCATCAGAAATACGCTCAAAATCGGCGGCCCCTTGATCGATTCAGCCGGCGATCGGGTGGGACGCTTCCGCGTAGGAGTGGTCGAACGCATGGCGCGGGTCGATCGTTCGCCGGCCGACCGTGACCTGGATGAGCCCCCCGCCGTGGTTTTCGTGAGCATGATGACCCTCATCCCCATGCACGCCGTCCATTTCATCGTCCAGCAGGTCGAACTCCGCCAGACGCGAGCCTGCGAACCGCCCCGGCCCGGTCGCCCGCCGCATCTGCCGCTCGGCCAGCAGCCGCGCATAAACCGCGCAGGCATCGTAATACCCAAAGCAATAATCGAACGCGTGCCCGAGATGATCGAGATTAAAGTGCTCGGAACACCTGGAATCCGCACGATTCAAAAACGGGCAATGATGACCACGGTCCGACATGGAGGGCCTCGCTCGCAGAAGGCAAAACTCGGGCGGCGCAAACAAAAACGCCCCTGTCGATATCGGCGATGCGAGGTGCGAATCGTGAATCAATGACCGATAAGTCGGACGCGATCAGCATGTGCGGTGGGGATGGGTTCTCCGCAACGATAGAAAAAGAACACATTGTTTCACTCGCCCTCCTTCACCTCAGCGCCTCCCCCACAATCCCCCGCGCCTCTTCCACGATCCTTCCCAGATGCCCCTCATCCTTAAAACTCTCCGCGTAAATCTTGTACACGTTCTCCGTCCCGCTCGGCCGCGCCGCGAACCAGCCGCTTTTCGTGCTGACCTTCAGCCCGTCGATCGCCGCGTTGTTGGCCGGGGCGTGGGTCATCTTCTGCGTGATCGGGTCGCCGGCCAGTTCATTGGCCGATACATTCGCGGGTGAGAGCTTCTTCAATTTCGCCTTCTCTTCCGGCGTCGCCGGGGCGTCGATCCGCGTGTACACCGGCGCGCCCATATCCTTCGTCAGCCGCGCGTAATGCTCGCCCGGCTCCTTGCCCGTTGTCGCGGTGATCTCGGCCGCCAATAGCCCCATGATCGGCCCGTCCTTGTCCGTCGTCCAGACCGATCCATCGCGCCTCAGAAAGCTCGCCCCCGCGCTCTCCTCGCCGCCGAAACAGTACGACCCGGTGAACAGCCCATCGGCGAACCATTTGAACCCCACCGGCACCTCCGCCAGTTTCCGGCCATGCCGCGCAACAACTCTGTCGATGATGGCCGATGAAACCACCGTCTTGCCCACCGCGCTATCCCCCCGCCATGCCGGCCGGTGCGTCAGCAGATAGTCGATCGCCACCGCCAGGTAATGATTCGGATTGAGCAGCCCGGCCGACGGCGTGACGATCCCATGCCGATCCGCATCCGGATCGTTCCCCCACGCCACCCGATACTTATCTTTCAGCCCCACCAGCGAAGCCATCGCATACGGGCTCGAGCAGTCCATGCGGATCTTCCCATCGTGATCCACGGTCATGAACGAAAAAGTCGGATCGATCGCCGGATTCACGATGGTGATATCCAGCCCATATTTCTCCGCGATCGGCGCCCAGTAAGCCCAGGCCGCCCCGCCCAGCGGATCGACGCCCAGTTTGAGCTTCGCATCGGCGATCGCCTTCATATCGATCACCTGCCCCAGGTCCTTCACATACCCTTCCACATAATCGTAAGCGGTGGTTGTTTCCGCTCTCATCGCGCGATCGAGCGGAATGCGCTTGACGTCTTTATTCTTCCCCTCCAGCAGCTCGTTGGCGCGGTTCTGAATCGCCGTCGTGATATCCGTATCCGCCGGCCCGCCGTTGGTCGGATTGTATTTGAACCCGCCATCGGCCGGTGGATTGTGCGAAGGCGTGATCACCACTCCATCCGCCAGCCCCGTCTTGCGTCCCTTGTTGTAAGTCAGAATCGCATGCGAAATCACCGGCGTCGGCGTGTAGCCTCCATCCCCCTGGATAAACACCTCGACGCCATTGGCCGCCAGCACTTCCAGCGCCGTATCCTGCGCCGGCCCCGATAGCGCATGCGTATCCTTCCCCATGAACAGCGGGCCATCGATCCCCTTGCCGCGCCGGTAGTCGCAAATCCCCTGCGCGATCGCCGCGATATGCGCATCGGTGAAGGTCGAATCGGTTGATGTGCCGCGATGCCCCGAAGTCCCAAACGAAACCCGCTGCCGCGCGTTACCGACGTCCGGCCAATTCTCCCGATACGCCCGCAACAGCGCATCGACATTAATGAGCAGCGAACCCGGAGCCTTCTTACCCGCCAGCGGTGACAGAGCCATACCAATTCTCCTTGCAGTTGCAGGAGTTTGTATGGCGGGCGATTCGCGGGGTCAATTGCCAACAGACGAGTGCAGATGACGCAATGAAGAGTGCTTCGTGAATCCCACTTTGAAAAGATGTAAAATAAAAAACCCCGGATTCTTCACCGGCTCAAGGCCAGGAGAGGAGTTGCCCGGGGGCTGTAAGAGGATTATTGGCTGGGTGGATCGCAAAATGCAAGGCAAATTTTCCGTTGGATCGCCCGGCGATTTGTCTTGCCTGCTGGCTTTCGATACGATCGCAACCCAATCGAGGCGTCATCGCGCACCAATCAATCCAAGGCGCGCTAATGGGCATGTGATGCTCAGACCGCCTCGCCGCGAAGCGTGGGACCATGAGCCGAAGCACAATAGTGAACTTGATGTGGGCAATAGGCGGCATACTGCCTCCGGCCGTGCTGGTTTGGGCATTCGTGGCGCTTCCCCATGGAGTTATCAACAGTTCGGATAATCCACTTTTCCGGAACATCCTGCTCAGTGGCGCTGCCGCCGGATTGCTGCTGACAATCTGGGCTTGCGGCATACTTTCGAAGGGCAAGGGCCTGAGCGCGTGGTATGCGCTGGGCGGACTGCTTTGGGTCTTCGGCCCACTATTTGTGTCCCGCCTGAAGGACCGTCCGAAAGGGGATGGACCTGATGGACCGTCTTTGGAGCAAACCATCCTCCCGCCGGCGCCCGTCCCGCTGATGCCATCGCCCGATGCGCCATTACCTCGAGTGAGTTCCGCGTACCAGGGAGTGACGGCCGATTTCCTGATGCGGGCACTGGTGGTCGAAGCTCGCGTCTGCCACGTCGGCCTTCGGGGCGTTGGCGAAGGCGTCAATGCGACGTTCGCATTCCAACTTTATAACGTCAACCGTCGAGTGCAGTTAAATGTGCCAACGCGGCTCGCGGGAGGTCTAAAGGAGGGAAGTATTGTTCAACTGCTGGTGGCCCCCGGTGTCATCGCGCGCTGCCTGTATGACCCTGAAGCGCTTCAAGGCCCGCCGCTTTCGAAGGCGCTCAGCCCGGATGGAGCATTCCCCGTAATTCCCCTCAAGATGCCCCCACCCAAGCCCGATGCCCATGAACCGCCGGAAGCTGCCGCCGCCAGCATGGAATTGGATCCGAATGAAGCCATTGAACTTGAATATGTCCTAACAAAGGCCGATTTCGAAGCCGTGAGCTATGTGATCCCACCCCTGCTGTTAAGAAATGTGCGCGCCGCTCAAGCGGGCGGAGGCCCAAATGCACGATAGCGACGGAAAGCGCATGGCACGCGGACTGTTTGGATGGGTGCTGTTCATCGCGCTCGCGGTGATGCTCTTCGTCGTCCTTCACGGACCCAAAAAGCAGACCGGTTCGCCGCCGCCGCCAGAGCCCCCACGGTCTGCATGGGAACGAGGGGCGATATACGGAGGGTGGGTCTTGGTTGTCGTTGGATTGGTCGGGACGATTCTACCGATTTCAATCGCCCGACGACTCGCCGAGAAGTGGCACAATGAGTCCACCAAGGTCAAGATGACGCAAAAGGGAATACATTTTCAGCAGGCCGATCGATCGGACCAGGTCGACTGGAGCTTCATCGAAAACGCCTTGGAATCCCCCCAATCGATCGTGCTCTATTCCCGCCTGCGGGAAGGATGGGTCATCCCCAAGCGCGCGTTCGATTCGGAAATCGCCCTCGAACGCTTCCGCCAAATGATTCGAAACATGATTCAGCGGGCACGCAGCCAGGCATTCGATTCGGCCACTAACGGCACCGCCACGCCCTCATCTCTGCCGGCCGGTGCAATTGCGACTCATGAAGCTTCGACCCAGAAGCACCTGCGAGAAGGCAACCTTGCCGCCTCGCGCGGATTGCTTTGGCTGCTTCGGGTCGCCTTAACTGCCGGGCCGCTCGGAGCAACCGGAACGCTTTTGCTCACCTGGGCACTTGGCGGCGTATGCCTTGTGGGAACGGCCATCATGGTGCTTGTGACAATCGTCCTCTGGTCGGCGTTCTTTGGTGAGGCCAAAGATCACCGTGAACGAATGCGCATTCGACATGAATTGTACCCGCAGAGACGCATCCTCCTCGATTCAACGGGAATGACGATCGAATATCCTGGCCGAAAACTGGAAGTGAATTGGCAGCACATGATTGGTCTTTTCGTCACACCGAATACGCTCACATTACGGACCAAATCCGGCGTCACATGGGTGCTGGCAAAGCAGGGTATGAGCGCGGATGCGCCGGAACAAATTCGAAGGTGGATCGGAACAAACCACGCGCGCCCACCTGCGGCGGAAAGCAATCCGAGCTAATAAGACCCGTTGATCAATGCGGTGTTTACTTCGGCATCGAATGCAACCATCTCGTGCATGCCGCAGCCAGCGCACGTTCGACTGCGGATTTCGAGGCTTGCATTACCCCTTGAAAACCAAACTCAATCCGCAATCCGCAATCCACAATCCGCAATTCCTCACACCCCCGTCCCCGTCACATTAATCACAAACCCCGGCGTCACCGGGTCCGTCGAATTAATCGTGACCGTGGCGCTCTTGGCGCCCTTCGACTTGGGATTGAACTTCACGGTGAAGGTCGCCGTGCCGTTGGCGATCACCGGCTGGGTCAGCGTGAAATCGGCGGCGTTGGTTCCGGCCAGCACGATCGCCGGGTTGGTCGTGAAGCCCAGCCCGGCCGCGTTGCCGGCGTTGATCGAGAAGGTCGAGACCGCGCTGCTGGCATTCATCGCGATGCTTCCAAACGCGGTGAGGTTGGTGCTGGAAGCGGCCTGGCCGCTGGTCATTTGAACGGCCTGATTCGTCCCGCCGTGAATGACGATCGTGGGCTTGTCGAACGCCAGGATTTTCACGATGAAGTAGAGGGTTGCGTTGCCGGGAATGTTCCCCTGGCCGCCGGCGCCATAGCCGAGGGCCGGGGGCACGATCAACAACCGCTGCTCGCCCACCTTCGCGCCGAGCAGGCCTTTATCCCAGCCGACGATCACATTGCCGTTGCCCAGCAGGAAATCAAACGGTGTATGCCCCGGGTTCAAGGAGCTGTCGAACTTCGTGCCGTCGGTCAGGTAGCCCGTGTAGTTCACGGTCAAACCCTGCCCCGCAACCGCGCCGGCGCCGCTGCCGCTGACGAGCGTGGCCGCCTGCAGATTGTTGGGCGAATAGACATCGGTCGTCGTCGGCATATTGAACGTCTGCGTCAACACGGCCGACTGACTGGCCGCGTAGCCTGATACGCCGACATATTTCGCGGTGATGCTGTGCGCGCCCTTGTAGAAATCGGTTTTAGTCCAGCCAGCCTGCCCGGTCGCGTTGAGGGTCGCCGTTCCGAGCAGTGTCGCCCCATCATAGAACTGCACCGAGCCGGTGGGGTAACCGCGCCCCGGCGCTACCGGCAGCAACTGAGCCGTGAATTTCACCGGTGAGCCGAAGAAAGTCGTCGCGGCGCTGGAGGTCAGTGTCGTCGTCGTCGCCGCCTGCGCCACCGAATGCGCCACCTGCGCCGAACTGCTGGCGTTGTAGTTGGCCGAGCCCCCGTAAACCGCGGTAAGCTGATCCGTCCCCACAGTCAGTTGAGTCCCGGCCGCGAAAGTCGCCACGCCCGTTGCATTGAGCGTGCCGGTGCCGATCGTCGTCCCATTGGATTTGAATGTCACCGTGCCCGTGGGATATCCCCGCCCCGGGTTAACCGGCAGCAATGTCGCCGTCAGCGTTACCACCCCGCCGAAAGTCGCCGAGGAACTGCTAGCCGACAGTGTCGTCGCGGTGTTGGCCTTGGTCACTGTGTGGGTAATCGCGGCCGATGTGCTGGGTGCGTAAGCCGTCGCCCCGCCATACACGGCCGTGATCGCATCCGCGCCGATCACCAGTTGAGTCGTGAAGGTCAATGTCGCCACGCCGTTCGCATCCGTCGCCACCGCGCCGATGCTGACGCCCTTGGATTTGAATGTGACCGTCCCGGTTGGAATCCCCCGGCCGCTGGTCCGGCGAACCGTCGCCGTGAAGGTCGTCTTCTGCCCGAAGACCGATGTCGTCAGATTCTGCAGCACTGTCACCTGAGTGGGCACTTGCACGACCGCCGCGCGATGAAACATTGGAATCGCCGCAACCGGCTGTTCCGCCAGTGCGCTGATTGCGCTTGCCCCACCAGATAACATCATGCGCCCTTCCAGAGGCTGTATCTCGACAGGTAGCTCGACATTCCGATGTCGAGTCTGCTTTGACGCGGCGCGTTTCGAAACTGATAACCCCGACTCGACATCGGAATGTCGAGCTACGTCTGAATTTGCGCGTTGAGCCCGCCGGGAAAAAGATTGCTTCGACATCGCTAGACTGCCTCCGTAAACCCACTTTGCTCCGTATAGGGGACGCCCTCCACGGCGGTCCCGTTTCAAGGGGACGTAAACTATACAGATATTCTGCGCGATTCGTTCGGATAAAGTCCGAAAAAACGCGCTGTGTCCCACCTAATCCTCATCCCAATCCTATTCCCAATTCCCCCAAACCACCCGGCCTACACCATAATCATTACGGATCGATCAGCACCTTGGCCATCCGCTCCAGCAAGCCCGGCTGCGTCGTTGCGGGCTTCCGCACCATCGACGCCTTAGTCGCCTCAAGCTCACCCTGGCTGTGGGCTGCTAACTGCTCCGCCTTGCTCAGCTTATCGCGGAGCTGGCTGACCTCGGTTTCCCGCTGATCCAATGTGCTTGAGGCCGCTTTGACCTGCTGAATGAGATGCTCATTATCCGTCTTGTGACGCGTCACCTGTGTCGCGGTCCATCCCACCGCGATATAAACGCCGACCGCCAAAGAGGCTACCGCCGCCCAGGCCAGCCGGGCGGAGATCCGTGTCCGCCAGGCCTCGCGCTCCAGTAGCGCCGAGGTGTGCTGGAAGGCGGCCAGCGCCAGTTCTGTCCGCCGGACTTTCTCATTCGCCAGGGCGACTTCCTTCTGGGCCAGCACGATGGCGGTTGAATTGACGCCGCCATAAGAATTCGCGCCCTCAAACGAATTCGCACTATTTGAATGCGATGGCTGATAGGCTTGGGAATTGTTCATCTGAGGGGGCTCGGGCGATCCGGTCACCTCCGATACGGGCGCTTCAACTTCATCAGCCAATTCCTCCGATTCGGCATCCGGCAGACAGACCAGCACTTCGCGTCTGCCATCATCGAGGCGCGTTTCCACCTCCCCTTTGGAGATTCGGCGATGCAATGTGCGTGTTGAAACCCCCAGTGTCACCGCGGCCTCTTCGACTGACTGCCAGGCGTAAGGCATTGAAGCCTCCTTACTTAGAGCATCCATGCCCAGGCCGGCTCCGCCAGCCCGGAGGTCGGCATGTAGCACGGCATCTTGCCGTGGCCGACCAATGTCACTTGACTGTTTTAACCGACAAAAGTCCTATAACAAGGTCTTCGCAGGCTGTCAGAGGGATGTCACAGCGGAAATCTTGAAACATGAAGACATGAAACATGAAGAATCGCCACTATTTGCCCCACCCCATCTTCATGTTTCATGTATTCAAGTTTCACGTTTCCCGGCATTCAATTCCACCCCGCCATTTGCCCTGCTCCCCCCTGAATCGTACATCCGACTTGGCCGGGGACGATGAGCGCTCAGGCCAATGGGTTACAGCATATTTCGGAGAAATCATGACATTGACGTCCGACACAGCATCCGCCAAAGCGCCGGCCATTCGCAAGCCGGCCGGGGTCAAGGTGCAGAAGGTCATTGCCCCGCAGGGGGCGGCCGCGCTGCCGGCCGAGGTTGAATTCATCATGTCGGCGCTGGATGCGGGCAATTACGGCTCGGCCGATCGCCGGCAGGCGGCACGGTTCACCTACCGCGTCAGCGCCGCGCTTCGGCTTTACAGCGATGTGCCCAATGGCGTGCCCGGGCAGATTTTCGTGAAGGAGGTGAATGCCAAAGGGTTGGGCTTCTTGACGCGGCATCGGCTCCCGCTGGGATATGGCGGGATTCTCACGATCCCATCACCCCTGGGTGGGTCGCCGATCAAGATCGACTGCACACTCCTGCGCTGCCGCGAGGCGGTGCAGGGATGGTTCGAAGGCTCGATGTATTTCAATCGCGAGCAGGGGATGTTTGAAGTAGGGGAGTAGGCATCCATTGTGGATTGTCGATTGCGGATTGCGGATTGAAGGCGCATCTCAAGACCCTAACCCTCTCCCGAGCACAGGAGAGGAAACCGGAACATTTCCAGGGACTCCGCGCCGCAACTCAACTCATCGTCAGCGCCATAATCAGCACGATGACCCCATTGTTGAGCGCATGCGCCGCCATCGACGCGATGATGGACCCGCGCCATTCGCGCAGGCCGGCCAGAACGATCGCCACCGATCCCAGTGCCGGGATCGCCATCCACCCCTGCGGATGAATCGCCGCGAAAACCAGGCTGACGATCAGCGACGAGACCAGCCAACCGAACTTGCGGCGCAGATGGTGGAACAGCGCGCCGCGAAACATCATCTCCTCCAGCACTGGTGCCATCACCGAGGCGAGAAGAAGGAGCTGGATGACATCGCGCGCCGACTCGATCGGCATATCCTGGATCGGATGTCCTCCCTGCCCCGGCTGCCCGAAGTGGCTGATCAGAAAAAAGGAAATCAGCATGCCGATGCCGAGGATGGGCAGGCCGGCAATATACCCCACCACGCCCGAGCCGACCTCGCGCAGGAAGCCGCCGCCCGCATGCAATCCCAGCCCATAACGCATCTCCCCCCATCCGACCCCGCGAAGGCGCATCCAGAGCAGCGCGAGCGGCACGGTGGGGATCAAAAGGAAACTCGAGGCGATCCCCGGATCGGGGACCCACAGAGTGATGCCCACCGAAACACCGATCATCCCCAACAGGTAGAGCGCGAACGCCTCGGCGAACACGCTCGATGATGAAGTCGGGTCCGGCCGGGGATACGCTCGATAAAGTGTCCCCCGCGCCAGCATGATGATCGCGACAATCGAAAGCGCGATCCCCGCCAGCAGGGCCATCCCGGCCACCATCATCACGCTCATCATCGTAATCAGGGTCCGCCGCGCCGGCGCGAGAGCCGACTTTCGCCGCGGATCAGTTTCCGGCAGGGACCACGACCCGGCCAGCTCGCCGAACCAGCCATGCCGCGCGATAAGCCTCTGCCGCTGGGTATCCGAAAGCGCGGATTGGCCATCGGTATAAAGCCCGCGCAGCGTATCCACATCCTCGCGAAGCCGGACGACCTCATGCTCATCCTCGAATTGATCCAGGCGCTCCAGCGCCGCATCCGCGCCGCGCAGTTCGGCGATCACCGGAATCGTGCGGAATTCATCGATCGGATTGGCGGCCTGATCCTCCACCTGCCGGGCCATCACCGCAGCCTGCTGCCCCATGAGTTGTTTGGCCCCGACGGCATAACGAGAAACCATCTTGAGGCGCGAGCTATAAACTATTTCGATGGGTGTGGCCGGCTGCGTGGCGGCATCCTTGTGCGCGCTCCAGCGATCGGGCGTCCAGGATGATTTGAAGACAATGGCGGCAACGGCGATGGCGATCGCGACCCACGCCATCATCCCCGCCATAAACGACCCGCGCGCCGACCCCGCCGGCGGAATAGGCGCTGGCCGGCGCGGCGGCGAATACCCTCCGCCCGGGCCAAAGCCTGCGGGTGTGAAACCACCCGGCCCGAATCCACCCGGCCCGAATCCACCCGACAATGGCGGCGTCCACCCCGCCGGCGGCGCGAAACCGGGCCCGGGCCATGGTGGCGGATACCAGTTGCCGGCCCCATGCCCGCCACTCGGAGAAGCCGATCCGCCGCTCGATCCCCCAGTCGAACCGCCTGAAGAAACATCGTCCGGCGGACGCTCGCCCGGCGCGGGCGGCGGAGTCAGGCCAAAATCGCCGGGGGTATGGCTCATGGGTGCGCGCACGATACCGCAGCATGCGCCGGGCCGCCAATGAAGGCATGGCGACCTTGTGGTGCGGGCGTCCAAACATAAATAGTCGTGCGCGACTCAGCGCTTGTAGTGCGGCCGTCTCGGCTGCCAAAGCAGGCGGGACGCCCGCACCACAAGCGCATGGTCATGTACGCTCAATTTGGATCCATCCCCCGCCCGCGCGAACCAGACTTATCGAATGCAATTGGCGAATCTTAACCGCGCCCTTTCGATACAGGCCCCCATCGCGCTTGTATGATGCCAGCGCGTCGTTGTCGCGAAGGGGGATCGAAAAACTCGCGGAGACAAGCAATGAAGACCGGATGCATCACGATCGTATTGGGTCTTGGAATCAGCCTGGGCCTGAGCGCATGCGATAAGGATTCCAACAAGCCCGCCACGCCGGCCGCCCAGCCCGGCGCGACTCCCGCCGCCCCGGCCGTCACCCCCGCCAAGCCCGCCGCCGCAACCGAGCTCAAGGCCGCCGATCTGCTGGCCGAGTGCGAAAAGGACGCCGCCGCCGTCAAGACCAAATACGCGAATAAGGTGCTCGTCGTCGAGGGGACGATCAAAGAGACCAAGACGGCCGGCAGCATTTCGGTGACCCTGTCGGTCCCCGGATCCAAGTGGGTCGTGGTCTGCAATGTCCCCTCGGCGGCCGTGGAGACGATCAAGCCGCTCAAGAAGGATCAAGTCGTCAAGATGCGCGGCGATTTCATGAACGCAATGAAATTGCTTGAGGAAGTGAGTCTCGGCGGATGCGAGCTGGTGAAATAACCGCGCGGGCGGAGACCAGGCGGTCGAAGGGCTTGCAAGTCCCGCATCGGAAATGAGCGATGCGGATCGGGCCGACCTCCGGCGGGAGCGGGAAAGGGTCAGGAGCCTCGGAGCGCGCTACAACTTTGTAAAGCCATTGGTGCGAGGCCAGGGCAATCGCATGTCAATCCTATCGCATCGATTTCGGATTTCGGATTTCGGATTTCGGATTGCGGGTTGCGGATTGCGGATTGAAAACCGCATTTCAATCCGCAATCCACAATCCCAAATCCGCAATTGTTGCCCATCTCATGCCATATGCGATTGCCCTGCGTGCGAGGCTCCTGACCCCGCCGAACAATTGACCCAAGGCGTGCGGCCGGTTTGAATCGGCGAAGATGATCTCCCCGCACCTGAAAGTCGTCATCGATCTATCGCGCATTCGGCGCAATGCCGAGGAAATAAAAGCGCGCACCCACGTCGAGCTCTGGGCCACCATCAAAGCCGATGCCTACGGCCTGGGCGCGGCCCAGGTGGCGGGGGCGCTGGCGGGTGCGGTGGATGGGTTTTGTATTTTTGCGCTGCATGAGGCCTGGGCGATCGAGTTGTTCACGATCACGGGAAAGGAGGCGATCGCGCTGGGTCCGCCGGAGGAAATGGATTCGGCTGTGTGGATCGAAGCGCGCGTTCGCCCGGCCGTCTCCACCGCCGGCCAGGCCCGCCAACTCCTCGCCGCCCGCCCCATCCTCTGCGTCGACACCGGCATGCAGCGCTTCGCCTGCCCCGCCGAACAAATCGAATCGGTCCTCTCCGCCGGCCAAATCGACCAGGCCTTCACCCACGCCATCCGCGTCGATCAGGCCCGCGCGCTTAAGGCACTCCTCGGCGGCCGCAACATCAAACTCCATGCCGCCGCCAGCGCCCTGCTCGACCACCCCGAGGCCCGCCTCGACGCCGTCCGCCCCGGCCTCGCCCTCTACCTCGGCGCTGTCCGCGCCACCGCGCGCCTGGTCGAAGCCCGCGATTCGGCCGGCCCCGTCGGCTACGGCCAATGGCCCAGCCCCACCGGCCGCCACGGCATCATCCTCGCCGGCTACTCCAATGGCCTGCGCCCCGGCCCGGTCATGGTCAACGGCCGGCGGCAGAAACTGATCGAGGTCGGAATGCAGACGGCCTACGTGACCCTGGCCGCAAGCGACAACGCGGGCGATGAGGTCGTGCTGCTGGGCGGTGGGATCACCGAAGCCGAAGTCGGCTTCGCCTGGGGAACCACCCCGCACCAGGCCATAATGCAGATCGCGCGGCATGGAGTGCGGGAATATATCGGGTGATGCGGGAGAATATGCGGGTATAATCGCTTTTGAGGTGCTTGATGACTCGTGCTGCAATTCCCCCACTTCGCAGACCTGCCCCGCGGCTGGCCGTACCGTCGCTTGATGATGTTTCGCACATGGTTCTCGAAGATGTGAGCTGGAATTTCTACGAACACCTCTTAAAGGAAATCGGCGACCGGCCGATCCGTGTGACATTCGATCATGGGAGACTGGAGATGATGTCGCCGCTGCCGGACCATGAACGTCCGAAGAAGATTATCGGCCGATTGATTGAATCGCTCAGCTACGACCTGGGCATCGAGGTCGTATCCCTGGGTTCAACGACATTCCGGCGGAAAGAGAAAGCCAAAGGGCTGGAGCCGGATGAGTGCTATTACTTCAGAGATGAGAAAAAGATGCGGGGGCGCAAGCGTCTGAATCTCAAGAAAGACGCGCCGCCGGAATTGGTCGTGGAAATTGATATCACGCACCGATCTGTCGAGCGTGAGCCCGTGTACGCAGGGTTGGGCGTGCCCGAGATTTGGCGGTGGAATGGCCTCAAGCTCGAATGCCTGGAACTGGTGGATGGCGTTTACCGCGCGCGGGAGAAAAGCCTGGTGTTCCCTTTCCTCGCGCCGGCCGAACTAACTCGCTTCGTAAAAATGCGCGGGCGCGTGGGGGAGAATGCGATCTTGCGGAAGTTCCGAGAGTGGGTGAAGGCGAAGGGGTGGACGAAATAGAATGCCGGAAATCCTTCGCCTCATTCTCGTGTTGGTCACCCGGAAGGACAGGAAAAGAGTCGAGGAGCAAAATCGACTGCGCGCCCAGCTTCTCGTCTTCATCCGGCCAGCCAATGAAATTGAACTCGATCCCGCCGAGGAAAGCCGGCTCATTTCGTCCGCACTGCAGGTCATCCGGGATGAGCTGAGCCACCCCGATTCAGCGGTGGTCACCGACTATTCGCTATACAAAGGGCGCGATGGCGGCTGCGTCGCGTGCGTCGAAGTGGAATCGCCGAATCCGGAAAAACAGCGCGTCATCAACTATTTCGCGGCCGAGATGGATGACGCGGGAAAGGTGGTGGCACATGAACTGCTGGAGGGCGATCCAACAAATCGAACCGAATCGAAATGAATCGGCGACATCGCGCGTCAATACAACGGCCTGCGCGTCAGTCGGCCATTGCGGGGACTAATAACACATGATCCACCCCGCTGTCGCGGAGTTCCTGCTCTACTTCGCTCAACGCCTCGACGTATTGGTAAGCGCGCACACCGTTGCTCGCCGGCGTCACGATGATGTTCAGCCATGTGTCATCTTCGACGTAGCCGCCGGGGGGCACGCTGAGCTCGACGCCCGTGATCTTGCCTTTGGCATCGAGCCGCGACTGGACGTCCTTAACGATGGTGTCGATCTCCGCTTGGTTTCTCATGGAACGTCCTTCAGGCAAACAAACCCCTGGGCCATCAGTCCCATCGCAATTCTAGCATCCGCCTTTTCTAAAGTCACCGGCGGCAGATAATCGGCGATGATTCGAAAATTATACAGCATTCCGATCAAGCCAGACAATTTCCAACGGACCTGAATTGGCAAGAGGTGAAGGTTGCTTCCAACAACCAAAGGCAGCGTTCGGTGCTTGGGGTTGGATTGTCCGAAGGGCATGGTTACGCCTGCCAGATGAAGCGCGTGCGTGACTTCGTGGTAAAGGGCATAGTATGCGCGACTGGCGCAACTTCGCCATCGACCAGAAGCGAATAATTCGTTCGCGGCTGTCCGATTCTCCTTCGCCATTTCTCGCCAGGTTGTCATCGAAGCCACCTATCGGATTGTCAAATACCCTCGAGGAATCGTGCAAAATCGTTGCCATTAATACTCCGATCGACATGGTTGTAGATGCCATCGGTTCCAACTTCGCGTACAAGAACCGGCGCTCTTAAGAGTATCGGTCGGCCTCAAATTGCCGCGAATCGGAATACCGTTCCTCGATCAGCTTTTGATAGGCCGGACCTTGAGCCCGAAGACTGACCCAGCCGCGCGATCGATTTATCGCGCGCCGGGAAAGAGGCAGCCCGAAGACATTCGGCACGACGATTGAAATGACCACCGTGATGGGAGTTCCAATCAATGTCACAATGAAGCCGGTCGCCCACGGGCTCATCCCCAATGGTAGAAACCCGATGCCGACGCAACACATGATGCAGATCAGCGCCGTTCGATTCGAAATGCGACGCCAGTGCTGCGAGTCGGTTTTCTGACATGCTTCACAGCATCGCCATGTTTTCGATTCGCGGTCGAGCGCCATAGGAGGCTTAAACTGTCTGCGCGTCGGCGCTCCACAACTCACGCAGCTCTCCGGCAACCCCAGGCGGTGAGGCTGAACGACAATGCGATCGTTCCGCCGTGTCAGGACAACAGGCTTGGCGGGAACCAGTCGGGCGCCATTGTCGATCAGCGCGGGCGGCGCAATCTTGTATTTGTGCCATTCGGGAAGTCCATCGAACCACGTCCGATTCGAGCGCCGCTTGAGGTAATGAAAGCCAATCAATCCGAGTAGTACCGGAAGGCACGCCCCACCACCCACGTTCATTAAAGTCCGGAGTGTCTTATCGTGATCCGTCTCCTTTCGCCACTGTTTGAACGTTGCGGCCAGCGAAACACCTATGACAAGAAACAGAATCCAGTTAAGGATACTCAGGGGAATCTTGGTCCGGTCGTCCGCGGCACCTTTTATGGCCACATCCTGAACCCGCCCACAAAACGGACAGGGGACGGGATCATGCGCAGACTGGACGGCTGTTTTGGCGCGGGTACGCGCATCTTTGGCCGCCCGTTCCTTTGCCTATTCCTTATCCAGGTTCAAAAAATTGAATGCCGTCCCGCGTTTAATTCTGCTCACTTCGTAGAAGTACGTTTTCCCACATTTCTCACAGGTCTCCGTCCGCACCTTATTTACGCGTCGAGAGGTCGAGACGGTAGTGCCCAAAGACGGCATTAATTCCTCCTCTGCCCTGATCAGATCAGCTCTTCAAACCAAATTTATTATATCGCGGGAATCGGAATTTCAACCACGAGGAGCAGAAAGGGCCCGCGTGAATATCACGCGGGCCCTGCTAATTCGATTAACCTGGCAAATCGAATCTTATTTCCTCTTCGCCTTCCCCTTCGCAGCCGGCTTCGCAGCCTTCTTCGCCACGGGCTTCTTGCCCTTGACGACTTTCTTCGCAACCTTCGCCGCCACCTTCGCCACGGCCTTAACCGCCGACTTCTTCGCCTTCACCGGAAACTTAATCGCCGCATGCGCCGCCGCCAGCCGCGCGATCGGCACTCGGAACGGGCTGCAGCTCACATAGTTCAGCCCCACCTGGTGGCAGAACTCCACCGACCTCGGGTCCCCACCGTGTTCGCCGCAGATGCCGCACTTGAGATCCTTGTTGACGCCCCGGCCAAGCTTGACCGCCATGTCCACCAGCTTGCCGACGCCGCCGACATCCAGGCTCTGGAACGGGTCCCGCTCCAGGATTTCCTTCTTGATGTAATCGGGAAGGAAAACGCCCGCATCATCGCGCGAATAGCCAAACGTCATCTGCGTCAGAT
This sequence comes from Tepidisphaerales bacterium, assembly GCA_038244055.1. GTDB lineage: Bacteria > Planctomycetota > Phycisphaerae > Tepidisphaerales > Tepidisphaeraceae > DASPKW01. The sequence continues at coordinate 626 of JBBRTW010000095.1, read as the reverse complement.
CGTTCGTGCCGAAGCTGAAGAACTCGGCCGTCTGCGCCAGCTCATCCGCCGTCACCGCCGCGCGGGGCACTTCGATCATCGTGCCGTACATGTACTCCACGCGCATCCTGGTCTCGGCGAATACCGCCTCCGCCGTGGCGATGGTGATTTTCTTGAGATAATCCAGCTCCGCCTTCGTGCCGGCCAGTGGGATCATGATCTCGGGCAGGCACTTGATGCCCGCCTTCTTGGTCTCCACCGCCGCCTCGATGATCGCCCGCACCTGCATCTCCAGGATTTCCGGATAGGTGACCGCCAGGCGGTCGCCGCGATGCCCGAGCATCGGGTTGGATTCGTGCAACTGCTGCACGCGCTGCTTGACGGCCTCCGCCGACATCCCCAGCGACGCCGCCAGCGCCACCTGGTCCTTCTCGTTGTGCGGCAGGAACTCATGCAGCGGCGGGTCCAGCAGGCGGATGGTCACCGGCAGGCCCTTCATCGCCTTGAAGATGCCGATGAAATCCTCGCGCTGATACGGCAGCAGCTTGGCCAGCGCCTTCTTGCGGGCCGCGGTGTCTTCCTTGGCCGCCAGGATCATCTCGCGCATGTTGTGGATGCGCTGGGGGTCGAAGAACATGTGCTCGGTG
>JBBRTW010000094.1:0-18464 GCA_038244055.1 Tepidisphaerales bacterium | reverse complement strand
CCGCCACACCCGCGCCCGGCCCCGTGGTAGAGCCTCGTGGGGGGTTAGCAGTTGCTGTGGGGGGGCGGGGTCCAGGTTGCGGGGCGCGCGGGGCCCGGGGGGGCGGGGGGGGGGGGGGGCGGGGGGGGAGCGGGGGGAGCGGGGGGAGCGGGAGGCAATGGCGAGCCTGAATTGACCGCGGCGCGGGCGGAAGCGTTGAAGGCGTATAAGGGCCAGGTGGCCCCGCTGATGGCGACCTACTGCGCGCGCTGCCATAGCGGCAACAAGCAAAAGGGCGGGGTGACCTTTCAAAGCGCGTTCAAGAACCCGGAGTCGCCCACATTCCGAGCGCTGTGGAAGCGGGCATCGGTACAGATCAAATCGCACGATATGCCGCCGGAAGAGGAGGATAAGCAGCCGACCGAGCCCGAACGCAGGGCGATCGTGGACTGGATCGAGCGGATGAAGTCCCTGAGCCCGAAAGACCCCGGCCCCTTCATCATCCGCCGGCTGAGCCGGGTCGAATACGGCAATACGCTGCACGATCTGCTGGGCGTCGATCCGCGGATCGCGCATGATCTTCCCGATGAGGTGTTTGGCGCGGGGTACACCAACTCGCTCTCGCCGCTTCTGATGGAGCAGTATCTGGCGGTGGCCAATGAGGTGCTGAATCGAACCCTCGCGCCACCGGGAGCGCCGCCGACGGAAATGCAGAAGCGCCTCTTTGGTGTCGATCCGGGCGCGGGGAAAGAGGGCAAGGGGGCCGAGCAGAAGATCGCCGCGCGCAAGATCGCCCGGTCGCTGGCCCGCCTCGCCTACCGCCGGCCGCCATCGGAGGGGGAGATCGATGTGCTGATGCGCGTGTTCGCGCTGGCCACAGACCAGGGGAAATCGTATCCCGAGGCGCTGCGCCTGATGCTCAAGGCGATTCTCATCTCGCCGCAGTTCATCTTCATCACGCCCGGCCCGATCGCGCCCGGCCCGATCGCGCCCGGCCCGATCGCGCCCGGCGTCGCCGCGAAGACGGCCGGCTCCGCCCCCGCCACCCCCGCCGCCCCCGCCGCCCCGGCCACGGCACCGGCCGATGCCAGGCCCGCCGGCGACATCATCGCCCTGGACGATTATCAACTGGCATCGCGCCTGTCGTACCTGCTCTGGGCGACGATGCCCGATGCGGAGCTCTCAGCGCTGGCCGATGCGGGGAAGCTGCATAACCCCGAAATGCTGGCCGGGCAGGCCCGCCGGCTGATCGCCGATCCGCGCTCGCGCGCCTTCTTCGACGGCTTCGGCGCACAGTGGCTCGGTTTGGATAAGCTCAATGGCAAGACCTTCGATGCGGAAAAATTCCCGCAGATGACCGCCGACCTGCGCGCCTCGATGTACGATGAAGCGCGCCTGCTCTTCGAGAGCATCCTCCGCGAGAACCGCAGCCTGGCGACCTTCATCGACAGCGACTACACCTTCCTCAATCCCCAGCTCGCGACGATCTATGGCATGAAGCAGCCGCTCACCGGCCCCGCGATCAATGGCACCGAGATGCGCCAGGTCAAGCTGACCGACCCCGACCGCGGCGGCATCCTGACCCTGCCCGGCATCCTCGCCATGAGCTCCTTCCCCAACCGCACCAGCCCGGTCAATCGCGGCGTGTGGGTGCTGGAACAGGTTTTGGGCGAGCACGTTCCACCGCCGCCGGCCAATGTCCCAAGCCTGGAAAAACAGGACCCCCAGAAGGTCGCCAGCATGACACTGCGGCAGCGCACCGAGCTGCATCGCTCCAATCCCACCTGCGCCAGTTGCCACAAGGTGCTCGACCCCATCGGCTTCGGCCTGGAAAACTTCGACGCCATCGGCCGCTGGCGCGACAAGGACGACTCCGGCGGCGCCATCGACGCCACCGGTGAATTACCCGTCGGCGATCCCTCCATAAAGCCCCCCGCCACCAAGCGCTTCACCACCCCCAGCCAGCTCAAGCACATCATCGCCGGCCGGACCGAGGATTTCAGCCGCAACCTCACCAACAAGATGCTGGCGTATGCCCTGTGCCGGCAGTTGGACGGCTACGATGAGGTGGTGGTCGATCAGTTGTCCGGCACGGTTGCCAGGGATGGATATCGAATGCAGACACTGGTGGTGGGGGTGGTGACGAGTTATCCGTTCACGCATCGGCGGGTGACGGGGCAGTAGGAGTGAACCACGAAGGACGCGAAGGGAACGAAGAAGAGCGTTCAGGGTTCGTTCGGGTGGAGAGGCGGAAACAGCTTGAACATTTCTTCGGCGCGGCGGATCAGAAGCCGCCGTTCGGCGTTCAGCTTTAGCGCGGCGATCGTGGCCCTGCCCGTCGCGGTGCGGCCGGTCAGACGGTAATCGACCCAGGCGAAGTGCGCGTTCCAGTCGTCCTGTCGAGGATGGAACAGCGGGGCGGGTTGATCGGTGTCCGGATCGATCGCGCGGACACGGTCGGACTTGTGGAGGTTGCACGATGGGCAGCACCAGGCAAGGTTTTCGAGGCTCGTGGGGCCGCCCCGCGACGCGGGAACGATGTGCTCGACGTGAAAGGTCGCCCCCTGGAGCGATTGGTGCATGCGGCAATATTCGCACCGCCCGCCGGCGCGTTCCTGAACGGCCGAGGCATAGGCGGAGGCGTTCATCAGGGCCTGCGTCCCAGGAGTGCGAGGGCGTCGGCGCGAACCAGCGAAATGGTCTCACTCAGTTCGGCGAGGGATTCCAGCTCTTCGCGTTCTTCGGCGGTGAGCGCGCCGTCATTGTTGCGATCCATGAGCACCCGCAGCCGCCGGTCGGACACCGCGGGAAAGCGGAGCGCGGCGACCGCCTCGACCATCTGCAACGGGGCGGAAACGACTGCACTCATGCGCTCACCTCCGAAAACGTAAAGCAGGATTCATCGTCGGTCGCGTATAATAATAGCTGTTGGCGGCCGGCAAGGATAGCCGGCATGCAGACGCAGGTGGGGGGCATGACCACCCAGCGGGAACAGATGATTGCACAGTTCCGATGGAGCTAGCATCCTCCCCTACTTGCCCGGCTTCTCGAAAAAGAACCAGTACGCCTCACCCCCCGGCAAGACGATGTAGCCCACCGGTGGATAGTAAATCCCCACGCACTCCACCCGTGACCTTCCCCGCCTCTACGCCGCCACCATGACACTGCTGATCGCACTCGCCGGGCCGGGCATGCCGCGGTGGTTGATCCAGCGGGCCTGCACCCAGAGGGTTTTGCCGGCGCTGTCGGGTGGGAGGGCCAGCCGGTGCCGCGTGCGGGTCACGATCGCCTGGAAGCTGCCGGTGGGGAATTCGGGAGTTGGCTCGCCCGGCGCGGTCAGCACCGTCGCGATCAGCGCCCCCAATACGCCCCTGGGCTTGGCGGGCTTGTCGGGTGTGGCGCGATCGCGCAGCAGCAGCCGCGCGACCCCGCCTCCCGAGCCGCGGATGTTCACGATCGGCTGCGTGGCCGGTGCGGGGATCGGCGTGGGGACCGCATCGCGGACGTGCATGGACAGGGCGGCGCGGGTGGCATCGGTGGTGGCGGGGAACGCATCGACGATGCGGATCAACTGCCGCGCGGCCCCGCGCAAGGAATCCCGCGCCCCGTTCTTCAACTGCACCGTCACCCGCGTGCGCGTCCCAGGCTCGGTCGCGGCCAGGAGCAGCGCCCCATACGAATCCACCCGCGCCTGGAAGGCGCTGCACTGTTCGCTGGACAGGCCGTAATTCTCCGGATGGAGCGAGACGATGCCGACAAAAATCCGCGCCCAGTCGAGGGCGTCCTGATCGCGTTCGGGAGGGATGCTCTGGGCCATGGGGTTCCTCTGGGAGTGGGGGGGGCTGGGTGCTGGGTGCTGGGTGCTGCGTCTTGAGTCCTGAGTGCTGAGTCCTGAGTGCCGCGGGTTACGAGTTGCGATGCTCTGCTGAAATCCTCATTGTCGCCACCGATCAGGCACCGATTACCACCGATCTTTTCCTGATTTATCGGTGCACATCAGTGCCTCATCGGTGGCAAAGAGATGCATTTCAGCAGATCAGAGTTGCGAGTGGTGGATGGAGGCGCTGGGTGCCATGCTTAGACCCGCGGCCGGTAACGCTGCTTCGCCTGAAGAATCCATTCCGCGGGGATAAGCATGCGGGCCTCGACAATCCAGAGACGGGCAAGTGCTGAGGACCCAAGCAACGCATCCCAGCGCTTCCCCCGCAAAACCGGCCTGCCCGAACGCCACTTCGACGTCCATAAACAGCTTATCGGCGTGATCCGCCGCTGAGTTGAGCCGCGCTGGAACATTCCAGCGATTTTCCGGAAACGTCCGGCGGAGGGCTGGAAACTTCCAACGCGGCGCCGGAATGTTCCGGAGCAGCGCTGGAGCCTTCTGGAGGGTCGCCAGAAACTTCCAGCGCCGCGCTGGAACACCCTGGCGCCACGCCGGCATGCTCCAGCGCGGCGCTGGAATGTTCCGATGATGTGCCGGAACACTCTGGCGGAGCGCTGGAAGGTTCCAGCACCGCGCCGTCAGCCGCCGCGCGCCCGCCGGAACGTTCCAGCGCGGGGGGAAGCGGGGGCGGAATGGTCGGCCGGGGCGGCGGTTCCCAGCGGTGAGTTGACCCTTGCGTGCAAACTTACCAGCGATGCGTCCGCGCCCCGGAGGGTCGCTGGAGTGTAGCCACGGGCGCAGCGCAGCGCAAGCCGTGGACCGCCCCCGCGCGTGACAACCGAGCCCCGGAGGGGCGCAGGAAGCTCGACATGGTGAAATGAGAGATGCCCGCCCCCCTTTGGATTTAGCGCAGCGGCCAACGGCATATCAACGGGATGCCGCGACTTCGCGATGCGCCTGAACAGACCCGCTCCAACACCGCCCCCGCCAACGGGTATCACATGCGGCCGCTCCTGTTTACAATGGGCTGGCCCCGCATCATCGGCCATTCGGAGAAGCACCGCATGCCAAGTCAAACCATCCACCCCCTCAGCCGCCCAACCCTCCGCCGAATCACCCGCCGCACCTGCCTGCGCGGCCTGGGTGTCGCCCTCGCCCTCCCGCTCATGGAGACCATGGGCTGGGCCGATCAGCCCACCAGCGCGGCCCGGGGGGGCTACAAGCCGCCCGTCCGTCTGGGCTTCATGTACATGCCGCACGGGGTCATCATGGAGCGGTTCTGGCCGGCGGACCCGAAGAGTTTCCTGTCCGCCCCGCCGGCGATCCTCGAGCCGCTCAAGGGGGTGCTCGATCAGTGCCTGCTGGTCAAAGGGATCAGCGGCGTGCCGATCTCGCCGATGAATGGGGCGCCCCACGCGCTGGAGCTTTCCACCTGGCTCACCGCCACGCTGCCCGATACGCACAAGCGCGATGTCGTCAATATCGCGATCTCGGCCGATCAGATCGCGGCCAATTACGTCGGGGCTTTGACCCCCCTGCCATCCCTCGAACTGGCGACGATGCCGCAGACGCACAAGGAAAACCAGGAGGGTTTGAACGAAGCCTACTACTCGCATTGCAGCTATCGCGGGCCGACCCAGCCGCTCCCGGCCGAGGTCAATCCCAAGACGGTGTTGCAGCGCCTGTTCCAGTGCCGCGAGCAGAGCAAGGCGGGGAGCAAGACCACCGCCGCCGATGCGCTGGATCGCTCGATGCTGGATCTGGTGCTGGGCGGGGCCAGCGACTTCCGCAAAACGCTCAGCGCGGCCGATCAGCGCAAGCTCGATGAATATCTCGACAGCGTGCGCTCGGTTGAACGGCGCATCGCGGCGATTCAGCTTCGGCAGATCGAGGCGGCCAAGGAGAAGGCGGGCGTGCGGATTGCCAGCCGGGCCTTCAAAGACTCCGCGCCGATCGAAATCAAGATGCCCGAGGGAGACAAGCGCAGCGAGTACATGCAGGTGATGTGCGATCTGACGATCCTGGCCTTCCAGACCGATCTCACGCGGGTGAGCACCTACATCGGCTCCACCCCCAATGGCGTCTCCTATCCGGAACTCGGCTTCCCGGATCAGCACCACTCCTGCACCCACCACAATTACGAGAAGACCAAGCTCGACAAGGTCGCCAAAATCAACACGTTCAACGTCGCCCAGTTCGCCTACATGATCGAGAAGATGCACGGCCTGCGCGAAGGCGAAGGCACGCTGCTCGACAATTGCATCATGATGTGGGGTTCGGGGCTGGAAGACGGCAACAAGCACGACCGGAAGAACCTGCCCTTCATCATCGCCGGCAAGGGCGGGGGCGCGCTCAAGACCGGCCGCTTCCTGCCGGATGTCAAAGGCAATCAGGGCGATCTGCTCGGCACGCTCCTGACCTGCGCCGGCATCCCGCTGGACGGGCCGATCGGCATCGCGACCAGGCAGTTGACGGAGATGATCGCCACTTGAAGTGAAGGTGATCGCATGGAGCCACGTTTCACCGCCGCCGACTCCCACGCGCCCGATCTCAAGGCTTCATCAGTGCTTCTTCCAACACGACATTGCTCTGTTTGGAATTGCGCCCCTGATGGCGGAGAATCTCGAACAGCAAATCGGACTTTTTGCCCGCTTCCACGGTCGCGGTGAATTGCGGGGTCTGATAGTCGAAGAGCGTGGGCTTGAGGGCGCTGCGGAAGACGACATGGCCGGGGAAGGACCTGCGCACCTCCACATCGATGGCTTTGGCGGTGTAGTTGCGGATGCGCTGGCTGAAAGTCTCGTGATCATCCCAACCGACCACCGATGAATTCACATCGATCTGGACGCCACCGCCCACGCGCTGGAAGACATCGGCGCCATTGATTCGCAGCCAGATCTCATCCCGGCCGGCCCGCAGCTTGACCAGTTCCAACAGGACGCTCGGATCAGGGCCGAGATTCAGTTCGATTTTGTCGCCGATGGGGATGTATTTGATGGCCTGGGCGGTGAGATAGGACAAACCGCTCCGGCCATTGTCGCGGAAGACCCGCACGACACCATCGGGCAGAGGGGTGGTGCCCAGTTTGGAGTCCTTGTTGTTGGTCAGCAGATACATCCGCACGAGCTGGTCGCCGTACTCGGCCGGGCGATAGCGGTACTGGATCTTGAAAGGCGCCGCCTTGGCGTCGAAAGACCGCATTCGCTTGGACCAGCCATTGGCGATGGTCTCGGTTCCCTCGATGGTGTAGATGAAATACTCGGAGAGGCCTTCCTTGATGATCTCCTTCTGATTCAGAATCATGGTGCCGGAACCCGACTTCGTGATGGCTCCGGTGCCGAGGGCCCGAACGGCCTCAAAGCGTAGTTCATTCGTGCGGTCGCGGCTGAGTTTCTGCACCTCGTATACCGGCACATTGGCCAACTGGGCGATCTTCTCCACCAGGTTGATCGTGCCGACCACGAGCCTCACCTGGGCGTCTTCATACTCCTCCCCCGAGCGATTCGAAACCCGCACGAATCCCTCGATCCCCATCTGCTTCTCATCCTTGTCGGCGATGGCCACATAATCCGCCGCCCAGGAAATGCCGCTGGTGAAGTAGGTGATTTCCAGCGTGGCCGGGCCATCGATCTCGCTCTGCACATTCCAGTAAAGCATCTGCGGCTTGTCGTGGGGGAAGGTCGTGTCCAGAACATCGAGCTTGTCGGCCTGAGCGAGAAACCGAAGCTGCACGGAGGAAGGATCGATCAAGGTGTTGGCCCAACTGAACTGGAGGGGATTAACGCCCTTCTTAAAAGTCACCGTGCGGGTTTCGCGCACGAGAGTCAGGTCTTCGCTGTTGTAGATGGTGAGTTGCACCGAATCCCGCTTGGGAACCGTGGAGAGATCGACATTGCGGGGCGTGGCCGCCAGGGGCATCCCCAGGGCGATCAGCAACGCGATGGTTCGAACGGAATGTAAGGGCATGAAGGTTGGCCTGGTGAATGCGGGTTAATCGCGGCAGTCGATCGTCGTACTGGATCAGACGAAACAAGCGCGTAAAAGTTCCCGTGGCGGTTGGAAAGTGATCAAAGGTGGGATGGCCATTGGGTCGAATCAACGCGATGCTGTGGCCATCGGAGAGCCTTATGCGTTGGCCGGTCAAAGCTCATGCCCCAGGTCCGGCTTTCGAGCCAGCCAATTCTCGATGAGGGCGTTGTTGAGTATAAGTCCCGAACTGGCGAATCGGCTTCGAAGCCTCACCTGATCTCAACGGCCAACAGAGGAGACAACCATGCATCGATATCCACGATCGGTCCTGTGCGGATTGTTCATCGCCGCCGCTCTGATTCATCGGCCAACAAACGCGGCTGAGCCAGCGCCGGCACCGATGGTCTACGCCTACTGCGTGGAAGTCGGCGTGCCGGGGATCAAGGCTCGGCCGATGGCGGAGATGGCCAAAATGCTGCGCGAGGTGGGCTTCGACGGGGGTGGGTTTCCGATCCTGACCGGACCGCGTCTCGAGGAGACGCTCAAGGCTTCGGATGATGCGGGGCTGAAGGTCTTCCTGCTCCAGACCGCGATCGACCTGGGCCCCAAAGCGAAGGCGGCGTACGACCCGCAGGCGCTGAACGCCATTGGCAAGCTCAAAGGCCGGCCGGTGGTGGTCGTGGTGACGATCAACGGCCTCAAGCCCGGCGACCCGGCCGGCATGGAGCCGGCGGTTAAGGCGCTGCGGGAGATGGGCGATGCCGCCGCCGAGGCCGATGTGCGGATCTCCTGCTACAACCACGTCGGCTGCTGGAACGAGAGCGTGGCGCAGAATATCGAGCTGGCGAAAAAGGTGAACCATCCGCGCGTCGGGTACAACTTCAACGTCTGCCACTGGCTCAAGGTCGATGGAAACAAGGACTACAAGCCGCTGCTGAAGGAAAACGCCGGCAAGCTGTTCTGCGTGACCATCTGCGGCGCGAAGATCGGGGCCAGCGCCTGGAGCAATGGCCTGATCCAGCCGCTCGATCAGGGCGATTTCGACAACCGCGCGGTACTGGCGACCCTGAAAGAAATCGGCTACGCCGGGCCGGTGGGAATCATGTGCTACGGCATCCCCGGCGACACGCGCGAGCACCTCCAGCGGTCGATGAAGACGTGGAAGCAGTGGGTTACACAGCCGTAGAGCATCCCCCATGCGGCCAATGATCTACTCCAGGATGTGCGCCACCGGCGCGGCCGCGACATCGCCTTCGACGGGGATCGCGGGTTCGGAGCGGAACGAGGCCAGGATCGAATAGATCACCGGTGTGGCGATCAGGGAGAGGAGCACCGAGCAGCAGAGCGAGCCGATGACCGCGACGGCCAGCGGCTTGAGCATGTCCGCGCCCGATCCGATTCCATAGGCCAGTGGCAGCATGCCCAAAGCGGCGGCGAGGGAAGTCATCAAGACCGGCCGGAGGCGGCGGCGGCCGGAGCGGACCAGGGCTTCGTTGGTGCCCAGGCCATCGGCGCGGAGATGCTCGACGAAATCGAGCATGAGGATGCCATTCTTGGCGACGATGCCCACGCCGATGATCGCGCCGAGAAACGAAATGATGTTCAGGGAGATGCCGGTGATCCAGAGCGCGCTGACCGTCCCGAGCAGGGCAAGCACCGCGCCCAGGACGATCGCCACGGGCTGAAGGAAGGAGCGGAATTCCAGCAACAAGACGGTGAAGACCAGCAGGACGGCCATGATCATCACCAGCAGCAGGTTACGAAAGGACTCCTGCTGCTGCTGGAAGAGCCCGCCGAATTCGAGAGTGCCGGGCGGGATCGATGTATCTTTGGCGAGCTTGGATTTGATCTCTTCCATGGCGCTGCCGAGATCGCGATTATGCAGGCGCGCGGTGACGGCGACGGTCTGGCGGAGATCTTCGCGGCGAAGTTCGAGCTCGCCCGGTGTTTCGGTGACATCGGCAACCTGCGCGAGGCGAACGGTGATGCCGGCGGGCGAGCGAATCGGCAGATCGCGCAGCCCGGCGATCTGCTTGACGCGCGCGGGATCGACGGTCACGCGGATGTTGATGACCTGATCGCCCTTGAGGACGGAAGAAGCGGTCTGGCCCAGGAGGGCGGCGTTGACGGCGGTGGCGATGTCATCGGAGGACAGGCCGTAGCGCTGGGCATCGGCCTGGCGGACGCGCAGGCTGACCGATGGGCCGGCGACGATCAGGCCATCCTTGGAATCGACCACCCCGGCCACGGTTTTGATCATCTCCTCCAGCTCGGGGGCCTTCTTCTTGAGGAACTCGACATCAGTGGAGAAAAGTTTGACTTCGATCGGATCGGGGGAAGAGGTGAGATCGCCAATCAGGTCGCCAAGAATGCCGGGGAATTCCCATTCGATGCCGGGCTGGGTTTTCTTGAAATCCTCGCGCAGGCCCTCGATGACATCCTGCGTTCGCCGCGCGCGTCGAGGATTGAGCTTGACGAGAAAGTCGCCCGTGTTGGGCTCGGCGACGTGGAAGCCCAGGGCAGCGCCGGTGCGTCGAGAATAGCTCTCGACCTCGGGCGTCTCCTTGAGGATCTTTTCCACCTCGACCAGCGCGCGGTTGGTTTCGGTGAGGCTGGTGCCCTCCTTGGCGACGTAGTCGATGACGAAACCGCCCTCATCGAGCTCGGGGAGGAAATCGGTGGAGAGGCGCAGATAGACCATCGCGCCGCCGACCATCAATACGCCGCAGAGGCCCGCCGTCGTCCAGCGGTTACGCAGGGCCAGGCGGGCGGTTTTCTCGTAAAGGGCAATCAGGCGGCGCAGGATCGGACCGCCGACTTCGGCCGAGTGCGCTGCGCCGCTGGCGCGCGGAGCCGCGCGGATGATCCAGCCGGCCAGCGACGGGGTAAGCGTGAGCGCCAGGACCAGGGACGTGAGCAGCGAAACGGTCATGGTGATCGCCAGCGCCCGGAAAAAGACGCCGGGAACACCATCGAGGAAGGCCATCGGCACGAAGACCACCACCGGCGTCAGCGTCGAGCCGACCAGCGGCAGGAGAATGCCGCCGACGGCCGTCTCGATGGCCGCGAGCTTGGGCATGCCCGAGGCGATGCTGGTGTAGATCGCTTCAACCACCACGATCGCATCATCGATGACCAGGCCGATGGCCGCGGCGATTCCGCCGAGGGTCATCAGGTTGAAGCTCATCCCGCCCAGGCGCATGGCCACGAGCGTGACCAGGACGGTCACGGGGATCACCACAATCGCCACCAGCGTCGTGCCCCAGTTCTTGAGGAAGAGATAGAGAATCACCACCGACAACAACAGCCCGAAACCAATCGCCTCCCACACGCTCCGCACCGAATCTCGCACCAGCAGCGATTGATCGTAGAAGAAGGCGACCTTCATATCCGGCGGCAATTCGCGGCGGAGGGCTTTGAGCTCGGCGTTGATCTTGTTGGAGATTTCCAATGTGCTGCCATCGGGCTGGCTGCGGACGTTAAGGAGCACGGACTTTTCGCCATCGGCGGTGACGACATTGAACGCGGGCTCTTCGCCGGGGGTGATGCGGGCGATGTCCTTCAGGCGGACGGTGACGCCATCGCCCGCGGGGATCGTCAGGTTGGCGACATCTTCCAGTCCGCGAGCCCGGCCATCGACCACGGTCAGATAGAGCGTATGGTTCTCCTCGCGCATGCCGGCCGAGGCGACGAGATTCCCCTTCGTCAGCGCCTCCGACACCTGGGCCAGCGAGAGATTATTCGCCTGGAGTCGGATCGGATCGACGATCACATGGAACTCGGGAACGCGTCCGCCGACCAGATCGACGCGGGCCACCCCGGGAATGCGCAGGAAGCGCGGCTTAATCTTGTACTGGGCGGTTTCCCAGAGCTCGGTGGAGGAGCGGCCAGGCCCGGTCAGGCTCACGCCGGTGATGGGGAAGGCCGAGAAAGTCAGGCGGTAACTGTTGGTGGTAACGGTCGATGGGAGATTGGCACGGGCCTGCGACAGGCGGTTCAACACATATAGCTCGGCCTGCACCATATCCGTCTTCCAATTAAAGAAGACGTTAATATCCGCCGAGCCCCGGCCGGTGGTCGAGCGAATGTTGGTGACGCCGGGAATCCCCTTCATCGCCTCCTCGATGGGCTTGGTGATGGTGGCCATCATCTCGCCGGCCGGCATCACGCCGTTGTCGATGAGGATGACCACGCGCGGGAAATCCGTCTGCGGGAAGACCGATGAGGGCATCGTCGATGCGCAATACGCGCCGAAGAAGCACGCGGCGACCACGATGAACGCGATGGCCTTGGCGTGCCGCGTGGCGAACCGGCCGACCAGCGATGATTTAGGCGGATGGACGTCGGATTTCATGGAGTGGTTCATTCCTTGGCGGGTTCGATGAGGTGAACCTTGGTTTCCTTGGGCAGGCCGTACGCGCCTTCAGTCACGATCGAATCGCCCGCCTTGAGGCCCTCGCCTTTGACTTCCACCCAGTCGCCATCGCGAAGGCCGAGTGCGACGGGGACGCGCGTGGCCTTCTCCTTGTGGACGATGGAAACGCCGGTGGGGGCTTTCTCATCCTCGGTGTGAATGATGCTGACCCAGGGCACGGCCAGCACATTGGGATGCTCTTCGATCAAGATGCGCACGCGCACGAACTGGCCGGGGCGGAGAGGTGATTCGGCGGGGAGGGAGGCGGTGATGGAAACGGTATTGGTTTTCCGGTCCACCTGGAATCCGACCATGGCGATCGCGCCTCGGGGCGCGGGCTTGGGCTCGGGGGCGGGAGCGGCGGGTTTCTCGGGCGCGGGCGCTTCAGGGGCCGGCTTATCTGCGGCGAATTTCTCACCTTCCCGCTTTTCCGTAGCGGGTTTCTCCGCGGCAGCTTTCTCAGGGGCCGGCTTATCAAGTTTTTCAACGCCCGGCTTCTCCCCCACGGGCTTATCGCCGGCCGGTTTCGCCTCCGCGGGGGTTGGCGAATCGTGCTTCTCCGCCGCCGGCTTCTCGGAATGCTCATCCGCTTCTTCGATCGATGAATCGGGAAGGAATTCAACCGCCTGCCCGATGTGCAGATTCGACAACTGATCCGCCGGCACGGACACATTGACCACCAGCCGGCCCAGGTCGATCAACTCCACCAGCGGCCTGGTCGGATCGACCGCTTCTCCGGCCGACGCCATCACCCGCACCACCGTCGCCTTCAACGGCGATTTGATCTGCAGGACCGACCGCTGCGCCTGCGCTGAAGCCAGGGCCTTCTCGGCCTCGGCGACCTTTCCGGCCGCCTCCGCGAGTTCCTCGGGCGTCGGAGATGATTTGAGAATCAGGTACTGATGCTCGGCGACGGCCAAATCATTTCTGGCGACCTCCGCATCGTGCGCGGCCGCCTCAATCACTTTCTCGGATACACCGTTGCTCTTGGAAAGCAATTGCTGCCGATCATATCCCTTGCGGGCGAAAGCCAGAGCTTCCTTCGCCTTTTCGACCGCCAATTGCGCCAGTCCCACCTGCTCCGGGCGCGGCGAGGCGCGCAGTTTGCGCAGCGAGGCATTCGCGGAATCGACCGCCGCTTTGGCCTGCGCTTCGGCGGCTTGGGCAACGCGATCGTCCAATTGGAAAAGCACATCGCCAACGCCGACAACCTTTCCTACCGGGCACCGCGCTTCTGCGATGACCCCGGCCACGGGCGAAGCCACAATGGCGCCGGCGGCCGGCCGATCCTTGCCGGCGGCCGGTCGGTCCTTGCCGGCCGCGAGCTCTTCGCGGGCGGGCTCGGGCTCGATGTAGCCGAACGCATCGACCCATTGCCGCACGGTCATCGTTTTCGCCGGAACCACCTTGACCGGCACTTCCGTCTCCGGCGCTTTCTCATCCGCCTCGGCCGCCGCCGGTTGAATCCACTGCGGGCGCAAAATCACAATCGCCGCGCCCGCGACCAGGACGGTGAACACGCAGATGGTAAAAAGAATTCGCAGTGTCTTCATTGGCTCCTACCCGATGTTCAATCGCGCCTCTGTTGCCTCGATATGCGGACCGCCGAACGATCTGCGCTCGCAGAACTCACGGCCGTGCCGCCGGATTTGACGCGGGCATTGTCGCCGGCACCGTTGCCGGCCGGGTGCTCGCCGATTCAACCCGCGCCGCCACGCCCAGTCCACCGGCCGCGCGGCTCAGCTTCACCCGCGCCAGCGCCGTCTTCTTTTGCAATTCAACCACTTTCACGCGCGATTCCAGCAAATCCTCTTCGGCCAGCAGAAGATTGGTGATATCGGCTTCGCCGGCTTTGTAAGATGCCTCCGCCTGGGCCGCGCGGCGCTCCTGCAAAGGGAGCAGCTCATCGCGCGCCATTCGCAAGGTCTTGAGCGTCGCGTTATAGGTCGAATATTGCGTGCGCACATCCTGCACGATCTGCCTTTGGAGCTGGGTCATCTGATGCCGCGCGGCCAGCAGTTCCGCGCGGGCCTTGGCGCTCCTGGCCTGGCCCCAGTCGAAGATCGGCAGAGGCACCGCAATCGCCGGGCCGACGCTCCAGGTCTGATCCTGTTCCGACTGCACGCCGATGTCGCCGCCTTCGAAAATCGACAGTCGGGCGATCGCCAGTTCATCGCCCAGCGCCGCCAGCTCCCACGCCTTGGCCTTCATCTCGGCCCGGCTGGCGAGGGCGGCCGCGATCCACATCGACTCGGCCGAGCGCGCCGGCGCGGGAACGGCGAAGGGGCTCAGCGCCCAGTCGGCATGGGCCGATGGCTCGCCGATCAGGCGCGCCAGCGTGAACCGCGCTTCGACCAGATCCTGCTGTTTCTCGGCCGCATCCACATCCAGCGCCATCCGCTGCGATTCCAGGGTCATCACATCCAGGCTCCCCGACTCGCCCGCCTTGAGCCGCGCCCGCCCGAGGCCGACCAGCCGCTCGGCCAGTTTCTGCCGCTGATCCAATGCCGCAAGCTGGTAGGTCAGCGCCTGCACGTTCACATAACTTTCCTCCACATCGGAGACGACCTCGGCCAGCGTCACCAGCACCTCCGCCGCCGCCGCGCGCAGCCGCGCATCGGCCGCCGAGATTTTTTGCGGCCGCCAGAGCAGCGCCATCAAATCCCCCGCCAGCGCCGCATCGATGATCGGATCGCCCCCGGCCTCGCGCAGTCGCACCGAAACGCTCAAAATCGGATTGGGAAACAGCCGCGCCTGCAGCGCATCGGCCTCCACCGCCCGCACATGCGCCAGCGCCGCCTGCAGGCGCGGATCGTGCAAAACCGCCCGGCCGATCGCATCGGCGCGGGTGAGCGTTGAAATGGCCGAGTTGCCCGCGTCGATTTTCTCGGGAGCATGACCGGCGATGCGCACACCGAGATCGCCGACGACCTCGACCGCGCCGGCCTGATAATCTTCGCGGGGCATTTCAGCATTCTGGCATCCCGCAAGACACCCCAGCCATGCAATAGCCAGCCAGGAGATCGTGGATTGAATCAAGATGCAGCGGCTCATATTTGAATTACCTGTCAGCGATCGTCGATCGTATCAATCACACCCAAGCGTCTTTACTCAGGATTCAGCACTCAGCACCCACTGCCGCGTTCTCCGCGAGCGAGCGCCTCTGACCCCCGCTCGATCCGCACGCCTGGTTCGGCAGATCGATACTCACACAGAAAACGCCATCCTCCAAAGTCGCGGCGATGGTTCCTCCAAGCAGTTCGATCATTTCGCGGCAGAGCGACAATCCCAATCCGCAATGTGCGCCGTTTCCCGTGCGCGCCGCATCACCGCGCCAGAATCGATCGAAGCAGCGCTGCACCTGCTCCAGCGTGAGCTTGCGGGCGGGATTGGAAAAATGCAAGCCGATCCCCCGGTCGCTGCGCCGGCCGATGATGCGAATCCAGCCGCCCGGGTCGGCGTGAGTGACGGCGTTATCCAGAAGATTGTTCAGAACGATCCGCAGCTTGTCGGCATCGGTGTCGATGCGCGTTTCAGAGTCGACCTGGAACACGGCCGCCAACTCGCGCTCTTTCGCGGCCGACTCGAAAGCCCCCCAGCAATCCTCCAGCAACGCCGGCAGTTCGACGGACAAGACCGAAATCGTCAATTGCCGCGCATCGGCCCGGGCGAGGGCCATGAGATTTTCGACCATCGCATGCATGCCGCGGACGATCCGCCCGCATCTGGCCAATGTGCGCTCGTACTCTTCGGGCATGCGCCGGCGGGTGGCGCAGACATCGATCGTCGCCTCGAGCCCGGCCAGCGGCGTGCGCAGCTCATGGGCGACATCGGCGGTGAATCGGCGCTCGCGGATCACCGTCATCTCCACCCGATCGAGCAGTTCGTTGAGCCGCGCCACAACGGTTGTGAGCTCTCCCGGGGCATCGCTGATCTCAACCCGCTCCCCCAGATTCTTCCGGCCGGCCGCGGAGATGCGCGCCGCCAGTTGCTCCAGCGGTCGGAGTCCCCGTCGAACCACCCAGAGCATCACCCCCGCCGCCGCGCCGGTTGCCGCGATGCCCACGCCCGCCAGCAGCCATGCCAGCCCCGCCAGCCGCGCATCCAGCGGCGCGGTGTGGCGGGCAACAGTCAGCGTGACGATGCGCGTTCCCGGCCCGGTTTTGCCGGCCGCGTCTTCGTAGATCGGCACGAAAGTCAAACTCGCCTGTCTCCCAGGCGCGCCATCGGGCAGCCTTAGCGATTCCAGGATCGTCTGATTCAGCGCCGGCGCGGCATGCGGCAGCGCGGCGCCGGCCAGGGATTTCGATTCACCCACCGCGGAGCCATCCGCATTCCATACCGCGAAATAATCCGGCGCATTCCGGCGCGTGAACTCCGCCAGGTTGAATGCATCGGGTTCGAGACTGACTTTGGACTCATCCTGCTCCGTCAGCGCCGCCAGCGCGCGGGTGGCGGATTCCAGAGCCGCGTCGAACTCGCCCACCAGCGATATGCGCACGAAAAAATAGACCAGTACCCCCGCGCCCGCGAGGATGAGCGCCGTCGCCAGCGCCGTCCCCGCCAGCAGCCGCCCGCGCAGGGTTTTCAACGATCCGCTCATGAAGCGCCTGCGCTTTCAGTGCCGCCGAGAACGTATCCGTGCCCCCGGCGGGTGTGCAGGAGCCGGCTCGTGCCGGGTTGCTCGATCTTCCGACGGATATGGCCGATGAGCACATCCACCACGTTGCTCTCGGCCGCCGAATGCAGCTCGTAGACATGCTCCC
Source organism: Tepidisphaerales bacterium (assembly GCA_038244055.1). Lineage (GTDB taxonomy): Bacteria > Planctomycetota > Phycisphaerae > Tepidisphaerales > Tepidisphaeraceae > DASPKW01. The sequence goes on along the minus strand of JBBRTW010000094.1, from coordinate 1,456 downwards.
AGATATCGGTGCGGGTCACCACTTCCCCCGCCCGCAGCGCGAGCAGTTCGAGCATGGCGTACTCCTTCGGACTCAGCTCGATCAACTTCCCCGCCCGCCGCACGGTCCGGCCCGTCGTGTCGATGGCCAGGTCTTCCACCGCGATGATCGGATTCTTCGCGCCATATCGCCTGCGCACCAGCGCCCGCACCCGCGCTAGAAGTTCCTTGAATGCGAACGGCTTGACCAGGTAATCATCCGCCCCCGCATCGAGCCCGCGGATGCGGTCCTCGGTCTGATCCTTCGCCGTCAGGATGATCACATGCGTCTTGCTCCCCCCCTGCCGCAATCGCTTCAAGACCGCCAGCCCATCGAGTTGCGGGAGCATCAGGTCCAGGATGATCGCGTCATAGTCGGAAGTCTCGGCGTGCCACAACCCCGTCACCCCATCGGATGCGACATCCACCGCAAAACCTGCCTCGCGCAGGCCGTCGGAAACGGCCTCGCGAAGGGGCAGGTAATCTTCAACCATCAAAATCCGCATGGTGAACCGAATTCCCCGGAAAGAAACATAGATCCTAAAAAAGGACTTTACCGCGCCCTCGCACGCCACGTTGGGGGGATTGCCAGGTGATGAATCCGACTTGTTTCAGGAACGGCTATCGCGTCAATCGATTATACATATTCACCAGATCCTTATACGCTTCCTGAAACGCCGCCAGATTCACGTCGTCCATCGCATCGGGTCCGATTTCCTCGATGAGTTGCAGTCGGCTCACGATCAGCGGAAGATCATCCTCAGTCACGTGCTTTGGATCGGGAAAACCATCCTCGTTCAAGTCTTCAATCAGATTTCGGCGGGCATTTGCGGAAAGGCTCAGGTCATTGATGGCCAGGACCCAGACCACCTCGGCCTCGGGATCAGCGCCGACCATGCCCAGAGCCGAGCGAGCGATCGACTCTGGCACCAGCGGCTCGGAAGCAACCGGCGCGCGATCGGGCCGCCCTCCCGCGGCATGTGGATTGGCCGGGCCCGGTATTCCGTCAATCGGTGGAACGGTCCGACGGATTTTTCGGGCGGGTGCGATTCCGGCCGATGGGGGCGATAAAGCTTTAGGCAGGCGTGTCGACTCGGGCGTTTGAAACGCCGCCGAAGCGTTTGCCCGCGATTGCGGTGTGGGCGCTTCCAAATCCGATGGCGTTTTCTGCGCCAACCCCGCCGGATGATCGGTGCGGGCGCTGGACGGCATGGCTGGGTGCATCTGCATCTGATGCCACACCATGACGAAAGCAGCGCCGCTTCCGACGGCAATCGCCAGGCCAATTGCAAATGATTTCATCGTCATGCTCGATTCCTCTTCCAGAGGTCCATACCGCCGCGCGGGGAACGCGTTTCCCCGACAAACGTTAGGCCAACTACATGACAATTCCATGAATGAAAGTCCGGAGTTGCCGATGCCTGAGGGCAATCGCATGT
>JBBRTW010000093.1:0-18649 GCA_038244055.1 Tepidisphaerales bacterium | reverse complement strand
TTGGCGGCCTTGAGCCTGGGGAGCAGCGCGTAAGCGCCCTGGGCATTGTCGATCAGGCCGAATTCACCGACCTCGACTTCCTGGGTCCGCAGGCGCTCGGCCAGCACGCGCATCTTGCCGAGCAATTCATCGCGCAGGCCTTCGAACTGACCCCAGTACGTGTGGTGTCCCACGCCGAACAGGCCCACATGGGCGGTGCGCGGACGACGGCGCGGGATTCGCACGAGAGGCGCTGATGGTTGTTCATTCATGGTCGATGACTTCCCTGGTTAGGTGTTTCTTCCAATGCGGCCCTCGGAGTCGCGGGCGCCAAGGGCGCGAGAGGGCTTCGAGATCGAACCGTCCACAGCAGGACCCCCAGGGCCAGCGGGTACATGCACCCCGAGGCGATCCAGATCGGCAGGAAGGTATACCGGTCGGCCACCCAGCCGATGGTGGTGTTGGCCAGCATGCCGCCCACCGTGCCGACCATGCCCGTCAGACCCATGACCGTGGCGACCGCATTCTTGTGGTGAATTTCGCTGATCAAGGTGACGTAGTTGGTGATCCAGAATCCGTGGGCGAACATCAGCAGGGCCATGATGGCGACTGCGGCCGGGGCGCTGCCGGCGAACGCGGCAGCGCTCGAAGCCACCGTCAGCATGGCCGCGGCCGCCATGACCCCCTTGCGCGCTTTGCCGGCGGCGACGCCCGCGGCAATCAGCCGATCGGAAAGCCATCCGCCGAGTATGTTGGAAATGCCCAGCGCCAGGAACGGGATCCAGGTGAGTCGGCCGATCGCATCCAGCGACAAACCGCGCTCCTGCGCCAGGTACTTGGGGATCCAGAACATGTAGAAGTAGAAGACCGGGTCGACCAGAAACCGGATCAGCGCCAGGCCCCACACATCGCGCCGCCGCAGCAGTTCCGCCACCGAAGGGGGCGGTGCGGCCTCGCCCGGATCAGCGCCGGCCGCCGCGGGCTCCGACAGGATGAGCGCGCGTTCCTCATCGGTGATAAAGGGCGAGGTCGCCGGCGTGTGGAAGAAGACCCACCACAGGGCGATCCAGGTCGCGCCGATGAGCCCCGTGGCCAGGAACGCCCCGCGCCAGCCCATCAGGCCCACCAGCCAGACGGTCATGGGCGGGGCAACGACTCCGCCCAGGGCCGAACCGCCGATGGCGATGCCGATGGCCAGGGCCCGCTCTCGCCGCGGGAACCACTCGGTGGCCCCCTTGGTCACGCCGGGGAACGCCCCGCCTTCGCCAGCGCCCAGAAAAAAGCGAAAGACGCCCAGTTGCATCGCACTCTGCGCCGCGGCGTGCAACGCGCTGGCGATCGACCACAGCCCCACCGACAGCGCCATGCCCACCCTCGTGCCCACCACGTCCATGATCCGGCCGGCCAGGAAAAACGCGATCGCATAACTGGCGAGAAACCCCGTGGTGACATACGAGTACTGCTCGTTGTTCATGTGAAACTCGTCGGTCAATACCGGCGCGACCACCGAGAGCACCTGGCGATCCAGGAAGCTCAAGCCCGTTGCGGCGAACATCAAGCCGCACAACCACCACCGCAGATGGCGAATCTTCATGGAGATGACCTCATGGCCGCCGGGCGCGCCCGGCGCGATCCATCGACAACGCGTCTGATCCTCGGAGGGATCATACCTCGGAGGCGGCGATGTGCGATCAACGCGGCTCAGGAGCTTCTGTCGACGGCCGACAAGGCGTACAGCCACGAAGTGATCCGTCAGCTTCTCATCGGCAGCGGCATCGTTGCCTTCACCAAGCTCGCGTCTGGCTGAAATACGCGCGGGTTTTGGATTCGGCGGACAGTGCGTTGTAGACTGCGGCCATGTTGATCCTGACGGCCATGGAACTCGAAGGGCGGGCGGTGGCGGGGGCGCTGGGATTGACGGTGGCGGGCGCGGGGATTTGGCGTGGGGATCAGATGGAGTTGCGGACAGTGGGGATTCGGGCGTGTCGGTTGGAGGGAGCGTGGATCGAAGGGGCGAAGGTCGTGATCATGGCGGGGGTGGCGGGGGGATTGGATCCATCGCTGCGTATCGGGGATGTGGTGGTGGATGGGGAGCTGGAGTTTACGCCGCCGGAAGGAATGAGGCGGGGATCAATTCACACGGTTGAAGGCGTCGTGTGCGCCAAGGAACTCAAGCGAGAGCTGTGGGAAACCACGGGAGCTTTGGCGGTCGACATGGAGAATGCGATCGTCAAGCTCATGGCCGCGAAAGCTGGCGTGCGCTTCATCGGCGTACGGGCAATTCTCGACACGGCCGAGCGGGCGCTGCCACAATATCTCGGCGACATCACCGATGATCTCGGCCGGCCGCTCGGATTAAAACTTGTCGGACGAATGCTCCGGCGGCCGGTCATGCTGGGGGAATTGATGCGTTTGAGGAAGGAATCGGTGGCGGCGATGGAGGCGGTGGGAAAGGCGGTCGAAAAAGTGGTGGAGGCGATTCGTTCATCGGGCGGTTAGCACGGGCGGGACGCCCGTGTCACGGGAAAGCCTTACGATTCGCACGGGCGGGACGCCCGTGTCACGGGGATGTTCACTGCGGATTCTTTGCCTTCGCCGCCCCCTCAAAACGCTCCAACTGCCGCTTCAGGAACAAATCGTTCGGCCGGACTTTCACCACCATCCGCTCGATCGCCGCCGCCTCACTCGCCTTCCCTGTCTCAAACAGCGCCTCGGCCAGTGTGTCCTTGAAGGCCGCGTTATCTGGAATCAGCGTCGAAGCGGTGCGGGCGAGTTCAAGCGCCTCGGTCTTATGCTGCCCGCAGCGGATGCAGAGCCAGGCGAGGTTGTTGCGGGGCATGGGCTCATCGGGCTGCTCATCCATCTTGGCGCGCAGCGCGGTGTAGGTTTTGTCGAAGAGGGCTTTGGATTCGGCAACGCGGCCCATCGAATGGAGCAGGGGCACCAGGTCGTTGGCGATATCCGGATTCTCCAGCGGGGCTTCATCGCGGAGGATTTCGGTGAGCTGCGCCAGCACCTGGGCGTTGTCGTTCTTCTGCCGGGCCGCCCGCAGCCGATGCCAGTAAATATCCTGCCAGATGGCTTTCTCAGTGGTGCCCTGGAGCTGGCCGTGGGCTCGCGAGTGAATCTCCATCGCCCTTTGCAGATGATCGGCGATGGCCGCATCATCCTCGCGGGCCATCGCACTCTGGGCGAGGCGGAAATGGGCGTTGGCGTGATCGTAGTCGCCGGTGGGAGAATCCAGATCGAGAATCGAAGCCCACTCGGCCTCCGCCAGATCGCTCCACCCCTGCCGGAACAAAAACTCCCCAACCTTGCGGCGGCTCTCGGCCGAGACAATGCCGCTCAGAAACGCTCCCTGGATCATCGACTGCGCCAGCGCCGGCTGCCCACCCCGCTCGTAGACCTTGGCCAGGCAATAGAGCAGGCGCGGGTCTTCGAGATAATTGGTGTAAGTCGTCAGGTCCTTTTCAAACCCCGCCAGCGGCCCGAAGCGGGCATGCAGCGAAAACAGCTCCAGCACCCCATAGGGAACATCCCCCTCCTCCGGCGTCGTCCGCCCAGCGCGCAGGCGCGCCAGGCCGGCCATGGCATCGTGTTTGTCGGCCAGCAGATTCATGAATTGCAGGCGGTCGAAGGCGTTCGATAGTTCCCCCTGATCGTTTGAGGGATGATCGTTCTCCACATCCACCGCCCGGCGCAGCAGTTTCGCGGCCACCGCCTGATCCTTGATAAACCACGCATGACCCGCCGCCGCCAGCAGGGGCGCGCTGGATGAATCATCGGCCGTATCCAGCGCCCGAAAGCGGGCCAGGATTTCCTCGCGATAGCAGAAGCGCACGGCCGAGACGATCGCCCATTTCACGTCATCGCTGGGCTCCTCGACAATCAGCCGCAGCAGGGCGTCGAAGCCATGGAGCTTGTTCTCCGCCAGGGCCGCGACCACCTCGCGACGGCGGTCGGTATTGAGCTGCCCGTAATCCGCCAGAAGCTGCCGCACCTGCGGGGCATCATCGGGGAGATACCAGGGCAATTTGTAAAGAATCTCGGCCGCCTTGGCGCGCAGCTCGGGGCTGTCGGAGCGCGAAGCATCAAAAACCGCCCGCCGCGCCTCGGACCCCAGCGCGATCAGTCGCTGGGCGGCCGCGTCGCGAATCTTGGGATCGCTGGAGGCGAGGGATTCGATCGCCTGGCGAACCTGCCGATCGGTGGTGGAGGGATCGAAATGTTCCGGAGTGGAAGTTGCCCGGGCCGGCGCGCCGGGCGCAATCACCGGCGGATGAGTCGCCGCCGGCGGCGTGGGTGCAGGCTCATCGGCAAAGGCCGCCGCACAGGCACCCAGCAGCCCGGCCAACGCGACGACATTCCTCAAAGTGACCTTCACGCGATGAATCCTACGGGGGGTAAGGCGTGGGAAGCAACCGAAATCACTCGGCGGCGGGGATTTCGCGGTGGGAGGGAAGACAATGAGACAATGAGACAATCAGACAAAACACCCGCGCGTCGGAATGTATTTGGATCGGTCATTCCTGGGGAAAGGTCAGAAGCTCAAATTCCATTGTCTCATTGTCTCATTGTCCCATTGTCTCATTGTCTCCTGCCCATTCCCCTCAAATATAACTGCGATTGCCCCTCCCCATCGGTGGCGTTCGAACCCATTTTTTGAGATAATACGAGGCCCGGAAAAGGGGCCGGCGGATTGGCCGCCCAATGGGGGAAAACGCACCGGCGGACCGCTCCGCGGTTCGTCGTCTGGATGTTCAAACTTCGATGGAACGGAGCTGTTGATGGCTGAGGAAAAACTGACCCCGCAGGATGCTTCACCGCCTACGCAGAAGGCCCCCGCGCCGGTGCAAAGAGCGACCCCGCTGGGGCAGGCCGCTTCATCACCCGCACCAACCGATTCATCCTCGGAGCCCGTGGTCGATTCCGGCGGGCACTCCCAGAACTTCGCCCCCACCGTCGCCGTCTCGGCCGACTACGGCGCTTCCTCCATCAAATCCCTCGATGATGTCGAGCACGTCCGCGCCCGACCGGGCATGTACATCGGCGGCTACAACCCGCGCGGCCTGCATCACCTGGTCTACGAGATCGTCGACAATTCCATCGATGAAGCCATGGCCGGCCACGCCAAGCACGTCGAGATCCGCATCAACCACGATGGCTCCTGCACCGTCACCGATGATGGCCGGGGCATTCCCGTCGATACCCACCCCGATACCGGCCTGCCGGCGGTCGAGATGGTGTTCGCTTCGCTGGCCACGGGCGGCAAGTTCGACCACGATGATGACTCGGCCTACAAAACCTCCGGCGGCCTCCATGGCGTGGGCGCATCGGCCGTCAATTTCGTCTCCGAGTGGCTCGAAGTCGAAGTCTCCCGCGGCGGACAGGTTCACCAGATGGCCTTCGAGCGCGGGCGAAAGTCGCAGGACCTCAAGGTCATTGGCAAGACCGCCAAGACCGGCACCAAAGTCACCTTCAAGCCCGACCCGACCCTCTTCACCGAGGAAAAAGGCGGCATCGCCTTCGTCCACGAGACGCTCCTGCAGCGCATCCGCGAGTTGGCTTTCCTGAACTCGGGCGTGGAGATCACTTTCGCCGATGAGCGCGCCGGACGATCGGATACTTTCAAGTTCGCCCACGGCCTGCGCGACTACATCGCCTTTCTCAATGAGGGCAAGAACAGCGTCAGCCCGATCATCGCCTTCGCCAAGACGGATAACGAGCAGCGGCTGGAGCTCGAGGTGGCGATGCAATACTCCGACAGCTACAACGAGACGCTGCTCACCTTCGCCAACAACATCAACAACCACGATGGCGGCACCCAGCTCTCCGGGTTCAAGAACGCCCTGACCGGTGTCATCAACCGCAACGCCGACAAGATGGGCTGGGTCAAGGATGTCCGTCCCACGGGCGATGACCTGCGCGAAGGCCTCACCGCCGTCGTCAGCGTCCGCCTTTCCGAACCATCCTTCAACAACCAGACCAAGGACAAGCTGCTCAACCCGGAGGTCGAGCCGTTCGTCTCGGCCGCCGTGGGCGAGCGCCTGGGAGCTTTCCTCGAAGAGAACCCCAAGATCGCCCGCCTGATTTTTGAAAAGGGTATGCTGGCCGCCGAGGCCCGCGAGGCCGCTCGCAAGGCCCGCGAGCTGACGCGCCGGAAGAACTCCCTCGAAGGGGGCGGTCTGCCCGGCAAGCTGGCCGACTGCCGTTCGAAGAGCAATGAAGACACCGAGCTGTTCCTGGTCGAAGGGGATTCCGCCGGCGGCAGCGCCAAGCAAGGGCGCGATTCCAATTTGCAGGCGATTCTCGCCCTGCGCGGCAAGCTCCTCAATGTCGAGAAGGCCACGCTCGTGAAAATGCTCGGCCACGAGGAAATTCGCACCATCATCCAGGCCATGGGCTGCGGCATCCGCGATGATTTCAACATCGACAAGCGCCGTTATGGACGAATCGTCATCATGACCGATGCCGATGTCGACGGCTCGCACATCCGCACGCTGCTCCTGACCTTCTTCTTCCGCCACATGCAGGAATTGATCCGCGCTGGCCGGGTCTTTGTGGCCCAGCCGCCGCTGTACAAGGTGACCCGCCGCAAGAAAGTCGAGTACGTCCTCAACGAGCGCGTGATGCGCGAGACGCTGACCACGCTGGGCATGGATGGCGTCGCCCTGGTCGTGCGCGATCCCGAGAGCGGCGAGACGATTCGCACGTTGGCCGGCCCGGAATTGCGCAAGGTGATCGATACCCTCGACAAGCTCGAAGAGCTGGCGACCGTCGTGCAGCGCCGCGGCATCGATTTCGCGCAGTTCCTCAACATCTACTCGGAGAAGGGGCACCTCCCCACGCACCGCGTCATCGTCGATGGGGAGGAACACTTCTTCCACTCCGCCGCCGCCCGCGATGAGTTCCTGCGCGAGAACGATCTGGTGGTGGAAGAAATCCCCGCCCCCCCTTCCGCGCCGATCGCGGGCCCGACCACTGCGCCAGGCACGCCGACATCCGGCGCGCCCGCTGCCGGCTCGCCCGTTACAGCCTCGCCCGGCGCAACCCCCGGGGCGGCCGCCCCCGCCTCAACTTCAACCGCCTCCGCCACGCCTGCTCCCGCCAATGGCAAACCCGCCGGCAAACCCGCCCCCCTGCGCCTGCAGAAGAACCAGGAACTCCACGAAGTCAAAGAGCTGGAGAAGATCTTCACCCAGCTCGCCGCCATCGGCCTGCGCATCGATGAGTATTACCTCACGCAGGAAGAATCCGTCAGCGGCGAACTCCTCACCACCCGCTACGCCCTGGTCGAAGAGGGCACCCCCGAAAAACCCGGCGCGGTTCACGAGATCGCCGGCGTCGCCCAGGTCGTCCCGGCCGTCCATCGCCTGGGCAAGCAGGGCATCGAAGTCGGCCGATTCAAGGGCCTGGGAGAGATGAACGCCGAAGAGCTCTGGGAAACCACGCTCGACCCCTCCAAGCGCACACTGATGCGCGTCACCCTCGCCGAAGCCGGCGAGGCCGAGCGCTTATTCAGCATCCTCATGGGCGAAGATGTCGAGCGAAGAAGGCAGTACATCGAGGAACATGCGCTGGATGTGAAGAATGTGGATGTGTGAGGGGGCGAGGGGCTGCGGGCGGAGAAAGTCCTGCGCCTAAGTCATTGTGCCCAGTGGCCGTAAAATCCGCGATACGGGATTTTTATTCCGGCATCTTGAATTCCCCTAAACCGCCGGTACAATCCGCTATATCGGATTGACCATGAAACCCCCCGCGCCCCTTTCCATTCCCGAAGATGAAGACCCCGTGCATCGCCAGCTTTGCGGGCGGGTGCGGGAACTGCGCAAAAAGAAAGGATGGACGCTGGATGAGTTGTCGGCCGCCTGCGGGGTGTCGCGGTCGATGCTCTCGCAGGTCGAGCGCGGCGAGGCCAATCCGACGCTGGCGGTGGCCTATCGAATCGCGCAGGCGTTCGCGATGTCGCTGGGGGAACTCGTCGAAGCGCCCAGCGCCACGCCTCGGATCGATGTGATCCGGGCGGAGGATCGCGCGTTTCACTACCGATCGGACAAGCATTGCCGCATCCGCACGCTCTCGCCGCTGCATCTTGAGAAGGCCGTGGAGTTTTACGAGATTGTCCTGCGCAAGGGAGGCTCGCTGGTCAGCGCCGCCCATTTCTCCGGCGCTCGCGAGCTGCTGACCGTGCAATCGGGCGCGGTGCGGGTGGGCTCTGGCGATGACCAGTCGGAGCTTGGCCCGGGCGACTCGGCCTATTACCGGGCCGATGTGCCGCATGCGATCCGCAATGCGGGCAGTGAGGATGCCGTGTTGTTTCTGGTGGTGACGTACTTGAAGGATTGAAGTGTCATGTTCCCTCTCCTGTACTCGGGAGAGGGTTAGGGTGAGGGGGAATGGTCATAGGCGAATGTAGTAGAAAACATGTTGGAATAGTCTTTGGAATAATCTCAGACCCTCACCCCCGCCCTCTCCCGAGTACAGGAGAGGGAGTAGATGCCCTTTCGGATTGCGGTTTCGATGCTTTTTGTGAATTGAATATGCTCCCCACCGCCGACAACATCATCTACACCATCGACCTCTTCGGCACCGCCTCGTTCGCGTTTTCGGGGGCGATGCGGGTGATCGACCGCCGGCCGGATGTGATCGGGATGCTCATCCTGGCCGGCGCGACGGCCGTGGGCGGTTCGATCCTGCGCGATGTGGTACTCTCGCGCCCGGTGGCGATCCTGCGCGATGTCGGCTATCCGGCCGTGATTCTCGCGGCCACTTTGATCACTTTTTTCTTCCCCGCCTTCATCCGCCGCCGCGAGAGATTGTTCAAATACTTCGACGCGGTCGGCCTGGGCGTTTTCTCGGCCATCACTGCCAATCTCGCCTCCAACACACCCGGCATGAACCCGCTCTCGGTGCTGGCGATCGCCTGTGTCTGCGGCTGCGCCGGCGGCGTCATCCGCGACGTGATCATCAACAAGCCGACTCTGGTTCTCGAAAATGAACTGTACGTCACGCCCGTGATGATCGGCGCGGCGACGCAGATGCTGCTGCAATACCTGGGCGCGCCGTCGCTGGTGAGCTTCACGACCTCGCTGCTCGTCACCAGCGGCTTTCGAATCCTGGCGATCATCTTCGACTGGCGTCTGCCGCGAATCCTCAGTGTTGAAACGGAGAAATCATGAAAACCATGCCCGCGCTCGTCAAACGAAATCGAACCGAAGGCCTCTGGCTGGAGGAAGTGCCGACGCCGACCATCGGCATCAACGATGTGCTCATCGAAATCCTCCGCACCGGCATCTGCGGCACCGATGTCCACATCTACAACTGGGACGCCTGGGCGCAGAAGACGATCCCCGTGCCGATGGTGGTGGGGCACGAATTCGTCGGCCGGATCGTGGAGCTCGGCGCCAACGTCCACGATTTTCACATCGGCGACATCGTCAGCGGCGAGGGACACGTCGTCTGCGGGCGCTGTCGAAACTGCCTGGCCGGGCGGCGGCATCTCTGCAAGAACACGCAGGGGATCGGCGTGAATCGGCCGGGCGCGTTCGCGAAATATCTGGCCCTGCCGGTGACCAATGTGTGGGTGCATGAATCGGTGGAGGATCGATCCAGCGGTGTGAAAGCGGGCGGAGAGGGCGATGACATCCTCCCCGGGCGGAGCGGCAAGCCGATCAGCCGCGATGTGCAATCGATCTTCGATCCCTTCGGCAACGCCGTGCATACCGCGCTGCAGTTCGATTTACTCGGCGAAGATGTTCTGGTGACCGGCTGCGGGCCGATCGGGGTGATGGGCGTGGCGGTGGCCAAACATGCCGGAGCGCGGTTCGTCGTGGCCACCGATGTGAATCCCTACCGGCTGGAGCTGGCCAAGAAGATGGGGGCAACCCACGTCGTCGACGTGCGCACGCAGAAGCTGGCGGATGTGCAGAAGGAGATCGGCATGAAGGAGGGCTTCGATGTCGGCCTGGAAATGAGCGGCAACCCCGCCGCCTTCCGCGACATGCTGGCCAACATGGCCCACGGCGGCAAAATCTCCATGCTCGGCATCCCCCCCGGCGGCGAGATGAGCATCGACTGGAATTTAGTGATATTTAATATGCTCACCATCAAAGGAATCTACGGCCGGGAAATGTACGAGACCTGGTACAAGATGACGGTCATGCTGCAGAGCGGCCTGAATATCGAGCCGGTGGTGACGCACCGGTATGGGTATCAGGATTTTCAGAAGGGGTTCGATGCGATGCGGAGCGGGCAGAGCGGGAAGGTGGTGTTGACTTGGGCGGAGGGGTGAAGTGCGGTCAGCGCCAACAGATCCTCCAAATTGTGCGTTTTGCCGAAGCGAACGCTCGCTTCGGTCAGCCGCGCCTTGAGGTATTTCTCGGCGCATTGCTGGGCATGGAAGCAGATCGTGTCATACCGGCTTGGCTTGCGGGACCGCAGCATGATGCAGACGACGTCGTAATCGCCTTCGGCCTTGCTCACCCACTCTTTGGTCATCAGCATCATGAAGCACCAGCCCTTGCGTTGTGATGTCTTCCAGGAAGAAATCGTTACCCGCGATGCGTCGCTTGATTTCACTTTCGCTCCAGACGAGCAAATCAAGCCCAAACCCGTACTCGATAGCCAAACGTATCTGGATCGCCTTGCTGGAATTCGAGCCCCGGTAATTCATCACCACCAGCACATCCACATCCGAATTCTCGTTGGGCTCGCCGTAAGCGTACGACCCAAACAAGATGATCTTCCGCGGCTTGAATTTGCCCGCGATGCGGTCGACGAAGTCGAGAATGTCGGCGGCCGATACCATTGGACTACAGTATAGCATTCGACCGGGCAAAGAGTGCAATAAAGGAGTAGAATCGCCGGGTGGCATGGGTAAAGCTCTCAGGCTTTACCCGTGTTGGGTGCCATATCGCAGAATGGTTGATCCAGTGAAGGGTCGCGCTGGAAAATACGCCAGGACACGGGTAACGGGGTACCGTTACCCATGCCACCCAGAAGTTGCGAGGAGACGATATGCAAAATTCCAACTGGCGCGAGCAAACCATCGCCCTCCGCGGAAAAATGCTCTGGGGAACAACCCTCGGCACCGCCGCCGTCGTCTGGGGAATGCTGGTCGCCCACGCGGTTTTCGGCGTGAACTTCATCGCGCCCCGGCCGGGCGATGCGCCGGGGAGCGACTGGATGATGTACCTGTGGATCGCCATCGGAGTCACCCTCTTTTCGATTCTGGCCACGCTCTTCATGATCCAGCGCGTCACCGCGCTCTACCGCGATGGCGTGGAGGTCTCGGGGAAGGTCACCAAGATCCACACGTTCATGGGCCAGCCCCTGGCGCGGATCAGCTACACCTATAGCGTCGAAGGCAAAGAATTCACCAAGGCCGGCCCGATGGACAAGGCCCTGGCGGAAAAACTCGAGCGCGAAGGCGGGCTGGTGGTGCTGGTGGACCCCAGGCGGCCGGGGAGGCATGTGCTGCGGCTTCATTGAAAAACCCCCCGCCACCTGTACACTCACCCCAATTTCATCCTTCATCCTTCAACTTTCATCCTTCGATTAAATGCCCCGACGCACTGATATCCACACCATCCTCATCATCGGCTCCGGCCCCATCGTCATCGGCCAGGGCTGCGAATTCGACTATTCCGGCGTGCAGGCCTGCCGGGCCATCCGCGAGGAGGGGTATCGCGTCGTCCTGATCAACTCCAATCCGGCCACGATCATGACCGATCCGGAGTTCGCCGATGCCACCTACATCGAGCCGATCACGCCCGAGGCGGTCGAGAAAATCCTCGAACTCGAGAAATCGCGCGGCACGCCCATCGACGCCCTCCTCCCCACCCTGGGCGGGCAGACCGGCCTGAACACCGGCATGGCCTGCTTCGACAAGGGCATCCTCGATAAATACGGCGTCAAGATGATCGGGGCTAATCGCGAGGCCATCTTCCGGGGTGAGGACCGCCAGCGCTTCAAGGATCTCATGATCGAGATCGGGCTGAAGGTCCCGCGCTCGGGCGTGGTCCATAACATGGATGAAGGCCGAAAAGTTCTCGAAGAACTCGGCCTGCCGCTGATCATCCGCCCCGCCTTCACCCTCGGCGGCACCGGCGGCGGCATCGCCTACAACAAGGAAGAATTCGAGACCATCGTCCAGCGCGGTATCGATGCCTCACCCGTTTCCGAAGTCCTCATCGAAGAATCGGTCATCGGCTACAAGGAATACGAGATGGAGGTGATGCGCGACAAGAACGACAACGTCGTCATCATCTGCTCGATCGAGAATTTGGACCCGATGGGCGTCCACACCGGCGATTCGATCACGGTTGCGCCGATTCAGACGCTGACGGACAAAGAATACCAGCGCATGCGCGATGCCAGCATCGCGGTGATCCGAGCGGTGGGCGTGGAGACGGGCGGGAGTAATATCCAGTTCGGCATCAACCCCGATAACGGCGAGATGGTGGTCATTGAGATGAACCCGCGCGTGTCGCGGTCCTCGGCGCTGGCATCCAAAGCGACGGGTTATCCCATCGCGAAATTGGCCGCGAAATTGGCGGTTGGCTACACGCTGGATGAACTCGCCAACGATATCACGAGCATCAAGAGGGTTCAGGGGTCAGGGGTCAGGGTTCAGGGAGAAGGCAAGGATGAAGGGCGAGAGAAGCGGGAAGGACAGTTGTCAGTTGTCAGTGGTCCGTTGTCAGTTGTCAGCGGGAACGCGTCAGGGCAATTAACAACGGACAACGGACAACGGACAACGGACAGTGCTCGAAACCCGCAACTTCCCGCGTACGAGCGCTACACCTCCGCCTGTTTCGAGCCCACCATCGACTATTGCGTCATCAAGATCCCCCGCTGGACTTTTGAAAAATTCCCCGATGCCGATGAGACTCTGACCACGCAGATGAAGAGCGTCGGCGAGGCCATGGCGATTGGCCGGACTTTCAAGGAAGCCCTGCAAAAAGGCATCCGAAGCATGGAGGTCAAGCGGTTCGGGTTCGGGCTGGATAAGTACGATAAATGGCTGAATGCCTCACGTGACACGGGCGTCCCGCCCGTGCAAAACGCGCTATGTGACACGGGCGTCCCGCCCATGCAAAACGCATTCGCGAATAGAGGCGATTCGAAATTAGAGAGCAACCCGCACGGGCGGGACGCCCGTGTCACGGGCCTGCCCTCCAGCGCCCGCGCGACGACCGAGGGGCCGGATCATTCGGATAAGACGACCCAGGGGGAGTCGGCCGACCATGAATGGCCGATTCCCGAAGCCAAACTCCGCCGAAAACTCGCGGTGCCGAGCCAGGGGCGGCTGTATTACCTGCGGTATGCGCTGAAGATGGGGTGGACGCTGGATCAGATTTATGATCTGACGAAGATTGATAAATGGTTCTTGGCGCAGATGAAGGAGCTTATCGATTTTGAGGACGAGCTTGTCGCCGAGGCACCAAACATCTGCTTGCTCGCCGACGGCACATGGCCCGGAGACACGGGTGAAACCGAGCGCTCCGTGCGCTCGGTGCTGACCAAGGCCAAACAACTGGGGTATAGCGATATCCAGGTGGCATCAGCCTGCACGGCATCGAAGCCGGTTGTGCTGACTAGACGTGTGCCTCATACCGGGGAATCTCTTGGCGATCGCGTAGTCCCCGCTCCATCCGCGGATGCCATCCGTCGTCTTCGCAACCTTCTGGGCTTCACTCCCGTCTACAAACTCGTCGACACCTGCGCCGCCGAATTCGAAGCCTCCACTCCTTACTACTACTCCACCTACGAAACCCCCTACGTCCAACTCGCGCCCTCTTCTGCTGAACCCCGAACCCTGAACCCTGAACCCTTCTGCGAAGACGAAATCCGCCTCACCCCCCGCCCCAAAGTTCTCATCATCGGCGGCGGCCCGAACCGCATCGGCCAGGGGATCGAGTTCGACTACTGCTGTGTCCAGGCCGCCTTTGCTATGAAAGAACTCGGCCTCGAATCGGTGATGATCAACTCGAATCCCGAAACCGTCTCCACCGATTACGATACATCCGATCTGCTCTTCTTCGAGCCGCTGACGCATGAAGACGTGCTGAACATCTGCGAGCGGTTGAATGGCGGGCCTTTCAAAGTTGCGAGTGACGAGTTGCGAGTTGCGAGTAAAGACGCAAGCGCATCCTCTTCCAACTCGCAACTCGCAACTCGCAACTCGCAACTCGTTAAAGGCGTCATCGTCCAATACGGCGGCCAAACCCCCCTCAACCTCGCCAAGGGTTTGCAAGAAGCCGGCGTCCCCATTCTCGGCACCACCGTCGCCTCGATCGATGCGGCCGGCGATCGCGAGCAATTCCGCGCCCTCCTCCAGCAACTTGGCCTGAAACAGCCCGAAAACGGCATCGCCCGCTCCATCCCCCAGGCCCGCGAGATCGCCGCCCGCATCGGCTACCCGGTCCTGGTGCGCCCCAGCTTCGTCCTCGGCGGGCGGGCGATGGAAATCGTCTCGGATGAGGAGCAGCTTAACCACTACATGGCCACGGCATTGGAAGCCGCCGCCGGCCCGATCGCCGATTCGCCGATTCTGATCGATAAATTCCTCGATAACGCGACGGAAGTGGATGTGGATTGTCTGGCGGATTATGACGCGGAGGAGAAGTTAGAAGCGAGAAGCGAGAAGCGAGAAGGAATAAAAGGGACGGGAGCTTTTAATTCCTCCGCGTCTGCCTCAGACGCCCCTTCCGCCGCATCGGCTTCGCAGTCGCTTGCGGTTTCGCGAACCGAACCGCGTGCGATCATCATCGGCGTCATGGAACACATCGAAGAAGCCGGCATCCACTCCGGCGACTCCGCCTGCGCCCTCCCCCCCTACTCGCTCTCCAAAGACATCGTCCACCGCCTCAAGGAAGAAACCCGCGCCCTCGCCCGCGCGCTCCGTGTCCGCGGTCTGATGAATGTCCAGTACGCCATCAAGGACAACGAGATTTACGTCATCGAGGTCAATCCCCGCGCTTCCCGGACCGTCCCCTTCGTTTCCAAGGCCACCGGCATCCCCTGGGCGAAGATCGCCGCCAAGGTGATGGCCGGTAAATCGCTGGCCGAGCTGCAGATCACCGAGCAGCCCGATCCGATCCACACTTCCGTTAAGGAAGTCGTCTTCCCGTTCAGCAAATTCCCCGGTGTCGACATCATCCTCGGCCCGGAGATGCGCTCCACCGGCGAGGTCATGGGCATCGATGCCAACTTCCCCATGGCCTTCGCCAAGTCCCAGATCGCGGCCGGCGGGGCGCTGCCCACCAAGGGCCGCATCTACATCTCGGTCAATAATCGCGATAAGAACGATGTCATCCCCATCGCCAGGTCCCTGGCCGAGCGCGGCTTTGAGCTGATCGCCACCGAGGGCACGTTCCAGGTGCTCAAGAAAAACGACATCCCCGCGATGCGCATTTTCAAATTGGCCGAGGGCAGGCCCAATATTGCCGACTTCATCAAGAACGGCCAGGTGCAGCTCATCATCAACACGCCCACGCGCAAGGGCCCGCAGACCGATGAAGGCAAAATCCGCTCGATGGCCATCACGCATAAGGTGCCCATCATCACCACCCTCACCGGCGCGCGGGCGGCCGCCCAGGCGATCGCAGCCCTTCAGCAGGCCGACTGGACCGTCCGGCCATTGCAGGATTATTTCTCGACCATCGCCGTGAAGACCGATGCGCCGGGATGAGCCGCGCGCGTTTGGGCGCCCTGCCCGCCGCGTGTAAACCGTATTTCTCCGACTCACACCCGCGCTCAACTGTTTGCTCCTTCCCTTTCCATACATTTCCGATGTGATTATCCAGAATCCGCGCCGTCTTGCGCATGCCCCACGCCCCCCCTTGCCGACTTCTATGCTAGAGTAGTCTCGCGCACAGATGGAGGAATAGTGCCCACCGCTCCCGAGCACGCCGACAAGCCCGATCCGCCCGCACCCAGGCCTATCTCCGTCCCCGCGCGCAAACGCTCGGCACTCTCCAAGGCCCTGCTCATCCTCGCCATCCTCATGGGCATGTTCATGGGCGTGGGCGTCTATACCTTCACTTACGGCAAGGGCTTCTCCTATTTCTCCTCCGACCCGGCCGCCTGCGCCAACTGCCACATCATGCGCGATGAGTACGATTCCTGGCAGAAGGGCACCCACCACATCTCCGCCAAGTGCATCGACTGCCACCTGCCCCACGATTTCATCCCCAAGATGATCGCCAAGAGCGACAACGGCTGGCGGCATTCCAAGGCCTTCACCCTCCAGAATTTCCACGAGCCGATCCAGATCACCCCGCGCAACGCCCAGATACTGCAGGAGAACTGCATCCGCTGCCATGGCGAACTGGTCGACTCCATCGTCCACGGCACCACCACCGCCCCCGATGCCCCCAGATGCGTCACCTGCCATAGAGGCGTGGGACATGGAGCGCGGCAATGAGGAATTGGCTCCCTCTCCTGTACGCGGGAGAGGGCCCTACTCCCTCTCCTGTACTCGGGAGAGGGCGGGGGTGAGGGTCTTTGGGCTGAGAGAATCGAGAGTCTTTCGCACTCCGCCGAAGACCCTCACCCTAACCCTCTCCCGGGTACAGGAGAGGGGACCAGAAGATGTAATCGGAAATTTTTAGCGCAGGAACCACCATGACCGACAAACCGACCGACTCCGCCGCCGCCGCAACCCCCGCCCCCAAGCGCCGCACCAAATTCACCTTCGCCGCCGTGGTGATAGCCGTCGCCCTCGCCACCTCCGGCGTCACCGCGCTGCTGGTCAACATGTACACGCGCAAGGCCGAGGAGCGCCAGCCTTTCGTCCGCCTCGTCGAGGTCAACGAGCTGACCACCAACCCGGCCGAGTGGGGCAAGAACTGGCCGCGCGAGTACGATGCCTACCAGCGCACCAGCGCGAACCCGCGCACCACCTACGGCGGCTCCGAGGCCATGCCCGTGCAGAAGCTCGACCGCGATCCCTGGCTCAAGCGCATGTACGCCGGCTACGCCTTCTCCATCGATTTCCGCGACCGCCGCGGCCACGCCTTCATGCTCTTCGATCAGGAGCACACCGAGCGCATCACCAAAAAGCCCCAGCCCGGTGCCTGCCTCCACTGCCATGCCTCCGCCACCACCACCTGGCGCAGGCTCGGACTGGCCGATGAAGGAAAAACGCTCGTCGATGTCGACCCCTACGATTTCAACTGGCCGGCCGTGATGAAAGGCTTCGAGAAGATGTGCGCCATGAGCTACACCGATGCCCATGCCCAGATCGCCCTCACCCCCGATGGCACCAACTTCCCCCCCAGCGCCCTCCACCCCCTGCCCAAAACCGGCCCCACCACCAAAGCCACGCTCGAAGGCCACGAAAAACTCGGCACGGTCCACCCCGTCGCCTGCATCGACTGCCACGACCCGCGCACCATGGCCCTGCGCGTCACCCGCCCCGGCTTCATCAACGGCATCAAAGCCCTCAAGGCCCACGAAGGCAAGAAGGATTACGACCCCAACCGCGATGCCACCCGGCAGGAGATGCGCTCCTTCGTCTGCGGCCAGTGCCACGTCGAATACTACTGCGGGCCTAAGCTCACGCTCTTCTTCCCCTGGGGCAACGGGCTCAAAGTCGAAGAGATCGAATCCTACTACAACGACGTCATCAAATTCTCCGATGGCCACCGCTTCTACGACTGGCAGCATGGAGAGACCGGCGCCGAGCTTCTCAAGGCCCAGCACCCCGAGTTCGAAATGTTCAACCAGGGCACCCACGCCAAGGCCGGCGTCGCCTGCGCCGACTGCCACATGCCCTACGTTCGCGAGGGCGCGATGAAGGTCTCCGATCATCAGGTGCGCTCCCCCGCCACCATGATCAATCGCTCCTGCCAGGTCTGCCACCCCGTCCCCGAGGCCGAGCTCAAGGATCGCATCACCACCATCCAGACCAGCACCCACGATCTGCTCGGCCGGTCTTCGGTCGCGCTGGTCGACATGCTCGATGCCATCAAGCTCGCCCGCCAGGCCGGGGCCACGCCCGACCAGCTCAAGCCCATCTTCGAGCTGCAGCGCAAGGCCCAGTGGCGTCTGGATTTCGTGTCATCAGAGAACTCGATGGGCTTCCACGCCCCACAGGAATCAGCCCGCATTCTCGCCGAATCGATCGACTACTCCCGCCAGGCCGTCTCGGCCGCGCAGTCCCTGCACCTTAATAAGCCGGCCAATCCCGCGCCCGTCCCCGAGCCGACACCCGTGCAGGGTGTCACGCCGGAGAAGAAGTGAGTTGCGAGTTGCGAGTTGTGAGTTTGCTCTGCTGAAATCCCCGGTGGCGTAGACATTCTTGTCTGCGGCGGGCGGGTGAGTGGGGTCATTCTTGACCTCCGAACCCGTCCGCATCCTGTGCGTTGGAAGTTGCGAGCGGCGCTTAATTCAGCGCATAAAAAAGGCGACGGGATGAAGGAGGAAGGGGGGGAACCTCGCTTCGGGGGTACCTGTCGCCAGAACATACCTTAGTGCCCCTCAGCCGAATAAGCAAGTCGGCCAGCGCATTTGGCAATCCTTACGGGTGTAGCGCGCACTTTTGGCACTTTTGTTAAACTGGCCGGGGATGTGGGTGCTTTCATGGAGGATCGCATGCAATACGCGAACGATGACGAGCGTCTGGTGGCCGAGCAGGCGGTGTTGAATTTCCGGGAACTGAGGG
>JBBRTW010000092.1:0-18706 GCA_038244055.1 Tepidisphaerales bacterium | reverse complement strand
GTCCCCGCGCCCGTTGCCGCCCCGGCACCCCCCGCCGCCGCGCCCAAACCCGCCTCCTTCCCGCCAGTGATCACCGCCGGCCAATCCGCCAAGCTCGAAGTCTCCCTCCTCCGCGCCCCCAAGTTCGACGGCGAGATCACACTCACACTCGAAGGCTACTCCACCGGCATCGACGACAAAACCAGGGAACCCGCCACCTTCGCCAAAAACTTCGACTTCACCCCCGTCATCCTCAAAGCAGGCCAATCCGCGACCACCCTCAGTTTCAAATCCAAATCGACGGCCGAAAAAGGCACGAGAAACGCCATCCTCCGCGCCGAAACCACCGTCGGCCAGGCCAAATATATCGTCTACAGCGAAGCCTTTCCCATCACCATCAAGTAGCCGGGCCCAAAGCCCAAAGCCGCGCCACCAACCAAACCGGCTCCGTTAGCCGCTTCGCTTGCGAAGCGCGTCCAGCGGCGTCGCATACGCCACAGAGTACCGAGAACTCACAGCCCACAAAGTAATTGCCGAAGATTTTTCGTCAGATCGCCTGGGAACGTGGCGTTTGGTTGGTGACGGAGAAAAACAGCCGCGCCGAATGCCCGAAGGGATTACATTTTCCATGTGACCATCTCTTCAACCCCCTTTTGTCGGCGCGGCTGTTTCTTCCCGTAGCACGGGCATCTTGCCCGTGAAGAGATTCCAAGGTCAGGAGCCGGCCACCAGAGAAATCAACCTGGCGAAGACGTGCATCCCGGCTCCTGACCCTCGAGGCAAAACAAAACAACGGCGCGCGAATGCCGGCCGGGAGTACATGGCTAAATTTGGTTCGACTCCAAACCGGTCCATCCATTCGATGAACGGGCCGGGGCTCTCGCCAAAACCTTGTCGCCGCCGTGTGTGTTTTTGACTCGGTATGGGTATCGAGTGTGGCGTATAGGGATCGACGTACCGTACCCTGCACCCGGTACCCTAAGCCCTATTTTCGACGGAGTGTAGCGTAGCTTGGCAGCGCGCCTGCTTCGGGAGCAGGAAGTCGCCGGTTCGAATCCGGCCACTCCGATTGGCACCTCTTAACTCCCACCTCGGATCAGTTCTTGCCCTTCCCCGGGCCCGCCTTCTCCGCGCCCATCTTCCCCGGGCTGAACACTACCACCGTCGCCGTGCCCGGCGCTTGCGGATCGACCCAGACCTGGGCTTGATAGCCCACGGCCGCCGTGGCCTGGCCGGGGTGAACATTATTGAAGATGATCTTGGCCCCGGCGATATCGATCTCGCGCTCTTCGGGCTTGAAATCCTCCTTGACCTTCTCGCCCTTGGGGATGTTGTCGCTCTTGCCCTTGGGCGGGGCGGTGACGGTGATGCGCTTGCCATCCGCGGAAATCGCGATGACCTGGCTGGAATAGTCAGCGCCTTTCTTGTCCTTCCCACTCGCGTCGAAGTGGATCGTCTTGGCGGCCGCGCCATCGAGCCACACGCTGGCGCGGTAGCCTTCGGTGGGAGTTGCCCCGCCCGCCGCGACGCCGCTGTAGATCATCTTGGTAGCCGGGACAATGGACACCTCGAAGCGCTGCGGCTCGGCCTTGGCGGGTTTGCCCTCGGGCGCGGCATCGCCCTTGGCGGGCTTGGCGTCCGGAGCCGCATCGCCCTTGGCCGGTTTTTCCTTGGCGGCGCCCTTGTCGAGATTCTTCGGTTCGGCCCGGCCTTCGAGCGTGATGGATTTGCCGTCGTTGGCGACGGCCACCACCTTGCCGGTCAGATCGATATCGCCCAGCCCCGCGCCCTTCATCGCGCCGGCCTCGGGCCCGGTGATGCGGATCGCGGCGGCGCTGCCCGCGGCATTGGGGTCGAGGATGACCTGAACCTCGTAGCCAATCTCCATCGATGCGCCGCCGGTGGTCACGCCGGAAAAGGTAATCTGCGTCGCCGGCGTCATCGTCACCTCTGTGGTCTGTGTCTCGCCGCCCTTCTCGCCTTTGACGGCCCTCTCGGCCTTCTCGTCCTTCGCCCCCTTATCGCCCTTATCGCCCTTTGCACCCTTCTCACCTTTGCCGGCCTGCGGACGCCCTTCAATCGTCAGGCGCTTGCCATCGGGGCTGATGGCCGTGATCTTGCCGCTCACGGTGACGGGGCGGTTATCCTTGAGACTTTGCTGGCCTGAGAATGACACGCGGGCGGCGCGGTCCCTGGAGTTGGGTTCGAGCCAAACCTGGGCGCTGTAGCCCACGGCCGCGTTATCGCACATCGGCCCGATGGCGAAGAAAGTGACCTCCGTCGTGCCGGTCACCTGGAACGTGGCGGGCGGCTCGGCCGCTTTATCGCCCTTGTCCGCTTTGTCACCCTTCTCCCCTTTGCCCGACTTGGCGAGTTGGAGCGTGATCTGCTTTCCATCCGGCGAGACCTCGGTAATCGTGCCCGACAGGTCAGGCTGGACGTAGTCCGATTTGTCGCCCTTGCCCCCTTTGCCGCCGCCGTTGTCGGCCGGTTGATCCGCCTTGGCTGCTTTCCCGCCCTTCTCCTTGCCCCCGGGATTGCCGGCCGGCTGATCCGGCTTGGCGAACTTCCCACCCTCCTTGCCTCCGGGGTTGTCCGCCGGGTCGGGCTTGGCGACCTTGTCCCCCTTATCGGCCAGCGCGATCTGGGGAATCAAGGCGACACCTGTGCCCGTAAAGACAGCGGCCACCAGCAACGACGCGACGATCCGGGTTTTGAAGATCAACATGATGTGCAACGCTCCTTCAATGAAAATGATGGCTTGGGCGGCAACGATGCCATCTAGTATTGCCCACGAAGGGCGAAGCGCGTCCGGAAATCCCGGAAATTTTGCCCTCTTATTTTAGCCGCTTCTCTTGCGAGGCGCGTCCACCGACCTCCCCCTCGCCCGCCCCCCCCTCATCGCGAATTCCAACTTGGTGACGATGATTCATCCGGGCGGGCATGAGATTCCGGAAGGGGCGATGCAGAGGATCGTGGAGTTTTTCAAAGAGTATCCCGCCAGGTGATGTTCGCCGGTCTCCAGGGTCAGGAGCCGGCCACCAGAAACGCCGATTCGCCGGCCAAAGTTGCCCGGCTCCTGACCCTTTCGCGCCGGCCGCTGGAAGTCAATCCAATCCGACGGACGACTTCGCTTCAATACCATACTGCTTCCTTTGGGCATCAACGTTTCCCTCGCCGATGAATAGGGCAAAGATGCGACCTTCCCCTTCAAGTTTGTTATCCACCGGATTCTTTTCGCTGTTGGCGTATTGCGCCTTCGCTTGCCTGCCCATATCGCACGCCCATGCCGATGAAAGCCCCGCCGAGCCCCTGATCCTCCTCAGCGCAAGCGGTGCCGCTCAGCAGGCCACCCCCTCCTCCGCCCAGGTCACCACCAAACCTCCCGCACAGGGCCAGGGCGTGCTGGAGGTCACCATCACTCCCGGCAAGGAATCCTACCCCGGCATTAACATCAAGCCCCCGGCCGCGACCTGGGATCTCTCGAAATTCGGCCACGTCGAGGCCCGCGTGACCAATACGGGCGCGAAGGCGGTGCAGTTGTCCCTGCGCATTGACTGCGATGATGACCCTTCGCGGAATCCGTGGAACGCCGAGTTCGAATCGATCGCGTCCGGGCAGACCAAGACGGTGCGCGTCCGCTTTGGCTACTCTTTCGGCAAGCGCGGCTACAAGCTCAACCCGGCCAGGGCATCGCGAATCCTCGTCTACGGCGGCAAGTCGACGGTCGAGCAATCCTTCCGCATTGAATCGGTCGCGGCCGGGGGCCAGCCGGGTGAGAAGCCGATCCGCCCGCCGGGGCCGGTGCTGAGTGTGCCGAAAGATGGCGTGCTGCTCGGCGCGGGCGTGACCATCGATCTGGCCAAGCAGATTGAAGCCAAGGGCGGTGTGACCGCGGAAGTGGCCGAGGGTTTGCGCATTACATTCGCCGATGGTGCGAAGGAAGATGCCGCAGTTCGCATCAAACCGCCGGCCGGGCGCTGGGATCTGCGGGCGTATACTCAAGTCACCGTTCGCGCGAAAAATATCGGCACAGCGCCCCTGACCCTCCGCGCCCGCCTCGAAAGCCAGCCGGGAAGCAATGAATGGATTGCCTCGCCCAATCCGATCGCGCCGGGCGCGGTGGGGGAGATCGTTCTTCCCTTCGCCGGCTCGTCGCTCTGGACCGGCGTTTCGAAAAGCGGCCCGCAATTCGCCAGCGAGCAGACCACCGCCATCGCCATCGCGGCGGCCGGCTCGACCAAGGCGCGCTCGCTCATGATCGAATCCATCCGCGCCGCCCGGCCTATCGCCAAAACTCCCGACTGGCTCGGCAAGCGCCCGCCGGTTGAGGGAAAATGGGCGCAGACACTCGATGAGAACTTCGACGGCCCGGCCATCGATAAAAGCCGCTGGGCGGTCGTCGGCGAGAACTATTACGATTCCTCCAGCCATTTCAGCCCCGGCAACGCGTTCATCGAAAACGGAATGGCCCATCTTCGTTTCGAGGCCAAGCGCGGCCGGCAGAATGATGACCCCAAGCGCCCCGAGACCGACTACGCCACCGGTTTCCTCACCGGCCACGGCAAATGGACCCAGCGCTACGGCTACTTCGAATCGCGAATGAAGCTCCCCGCGGCGCAGGGATTGTGGCCGGCCTTCTGGATGATGCCCGACCGCGGCGCGGGCGCTGCCAATCGCGGCACGACTTCCAAAGGCGGCATGGAATTCGACATCATGGAATACCTCAGCCGCTACGGCCCCAACCGCTACAACATCGCCATGCACTGGGATGATTACGGCAAGGACCACAAATCCACCGGCACCGAAAACATCTACGCCGCCCCCGATGCCGATGGCTTCATCACGGCCGGGATGCTCTGGGAGCCGGGCAAGCTCACCTTCTATTGCAATGGAACTAAAGTCGCCGAATGGGAGAACCCGCGCGTGGCCAATGTGCCCGCGTTCATCATGTACACCTTCCCCAGTGGCGGCTGGGGCGGCAATGAGCGGGCCGAGGATGATGCGGGCTTGCCGGCCGATTTCGTGATCGACTGGGTGAGAGCATGGCAACGGGATGATCTGGCAGCCCTTCCCCCGGCCGATCCCGCGGCTCCCGCCGCGCCCGCGAAGAAGTAATTTAATCCCCTCTCCTGCTCCGATTCCCTCGCCTGCTCCGGTCCCCTCTCCTGCTCCGGTCCCCTCTCCTGTACTCGGGAGAGGGATAGGGTGAGGGTCTGCTGTCGATGGCGAATGAGGGTTATTGGTCTGCGAAAAAGACCCTCACCCCCACCCTCTCCCGAGTACAGGAGAGGGGGCAAGAGGTTTCCATTGTGGTATTCTCCGCCTAGAATTCACACGCCGTAAGTCCGATTGAATTGTCCCCGCGGCCTTGCCGGGTCGCCCTTATTTCACCCCGCTGCACCGGAGGTCTGGATGAATCGACGCAATATGCTCAAGTTGACGGGAATTTCACTGCTGGCCGCGACTGGCCTGCGCGGGTCGGCCGCGCTGGCTGCGGAGCCGGCCGCCCCTACCACCCCCACCAAACCGGAGGCCGCCGTGCCCAATTCAGTCAGCGTCAGCGTCTACAACGAAAAGGGCGAGCTCGTCGGCCCGGTTTCCACGCCCAGGGTCGTCAAGACCGATGAGGAGTGGAAAAAGCAGCTCACCGCCGAGCAGTACCAGATCGCCCGCGCCAAGGGCACCGAGCGCCCCTTCTGCGGCAACCTCCTCGATAACCACCAGGAGGGCACCTACGTGTGCGTCTGCTGCGGGCTGCCGCTGTTCTCATCGGCCGGGAAGTTCAATTCCGGGACTGGCTGGCCGAGCTTTTTCCAGCCGGTCGCCAAGGGGAATGTGATCGAGCACGAAGACACCACCCACGGCATTCGCACCGAAATCCTCTGCGCCCGCTGCGACTGCCACCTCGGCCACGTCTTCAACGACGGCCCGCGCCCGACGGGTTTGCGCTTCTGCGTGAATTCCGAATCGCTGAAGTTCACGGCCGCGGATAAGCTGGCGACACTGGCGGACACGGCGGCGAAGGTGAAGGCGGAAGAACCGGCCAAGCCTGCGAAATAATCGCGCCTCTCCCGGGATTCGCGCAGTTTCCCGGAGGCGGGGTTTGTTCTACGACGTATTACTATCGCGAGCTGACCGAGCGATAAACATCCAACGCCAAGCAGCGCGGCATACATGCCGCGCTGCGTGCTATCGAACACTCAGAACAATTTGGGAGCGTAAGGACGAAGGGACTTCACAAGTAAGCCTTATGTTCGACCGCTTCCTTTGAAGAAGTCGCGCCGCTTGATCTTGGCTCGCCGGCCATCCGGATGATGAAACACAATGCCTTCCACCAGATGGCCCGGGCTGAACGAGCTGTCTGCCCGCTCCAACCACGTTTTCAAATCCGAATACGTTCGCGGCGCTTTTTCAAGGACCGGCGCGCGCATGTTGAAAGGCAGACAGATGTGGCTCTCAAGGCCCAGCGGGTTTCCCTGAATATTCGGGCCCAACGCCTCGCTCGGATGCTCGCCATCAGGCCAGTCCGAAACTGTGGTCTGCCGCGCCGCCTCGTAGAGCCAGCGATCCTCAGGCGAGCATTCATCCGCATCCACATACCAGCCGTCGATGATGCCCTGATGCTTCTGCTTGGCCGATGGATTGCGCCGTTTCTCCAGACGCACCAACTGACCGGACCTCACGGTCAATCGAACATTCATGCCATCGAGCTTTTCTGTCGGCGTGCCTTCACCCGCGAGCACCCATTCGCACCCTGCGCGCACTTTGTCAGTCACTTTGAAATGTTCATCACGATCAAACAGTGTCGGAATCTTCTCCATGACTGCCAAACCTTTCTTCACAGGATGAAGCAACTCATCCGTCGAAATAACCCCTTTTGCCAAACCATTTGCAAGCGATCGAATCAGGCTCGCGACTGAAACATCCGCTTCCAGCGCCATCCGCTTCAATGCCTTGCGCTCTTCAGCCGAAGCCCATACAACCAACCGACCCCATCCCGCTGGCGGGGTCCATTGCGCCAACTCATCCAGGTTCTTTCGCGGTCGTCCGCGACCTTTTGATTCTTCGTTTTCCATAATATATGCACAATTTATACAATTGGCACAATAGAAAATCAAGTCCTTTTTTTAACTCATCAATTTTCTTCTTAAACTTTTTCTGCTTCTTGGCTTATGCCAGATTCCAACCCCATCCAACAAAGATCACCCCACGCGGGTATGTTTTATATAGTCCCTCTCTGCCGCGTTCCACGCAAACCTCCTGCACATTCAACTTTAGGAACCCATGAACCCCAAATCGCTCTCCCTCTCCCTCTTCCTCTCCCTGATCACCCTTCCCACCCTCGCCGCCGACGCCCCCAAGCCCGCGCCGCCCAAGCGCGCGCCGGCGGCCGCGCGCGATCCGCATGCGGCGGGCTATGTCGAAGCCAAGGAACTGGCCGATGGCGAAGTCCCCCCGGCCGACGCCGATGGGAATTTCATCATCGGGCCCACGCATAAGAAAGTCGCCGAGATGAGCGGGCAGGATGGCATCCCCAAGGGCGTCACCACCGAAATCACCATGAAGTCGACGGATAGCAAGATCTACCCGGGCATCGCCCGCGATCCCGGCACCTTCGGCACGGTCGACCCCACCAATCCCGCCAAGCTCGATGTCCCCACCAGCCATCCCCACGAATACACCCGCAAGGTGGGCGTGTATGTTCCCAAGCAGTACGTCGCCGGGACGGCCGCGCCGTTTATCGTGACGGCCGATGGGGACCGCTCGATCTTCGCCGCGCTGGATAATCTCATCGCCGCGAAAAAGGTGCCCGTCATGATCGCCATCGCCATCGGCAACGGCAGCGGCGATGCCCAGGGGAGCCAGCGCGGCCTCGAATATGACACCATGTCCGGCCTGTACGCCGAGTTCGTCGAGAAGGAAGTCCTGCCGCTGGTGGAGAGCCAGGCGAAGGTCAAACTCACCACCGACCCCGATGGCCGGGCCACCATGGGCTGCAGCTCCGGCGGCTCCTGCGCGATCATCATGGCCTGGTATCACCCCGACCTCTACCACCGCGTGCTCACCACCAGCGGCACCTTCGTCAACCAGCAATACCCCTGGAACAAAGAGACGCCGGGTGGGTGCTGGACCCTCCACGAAAAGCTCATCCCCGAATCGCCCGTTAAGCCGATCCGCATCTGGATGGAAGTCGGCGACAAGGACCTGCTCAACCCCAACCTCATGCGCGACAACATGCACGATTGGGTGCTGGCCAATGAGAACATGGCCAAGGCCCTGGCCGCCAAGGGATACCATTACCAGTTCGTCTTTGCCAAAAACGCCGGGCACTGCGATGGGGGGATGAAGGGGCAGTTGATCCCGGAGGCGCTGGAGTATGTTTGGAAGGGATATGAGGGGAAATGACGAATTCCGAATTCCGAATGGCGAATTCCGAATGGCGAATTCCGAATGGCGAATTCACTGTCAATCCGGCGGAGCGGGTCCGACGCCCGCACGCCCGGCCATGCCCGGCGGTGGTGTAACGGCAGCACCCCCGTAGCATGGGCATCTTGCCCATGTGAATGGTGACATGCGCGCAAGAAGAAGGGCGTCGACATGGGCAGGATGCCCATGCTACGAACGGCACTGTAACGTGTCTGTATCGAAAGGGGGGACCTGCTTGTTGCTCCACCTTCTCATGGCATAATGAAACTTCCCTCGGGGGCAGACGTCAGTGGTGTAGAGGCGAGCAGAGGAAATTATGAACAATGCGCAATCGGCAAGGGCGTCGACTTGGTACATCAATGTTTTCTCCTTTTTGATGCTGCTGGCAATCGTAAGCGGCGCATGGGCGGCCGATCCCGCGCCCGTCCCCGCGACGCAGCCGCTCAGCGCCCTCGGCAAAGCCAAGATCGCCATGCAGGGGAAGGACTACGCGCAGGCGATCAAGGAGATCGATACCTACCTGCTCCTCAAGCCCAAAGACTCGGCCGAGGCGCAGTATCTCAAGGCGCTGGCGCTGCATTACGATGGCAAATACGCCCCCTCCATCGAGGCGGCGCAGGTCGTGCTCGATGGGTTCAAGGATTCACCCTGGATGCGCAAGGCGCTGTTTCTCAAGGGGCAGTCGCTGATCCAGATGAAGAAGTACAAGGAATCGGAAGAAATCTTCGAGGCCGAGGCCCTGCGCCTGCTGGGCGAGACGCGCAAGAAGGAGATCGCCGGGGTGATCGTGCAGTTCGCCGATGCCCTGAGCAAGAAGCCCGCCCCCACCGATATCGGCGCGCTGCCGGCGAATTATCCCAAGGCCCACGAGCTCTACGGGCGCGTGCTGGGGATGGAGATCGGCCGGGAATTGAAGGATGAGGTGATGTTCAAGGCGGCGCGGATGAGCCAGCTCGCCAACGATGCGGCCGCGGCCATGAATGAATATCAGGCCTACCTCCGCGAGTTCGATCCGGAGTGGACCGGCCCGGTGGGCAGCCAGGAGCGCACGCTCAATCAGAAGAAGCAGAGCCCCGCCCCGGCCGGCAAGCGCTTCATCGAGGCGCGCTATCGATTGGCCGAGGCGCAACTCGCCAGCGGCATGCACCTGCCCGCGCGGCAAGAGGTCGAGGACCTGCGCAAATTGATGTCCGCCAATCTGGATGCCCCCAAGGACATCGCGGCCGGCGATGTCGCCTGGCTGCTGGTGCGGACTTACAACATGCCCTCGCCGGGCAATCTGCTGGAGCGGGCGATCGCGGCCACGCGCGATTTCACCGCCAAATTCCCCAAGCATCCCAATAGTGTCGAAGCCGCCTGGTGGATCGCCGAGGCCTATCGCGAAGCCGGGCGGGCCGATCAGGCGATCGCCGCCTATCAGGAATTCATCGATGGCAAGGGATACAGCCTCCCCGATGGCGCGGATGCCACCAAACGCTACGAAGGCCGCGATAAAAGCCCGGCCGAGTTGAAAGATGAATTCACCAAAGCCGCCGTCTACCAGATCGCCCAGATCCGCTTCAACCAGAAGGAATATGCCAAGGCGATCGAGCAGTGGCAGATGTACGTCAGCCGCTACCCCAACGGCCCGCAGTGGGCCAACAGCCAGATCGAAATCATCAACGCCGAGTTCCAGACCGCCCTGGAATCGGTGGCCGCCAAAAAGTATGACGAGGCCCGTAAGCAGTTCGAAGCATTCCTGGAGAAGCATCCCCTCGATGCCCGCATCTCGCAGATTCTCTTCATCTACGGCCAAATCCACTACGCGGCCGCGCAGAAACTCGAAGAAGACAAAGCCCCGGCCGCGAAAATCAATGAGGAATACCAGAAGGCGATCGATGAATGGTCCAAGCTGGTCAGCCGATTCGCCAACAGCGATCAATCCTCTCTCGCGCAGTATCGGATGGGCCAGATTTACGAAGAGAAATTCGGCGATCTCGAAAAGGCCATCGAAGCCTATCGCAAGCTGAACTGGGGCCCCAGCGCCTCCACCGCCTCCGGCCGCGTCACGGTCATGACCCAGAAGCACCTCGCCCTCAGCACCGAGCACGTCTTCCGCACCAATGAACCGGTCAAGCTCAAGCTCAGCACGCGCAATATCGAGAAGCTGACCGTCAAAATGTACCGGCTCGATCTCGAATCCTACTTCCGCAAGGCCCACGGCATCGCGGCCGTGGAATCGCTGGATATCGCGCTGATCCAGCCGGATAAGACCTGGGAACTCAAGATCGACAAATACGCCAAGTACAAGCCGATCGAGCAGGAACTGGCGGTCCCCTTCGAAGGCGATAGGCCCGGCGTCTGCGTCATCAATGTCAGCGAAGATGATCTCGAATGCACGACGCTCGTCATGCGCTCGGATATCGACCTGATCCTCAAGAGCAGCCGGCGCGAGTCGCTGGTCTTCGTGCAGGATGTCTTGAAAAACACCGGGGCCGAGGGCGTCGATCTGCTCTTCAGCGATGGGCAGAAAATCTTCGCCACCGGCAAGACCGGCAAAGATGGCGTCTTCCGCGCCAAGTTCGATCAGCTCAAGGATATCAACACCCTGCGCGTCTTCGCCGTGCGCGGCTCGGGCGATGTGCGCGAGCGCCACTCGGCCGCCAATATGCTGGTGATGAATGGCCTGAGCGTCTCGCGCGGCCTCTCTCCCAAGGGCTATCTCTACACCGATCGCCCCGCCTATCGTCCCGGCCAGCCCGTCTTCATCGGCGGCGTCATTCGCCATGTGAAAGATGGCTCGTACGTCGTCCCCAAGGACCAGCCGTACCTGGTGAACATCACCGATCCCAGCGGCAAACTCCTCTGGGAAGAAGAGAAGAAGCTCTCTGACTTCGGCACCGTCGATGCCCGCATGGTGTTGGATGAAGCGGCCGCCGTCGGCCAGTACACCATCACCGCCCGCCAGAAACTCGAAGCCGGCAGCCTCGCCGCGCCCCTGATTTTCACGGGCCAGTTCACGGTCCAGCAATTCCAGACCGAGAAGATGCGCCTCAAACTCGCGCCCGCCCGCCAGGTCTATTTCCGCGGCGAGAGTATCGAGCTGAATATCACCGCCGAGTATTACTGGGGCGCGCCCGTGGCACAGAAGCAGGTGCGCTACCACCTCCCCGATGGCCGGGAGTTCGCCGAGAAGACCGATGACAAGGGCAAGCTCAAGGTCACCTTCGATACCACCGGCATGACTCCCGGCTCGGCCCTGCCCTTCAGCGCCAGCGTCGAGGGTGAGAATGTCGCGGCCACCACCACCGTCTTCCTCGCCGAAGTCGGCTTCAACATCGCCATCACCACCCAGCAGCCTCTCTATCTCTCCGGCGAGCCTTTCGAAGTCACCGTCAAGACCACCACGCCCGATGGCAAACCCACCGAAGGCCAGGTGAATCTGATGGTCCTGCGCCGGCCGATCATCAAGCCCGATCCGGTTCTTGCGGGCGTGCCCTGGGTGAGCGTGGCCGCCAAGCCCGCGGCCGAGCAAACCGTCTCCGAGCAGACGATCAAGACCGATGCGAAAACCGGCATCGGCACCGCCAAGCTCACTCTGGAAGCAGGCGGGATGTATGTCCTCCGCGCCACCGGCAAGGACCGCTTCGATCAGGTCGTCACGGGTGAGAACGTCGTGACCATCTCCGACGCCAGCGATGACATCAAGCTGCGATTCTTCTCCGAGACCGATACGCTCAAGGTCGGCGCTAAAGCCACCCTGCGCCTGCACTCGCGCCTCGATCAGGCGCTGGCCCTGCTGACCTTCGAAGGCGAAGACATCCTCGACTACCGCATCCTCAAGCTCAAGAAGGATTACAACGACGTCGACCTCAACATCAACCACGAGCATTTCCCCAACTTCACCATCTCCGCGGCCGCGATGGACAGCAAATATCTCCGCTACGCCGCCAAATCCTTCACCGTCCAGCGCGAGCTCAAAGTGACCGTCAAGCCCGCCAAGGAGGTTTACGCGCCGGGTGAAGATGCCAAGGTGGAAATTACCGTCACCGATCAACTCGGAAAACCCGTTAAGGCGGAGATGAGCCTGGCGATGGTGGATGAAGCGCTGCTGGCGGTCTTCGCCGACAGCACGCCCAGCATTCTCGATTTCTTCCAGGCCGATGCCCGCCGCACCGGCGAGTTCCGCATCGCCACCTCGGCCGGTTTCGCCTACGCGGGCACCACCCGCAATGTCGTCAAAGCCTTCGCCGAGGAGGCCGACCGCATGGCCCGCGGCGAGGATGAGGTCAAGCGCATCAACGAGCTGCGCGAGAAACTTCAGAAGGAAGTCGAAGTCCGCGCGCTCCAGCAGCAGTTGAATCTCGCCAACACCAGCTTCGATATGCAGACCGATGCAAATCAGGCCATCAATGTAGGCAACACCTCCGGTGGCTTCGGAAGGGGCAGGGGCAACCAGGGCGCCCTGGTGCGCGGCGGCAACGGCGCGATGACTCTCAATGGCGAGACCAGCAATTTCGGAAACATCACGCTGAACGGCAACTTCGCAAACTCCTACAACAACACAATCGTCGTCAACGGCGGCACCCTGCAACTCGGCGGGCAGGTCCTGAACTCGTCCGATGGCACCGCCCTCGCGCCTTATGGCGTTCCCGCTGGCGGCGGCCAGAATTTGGGAATCCAAAACGGCATGGCTTTTCAGAACAGCATAGACTTCCGTAGCGGCCGCATGCAGCCGGGCCAGGCCGAGCAATTCCAGCCCCAGCACGGCGCCCAATTATTCTCCCGCACTCCCCAGAGTACGCCCACGCCTTTCGATCCACAAAGTCCGGATAAGCCGACCGATGCCTTCTTCTTCGCCGATGGCGGCCTCGCGCTGACCGGCGCTGCCAAACCCGCCCGTCCCGAAGTCCCCGAAGCCGGCTTCTGGGCCCCGGCCATCGTCACCGATGCCAAAGGCAAAGCCACCGTCACCGTTCCCATGCCCGATAGCACCACCGCCTGGCGCTTGACCTCGCGCGGCTGCACGGTTGAAACATTGGTCGGCGAAGCCACCGCCAATCTCACCACCCGCAAGGAATTCTTCGTCGAGATCAAGAGCCCCGCCTCCCTCCAGGAAGGCGACAAAGTCCGCATCCTCGCCCGCGTCCACAACCTCGGCGACTATGAAGGACCCGTCGATCTCACCCTCTCCATCACCGGCAGCGGCGACAGCGCCAAGGAAATCGCCAGCCTGAAAAAGACCGTCCAGGTCAAGAAGAACTCCAGCAGCGAAACCCTCTTCGATGCCGTGGAAATCCCCGCCGCGATGCGCCTGAATCTCCAGATCGATGCCAAGGCCGGCAAGCTCGCCGATAAGCTGACGCGCATTCTCAACGTCCGCCCCTGGGGTCTCGAATTCGCCGCCGCCGCCGGTGGAACCGCCACCAGCGACGCCGCCGCCACCGTCGAACTCCCCGCCGACCGCCCCTACCAGAGCCAGTGGATGACCATCTCCGTCGGCCCGAGCATGCAGCGGGCCATCCTCGACCTGGCCATGGGCGGACACGGCATCCTCCCCATGTCCAAGAGCGCCGTCATCCTCCAGGCCCCCGCCAGTTTCGGCCCCTCCGCCGGCTCGGAACTTCTCGGCGTCATCAGCGCGCTCGAGTACGCCAAGACCGTCGATGCCCCCAAGGCCGACTATACCCGCCTGCTCGATCGCGCCCGCGCGCTCGTCAGCGGACTGGTCGCCGCCCAGCAGGCCGATGGCGGCTGGACCTGGCTCACCCGCGGAACCAATAGCAACTGGGCCGCCAGCGCCACCTCCTTCTGGGCGCTCACCCGCGCCCGTCAATCCGGCATCGCCGTCAACGATGCCACGCTCGCCAATGCCCAGGCTTATCTCCAGAACCAGTTCACCAAGGCCGCCGCCAACGATAACGATGCCAAGGCCGTCATCCTCCACGCCCTCTCCGTAGCCGGCGCGGCCGATTTCGCCAACCTCAACCGCCTCTACCGCGAGCGCAACATCCTCACCGATACCGCGCTGGCCTACTCCGCCCTCGCCCTCGCCAATCTCAATCGCAACGAGATCGCCACCGAGTTACTCGACCTGCTCGCAACCCGCGCCAAGGTCCGCAATGCCGATGGCCGCGCCCTCATGAACTGGGAGGCCGCCCGCTCCCACGCCTGGCTCGCCGACCCCATCGAAACCTCCGCCGTCGCCCTGCTGGCCATCGTCAAAGTCAAACCCACCTCCGATAAAGCCAAAAGCATCGCCGAATATCTCCTCCACGAACGCGGCTGCTATGGCTACCCGCTCGCCAAATCCAACGGCCCGGCCATCGCCGCCCTCTCCGCGTATTTCGCCAAAGCCAAATACGCCGCCGCGCAGTATCAACTCACCATCGAGGTCAACGGCAAGCCCTTCAAGACCATGGATGTCCAGGGCGATCAGCCCACCACCCTCAGCAATGTCCCGGCCGATCTTCTCGTCAAAGGCAAGAACCAGGTCACCTTCCGCCTCAAGGGCCGCGGCGATTTCACCTATGCCGTCACCCTGCGCGGCTTCTCCCCGCAGATCAAAGACCCCGGCACGCTGGTCGAGTTGAAGCTTAAGGACCGCCAGTATTACCATGCCCCCCTCGAGTATCGCGGCCGCGCCATCAACGCCGCCAGCACCTCTCCCATCGCCAATGCCGAAGTCGGCCAGCGCATCAGCGTCAAGCTGGAATTCGCCGAGCGCTGGCGCGCAGATCAGTACATGGTCATTGAAGAGCCCCTCCCCGCCGGCGCGGTGCTGGTCGATGGCTCGGTCAAGGGCAGCTTCCGCCAGTTCGAATCCAGCGGCTCCAAGCTCACCTTCTACTACGCACCCGGCGATGTGATCGAGACGATCACCTACCAACTCGTCGGCTACTCCACCGGCGCTTACCGCACCCTCCCCACCGTCATCCGCGATATCGTCACCCCCAGCCGAATGCGCATCGGCGAGCCCAGGGACCTGGCCGTTCTTGAGCCGGGTGTTAAGTCCAAGGACCCGTATAAGTGGAACAGCGCCGAGCGCTTCGCCCTCGGCAGCGCCTACTTCAACGATGGCCTCTACAAGGATGCCCTCGGTTATCTCTCAGAGCTGTACAAGGCCGACAAATCCTACAACGAGCGCGATCTCGCCCGCATGCTCCTGTGGATTCACACCACCGCCGAGTTCTACGATGCCAAACAGATCGTCGCCATGTTCGAGGTCGTCCGCGAGCGCCATCCCGATCTGGTCATCCCCTTCGATAAGATTCTCGTCGTCGGCAAGGCCTACCGCGATATCGGCGAGTTCGAGCGCGCCTGGTACGTCTTCCGCGCCGTGATCGATGCCAGCTTCACCAACGATTCCTCCGTCTCGGCCGTCCTCCAGGATGAAGGCCAGTTCCTCGCCTCCATCGATTTCCAGGAAGAGCTCTGGCGCGAGTACCCCGACACCGCCGATGTCGTCTCCTCCTACTTCGCCCTCTCGCAGCTCCTCTACCAGAAGGCCCCGCAGGCCCACATCATGGCCAAGCAGGAGCGCAAAATCGCCCTCACCCGCGGCCGCGCCCAGATCCCTTCCGATCGCGTCCCCAACCGCGTCGAAATGCTCCACCAGGCCCTGCGCCTGCTCGCCAGCTTCCGCGCCTTCTATCCGGATAATCCCCTGGCTGATGATGCCGCCTTCTCCCAGGCCAACGCCCTGCTGGAGCTCAAGGATTACACCTCCGTCGTCAAAGTCACCCAGTCCGCCGCCGCCCTTTATCCCAAGAGCGAGTACGCCAGCAGCTTCCAGTACATGAGCGCGCTGGGCTACTTCTGGCAGCGCGATTACGCCGATGCCCTCAAATCGGCCGAGGTCGTCGCCAATGGCGAGAGCAAGGACCGCGATTTCGCCCGCTACATTGTCGGCCAGATTTTCCACGCCCAGAGCAAGCCGGCCTCCGCCATCGACTGGTATCACAAGGTCGAGAATCTCTACCCCGACGCCAAGGAAGCCATCGGCTACTTCGAGCAGGTGAAGATCGCCGTCGATGAGGTCAACCTCTTCAAGCCCGGCCAGGCCCCCGAGCTCAAGATCCGCTATCGCAACGTGAAGGAGGCGGCCGTCCGCGTCTACAAGGTCGATCTGATGAAGCTCTACCTCCGCGAGAAAAACCTCGCCAACATCACCCGCGTCAACCTCTCCGGCATCACCCCCGAGGCCGAGATGTCGATCAAGCTCGGCGATGGCAAGGATTACGTCGAGAAGGAAGTCACCGCCAAGCTCCCCATCAAGGATGAGGCGGCCTACCTCGTGATCGTCCGCGGCGATGACCTGTTCACCAGCGGCGTCGTCCTCATCACCCCCCTCAAGATCGAAGTCCAGGAAGACCTCGCCTCCGGCCGAATCCGCGCCAATGTCATGGACAGCGTCAAGAACGAGTACGTCCCCGAAGTCCACGTCAAGGCGATCGGCTCGGCCGACCAGAATTTCCGCTCCGGCCAGAGCGACCTGCGCGGCATCTTCGTCGCCGACGGCCTGCGCGGCAAAGCCACCGTCATCGCCCGCGTCGGCGATTCGCGCTACGCCTTCTACCGCGGCGAGAAATGGATGGGCGCATCCCCCGAATCCGGCAAGCCCGCCGCCAAGCAGCAGCAGGAGGCCGCGCCCGCATCGATCGACTACCTGCAAAATCTCAAAGGCGGCAACAACGACATCCAGGATAAGAATCTCCGCGCCTTCGACCAGCAGCGCCGCAATACCAACAAGGGCGTCGAGGTGCAGAAGGCGAAATAACAATGAGGCCGCCAATTTCGAGCGTCATTGCCCCGACAATCCGCCGGTTTTGGGGTGCCTTGCCCTGACGAGCCGCCAACAGACGCTCTTCCGCCGCGCCGGCCAATCGGCTCGTCCGGGCATGCCCCGGCGGCGCGGTTCGATGTTTCTTTAATAACCCACTTGCCCCGCCCCGTTCATCGATCCCGCATCGTGAATTCCCAATCCCCCGCCCGCTCGGCCGTCTCCTTGGTCAGCGTCACCCCCGGCGGCAAATCGAAGCTCAGGCGCTTCTTCACCGGCTTGTTCACCGGATCGAGACTGGAAATTTCCAGCCGTGCTTTGGACTTGAAATCCCCCTTGCGAATCGTATCGATCTGCTCGGCCGGCCCAGTCACCGTGACGTTCGAAATGACCGGCGTGTAGGTGATGATATACCGGTCGTCGAGATTGGCGGGCGTCTCCTTGAAAATCGTCACCGAGGGAATCGTGAACTGAATATCCGCCGTCTTGACCGTGAGATTCGCATCCACCACCGGACTGGAAAACGTCACGTTCTCCCGAATCGCATTGTCCTCCACTGTCCAGAACAGCGGCACGTTCTTCAACTCCACGCTCCCCGTGCGCGTCCGCAGTTCCTCGCGCTTGGCCAGGTCCGCCCAGACCACCAACTCCTTTTTCTTTTCGCCATCGGCCTTATCAAGCAGCTGGCGCGGGGCGCGCAGCTTGATGGTCCGCGGCGTGAACGTGGCATTTTCGATCAGCTTGGCCACCGCCGGTGCAGGCCGAATCACCGCGTCGCGCTCTTCGAGTTGGTCGATATCCACCTTGATGTAGGAGGGCTGGCAGCTCTTGACGGTAATCCCATTGTTCTTGAACAGCGGAAGCCGGTTCAGCAGCGGAACCGCTTCCAGTTCCTGCCCGCCCGTGCCGAATTGCGGGTCGATCAGGAGCTGCACGGACCCCGCATTCTGCCCTGCGGCGCTGTCGTGGCGGACCAGGAGCTGGGTTCGCACCTCGTCGATCCTGGCGCGCGGGCCCGACAGCTCCACCACCACATTGCCCTCGGCCGGATAGCGCAGAACGACGATGCGATCGGGCGCGATGGTCTTCACCTCGATGGGAAAAATGGTCGGCGGTGAAATCACCGACTGCTCCCGCTCCGCATAAACCCAGATCAATAGCGTCAGCGGCACCACCACGATCATGTTCTTGAGAAACGTCGCCAGTTGGTCCGCCGCCGGCAGCCAGGAGCGAAACCGATCCCCCGCCGACCGCACCGGCGCATAGTCCAGCGGCTTAACCGGCGGCGAGGATTTGGTCGGAGGAGAATCCATGAGTTGAGACTGTGTTCAGGGTTCAGGGTTCAGGGTTTAGGGTTCAGGAAATGACTTCTCACTTCAATTTCAACCTTCAACGCCAGTGGCCTAAGACTGTCCTGAAATATAACTGCCTACTGCCTACTGCCTACTGCCTACTGCCTACTGCCTACTGCCTACTGCCTACTGCCTACTGCCTACTGCCTACTGCCTACTGCCTACTGCCTACTGCCTACTGCCT
>JBBRTW010000091.1:0-18980 GCA_038244055.1 Tepidisphaerales bacterium | reverse complement strand
TCGGCCAGGTCCTGCGGGCGCCGCCGCAACAGCGACCCCTGCTGATCGGCGGCGGATAGCCGGTCAACTCCCAGTCATAAGAATTCTCACCACCACGGGGCCAGGCTTGATCTGCGCGTGGAGGCGGTAAACAATTACCTCCTAAGTAAGGGGTTATGGGGTGGAGGGTTTGTTAAAGACCTACTCATCAGAGTCATTGATATCAGTGAGTTCGTCGAGAACGTCACTCAGTGCGTCGTCGTCGTATTCGGGCATGGGAGATCCCCAAAAGACCCCATACAAATATACGGTCATGCTCCATGATGGAAACATTCTCGGTAGGTATAGATTGAAGGTTGGGGACGATGCAATTATTCCGCACGAAACTCAGATTGTCTTTCAAGGGGAAGTGCTCGCCTGCACATCAGACGTAAATGGCTGCCTCTATAAAACGGCATTTCTCGTTTTGTGGAGCATCTTTGGGTACAGGTGGACTTTCAGCAAGAGCGGTGATTTTATTCGGCGGAAACTAGCTGGCTTTTACAACGATCAAACTGGAGATGCCAAGAAACAGTTTCGAGGGTTACAGCGGTCTGTGCGATTGATCGGCATGAATGGCATGGGGGACTGTCCGAACACGTTGGAGCATAATTTTCTGGTGCTTCATTCTGTTGACGGGAAAGCCTTTGCGATGAGTGTCTTGTGTCAGATCGTACACAAACTCTACACGATTACCTTTCCGATTGATGGTGATCTTTTGCCGCACTTTGCTGGCGATGGCGCATGGTCTATTGATTTGTGGGAGCGATGCTGCGTGAAAGGGGAGGAACTGCCTTTCATCTCTCATGGGGTGATATTGTCAGAGTGGGTGCTGGAGGGGGCACGCGTGCTCGATGCCGAGTTGAACGCAGTTCCAGGATTGGCCAGAGCGTATTGCCGTACCTCGAAGGGGCTTGTCGAGCACGGGCCGGGGACGCCCACGGTCGGGGACGGCGGTGTTTGCTCCTCCTTGCACGATTTGACCCGGCTCCACCGTAGCCTCGCCACGAAGAACAACGTACTCAGCCCTGAATCGATTCACTTGATGTTTTCGCCTGGCCGCCTGCGATCGGGCGCGGCGACACCTCGCGGCATGGGTGTGTACGTCACCGAGTTCGAGGGCACCCTTTTGCACGTGAGTCAAGGCAGCGACGCCGGCTTCCGGCACGTCAAGGTCACCCTGCCGCAATACGACGTCACCGTCCTGATCCTCACCAACGCGTCCATCCCCGAATGGGCGTTGCATGCCGTCGCGCGATTTCTGCTGTCCAAGATGGTCGGCGAGCAGATGGCCCGTCTGCTGCCGGATTAGATGCGACCGACCTGCCGAAAGGGAGGTTCCGCCGTTGACTCGGCAGTGCATAATTTCAGCCTCCGGGAGTGCAATCCGTCACCAATAAGTCTATCATTAGCCGATAGACCACGGGACGGCCAACTGGAGGCCCATCGACATGCTTTACCAACGTTCCCTCGATATCGAACAACGCCTTGACGCCGTGCTTCGGCTTGTGCGTTCTGGCGGTTATTCGACGCCGATGATCGCTGAGGAACTCGGTGTCTCCATTCCAACGGTTTCACGCGATCTGACGGCGCTGCGGGAGCGAGGGCACGACGTTCGCGCGGCCAAGAGGCCCGGCGGCTGGCGCTACATGCTGGAACGTCAGAGTGGCCGGAAACGCAAAACGGACTTGCGTAAACCAGTGGAGGCACGCTCGTGACGACAACGGACGTGCAGGAAACCAACCGATGAATGCTGAGATCCTAAAACGTCTGGTTCGTGCCATCGCCGACGGTTCTCCCGGCGACCTCACTCAGCTCGCGCGCAAAATCGTCGATGCCGAGCGTCGCACCGGCCACGACAAACTCGCCGACCAGTTGGATTCCATCCTCAGCCGCCCCAAGTCCTCTCGGAAGATGCATGCGCCGACGCTTAGCGAGCTACCCCTAAGCCGCCGGCATGGAGAATCCCTCGCCACCATCCTTCCGCAGGAAACGCTCGAACACCACATGGTGCTTCCCCCGGCAACCGAAGAGCGATTTGCCCGCATCGAAAGCGAGTACGCGGCGCGCGAACGGCTCGGGGTGTACGGCCTGCGGCCACGCAAGACCATCCTCCTTTACGGTGCCCCCGGCTGTGGGAAGTCGCTGGGCGCCAAGCGTTTGGCTTGGAATACGGGCCTGCCACTGATGAAGGTGCGGTTCGACGCGTTGATCTCCTCGTACTTCGGTGAGTCGGCGTCCAACCTCCGAACCCTCTTTGCCGCAGCCAAGGAGAAGCCCTGTGTCCTCCTGTTGGACGAATGCGACTTCATTGCCCGCTCGCGCACGAACGCGAAAGACATCGGCGAGGCGTCGCGCATCGTGAATTCCCTGCTCCAGTTGATGGAGGAATACGACGCCCCCGGGCTTCTCGTCGCCACGACGAATATCGAGGACTCCCTCGATCCGGCTTTGTTCCGCCGGTTCGATGACGTTTTCCAGGTTCCCCCACCAGGCCCCGAAGAGATTTCGCGGTTGCTGCAACTCACCTTGTCCGGCGTCACGCTCGATGAAAAGATCGACTGGAAGCGGATCGTCACCAGCCTCAGCGGTTATTCTGCCGCGATGACCGTAAAGGTCGCTCAGGACGCAGCGAAACTCGCCATCCTCGGCGGCCGCAGGACCGTCAACCAAACGCACCTTGAGCAAACCATCGCCGAGATTCGGCGCGGCGACCGCCCTGTGAACGGGGGATGATCCTCAATGCCCGGCACGCACAATTTCGAACACCTTCCGCTATTACTCCGCTATCAAGGCCAGGCCCGCCTGTACGGCGGCGGCACCCCCTCGCCCCAAACCCGTGCCAACAAAAATGCGACGGTGGCGCATGCCAATTCCCTTCGAGCCGCTTCGCAGGCACTTTCCACGAACTGGCAGACCGCCCAAACACTACGCCAGGCGCAGAACCTCCCTGTCATCCCACACGGAATGCCCATCCTGCTCCAGGTCGACCCTAACCTCGACCTGGACGTACTGCGAGAGAAGTTCGCCTTTGAGATCGTCGCGGAGCAGGAGGAAGGCTTCGTCATCGTTGCCTCGGAAGACATTCAGCTCACGGCGTTCGTCCAGGTGGTCACTGCTTTTGCCGTGCAGGTGCATGGGGCCGGCTCGGTCGCATCCATCCATCGACTTTTCGACGACCCCAATCAGGGCGACCGACTACAGCGCATCTTGTCCGAAAGATTGCTGGCAGCGTGGCCAACCATTGAAGATGCCCAGACCTGGGTCGTGGACATCGGCATTGCCTGCACCGGCACTCAGGATATCCCCACGCCGCCCAAACGGGGGAAGCGTGACAGCGACGCCGACTGGGCGCGCAAGCAGAGCGAGTGGGCCCAAGCCCGCACAGACACTTACAACGCCTGGGACGAGGTGAAACTCGTTCGCGAAGATGAGATCCACGGGTTCATCAACTTTTATCAGGCCGAGATCCTGCACTTCATCGACGGTGCCGCGTCAGGCGCTGCCGTGCTGCCCGACAGCTTTACCATCCGCCTGAAGATCAGCGGCAAAGGCTTGAAGGATTTCGTCCTCAATTACCCGTACATCTTCGAGGTGGTCGAACCGGACGACATCGCCCTCCCACAACTGACAGCAAAAGGGGCCGCTCAGCCTCTCCGCGGGGCCACGCCCACACCGCCGGACGCGAACGCCGCCACCGTTTGCGTGATCGATAGCGGCATTCAAGAGCAGCATGTGCTTCTTCGCTCAGCGATTGACCGGGAAACGTCCCTTTGTTTCCTCCCTGGTCAAGACGCGACCGACGTTGCCGATTATGTCCGTCCGGCCGGACACGGCACTCGCGTGGCCGGGGCCGTTCTTTACGGCGAAACCGTCGCCAAAGAAGGCTCGCCCCAACTCCCATTCTGGATTCAGAACGCCCGCGTTTTGAATGAGAACTCGCGCATGCCGGAGGAGTTGTTCCCACCTGCGGCCATCCGTAATGCCGTTGAGCACTTTCATCTTGGCCCGCGGGCAACCCGCATTTTCAACCATTCCATCAATGCGGACGGCTACTGCCGCACCCGTTATATGTCCTCGTGGGCCGCCGAGATCGACTCGATTTCCGCCGACTATGACGTGCTCGTGGTGCAGAGCGCGGGCAACCTGCCTCCGTCGGCGCCAGCGCCGTTCATCGGAATCACCGATCATCTCACCGCCGACCGCCCCTATCCCGATTACTTATGCGAGCCGTCCTGTCGCGTCGCCAATCCGGGCCAGAGCCTCCAGGCTTTAACCGTGGGTTCGGTGGCGTACGGCGCGCTCGAAGTGGGCGTGTGGCAGACCTTCGCCCGGGAGGCTGGCCAACCTTCGGCCTTCACCCGTACGGGCCCGGGAATCTGGAACATCATCAAGCCCGAAGTCGTTGAGTACGGTGGCGACG
This sequence comes from Tepidisphaerales bacterium, assembly GCA_038244055.1. Taxonomy (GTDB): domain Bacteria; phylum Planctomycetota; class Phycisphaerae; order Tepidisphaerales; family Tepidisphaeraceae; genus DASPKW01. Next base: position 14,539 of record JBBRTW010000091.1, on the reverse strand, counting down.
GTATTCGCACCGAGAGCAATCCGCCCGATGTCCAGGTCGGCGGTCGCATTGCTTCTGCCTGCCCGGAATTGGTGCGATCCACCATGTTTCCGCCCGGCCCAGCGTTCGACCGCGACCAGGTTGGGACATCCTTCGCCGCTCCGAAGGTGGCGCGCATCGCGGCCCAATTGCAATCGATCCTGCCCGACGAGCCGGCGCTTCTGTACCGCGCCCTCATCGTGCAATCGGCACGCTGGCCCCTGTGGGCCGACGCTCTGCTCACCGAGGTTCGCGGGCTCAACCCACGCCGCGACCAAGCGCGCCGGACGCAATTGCTCGAACAACTGGCTCAGGTGATTCGGCTCATCGGCTTCGGCATCCCGGACGAGTCCCGGGCCACGGCGAACAACGACCACCGAACCACGCTGATTACCAGTGGCGAAATCTCAATCAAGGCCCGCGAGTGTCACATCTACCAGGTGCCAATCCCCGAGTCACTCCGCCGCCCCGGGGACGATTTCGACATCCGCATCGACGTGACGCTTTCGTATGTCGCCCAACCCCGTCGCACGCGGCGTCACCTCCGCCGCTATCTGTCGACGTGGGTTGATTGGAAGAGCAGCAAGCTCGATGAGCCCCTAAACGTCTTTCGTGGTCGAGCCCTGAAGGAAGATGGCAACGACACTGAAACGGCTGAAACGTCGGTGCTCCCCTGGACTCTCCATGAAAACCCGAATGCCGGCTTTATCCGCAACACCAGACGTAACGCCGGCACCGTGCAGAAGGATTGGGCGACGGTGAAATCTAATGCGCTCCCCGACCACTTCTGCATTGCCGTCGTGGGGCACCAAGGCTGGAGCCGCGACCCCGACACCACCGCCCGATACACTCTGGCTGTCAGCTTCGAGATCCTGGGCCAGGAGATCGCGATTTACGACCCGCTTCGCGCCGCCATCCAAGAATTGCAAACCGAAATCGAGGCGGAAGCGGAAGTGGAAGCAGACGTCGAGGTCGAGGAGTGAATGCATCTTCGAGCGGGCGGGATGCGTCATTGCGCCATACGCGTTGCACGTCAGAGCACAAGGATGACCGGCGTCGAGCACAGTGACCTCCTCCCAGAGGGGCTTGGTTACGGTCGGTTCCGTCGCAACGCACGGTCGTACCGCTGGTGTTGCCAACCCCGTCAATGATCTTCATCTTCCGCCATTGTTCAGGGGGATCGGCCGCCCTCCATTCCCTTCCCGATGATCCCGCCCAACTTGCATCAGTTGATGTTTGAGCCGGAGCTTCTCGAGTTCGGATTCGGCCTGGGCCCTTTCCAGCTCGGCGATGCGAAGCTCGCGCTGGGAAAGCAGCTCGTCGCGCTGGGCGAGTCCTTCATCGCGTTGGCGTCCAATCGCGAGGATGATCCGCTTGAAGAAGGTGCTGGAACTGTCGCGCTGCGAGTGGATCGATCAGAAGAGCAACCTGTGCTGCGTCGGCAACAGCGGCACGGGCAAGACCCATCTCGCGGTGGCGCTGGGACAGGCCGCGTGCCGCGCCGGCAAGCGGGTGAAGTTCCACACGGCCCAGTCGCTGGTGAACCAGCTCGAAGAAGCACAAAAGAACTTCCGGCTGGAGCGAATGCTGGCGATGCTCGGCAAGATCGAATTGCTGATCGTGGACGAGCTGGGCTACATCAGCTTCAGCCGCAGCGGCGCGGAGCTGTTGGTCCTGGTCTTCGCCGACCGCTACGAACGCGGCAGCATCCCGATCACCAGCAACCTGCCCTTCGGCGAATGGGGAAGCATCTTCCAGGGCGATCGCATGACGGCGGCGTTGATGGACCGGCTGACGCACCGCTGCACGATCTTCGAGATGAACGGCGAGAGCTACCGGTTCAGGGAATCCGTGAAATCCGCCAAGCCGGCGAAGGAGAAGAAACCACCCGAAGCCTGACGCGAGCGCAGGCGTGATTTGCCGTCAAAGCCAGGACGGCTTTTCAGTTGGCAGATCGAGTACATCCCCGGCTTCTTCCAGCGCATCGAGCACGTGCGGCTCAAGTATGCCTGCCCGCACTGCGAGCGCAACGCCGCCAACCCCAACATCGAACTGGCGGACAAGCCGGTCCAGCCCATCGACAAGGGCATGGCCGGCCCCGGACTTCTGGCCTACCTCGTCACCAGCAAATACGCCGATTATCTGCCCCTGTACCGCCTGGAGAACATCTTCGCCCGAAGCGGCTTTGAGATCGACCGCGTCACCCAGTGCCTCTGGTGCCGGGATGTGGCCCAGATCGCCATGCCCCTCTACGAGCGGATGATCCAGCGCGTGCTGGCCGGCCACGTCATCCACACCGATGACACGGTCATGCCCATGCTCGCCCCCGGCAAGACAAAGCAGGCGAGAATGTGGGTGTACCTCGGCGATGAGGCCAATCCGTACAACCTCTTCGACTTCACCCCCAACCGCTCCCGCGATGGGCCGGCGCAGTTCCTCAAGGGCTACACGCAGGTGATCGTCGCCGATGCGTATGGGGGCTACGATGGGATCTGCCTGGAGGGCGGCATCACCCAGGCCGGCTGCTGGGCTCACGCGCGCAGGAAATTCGTCGACGCGCGGGACCTGGCGCCGAAGATCGCCGATGCGGCGCTGGTGTCGATCGGCAAACTGTTCACCATCGAACAGCGGGCCAAGGAGCAAAACCTCGGGCCGGCGGACCGCCTGCAACTGCGGCAGTCGCAATCCCAGGCGATCGTGGCGCAGCTGCGCGACGGGCTGATCGCGTGGAAGCAGACCCTGCTGCCCAAGCACCCGGTGGCCCAGGCCATCGGCTACGTTCTGAACCAGTGGAAACCCCTGACGGCGTTCCTGGGCGATGGCACCGTCGCGATCCACAACAACATCGCCGAGCAGGAAATGAAGCGGATCGCCCTGAATCGAAAGAACAGCCTGTTCGTCGGCAACGAGCGTGGCGGCCAGACCGCCGCCATCCTCTCCAGCCTGACCAGCAGCTGCCGCCGCCACGGCATCGATCCCCAGGTCTACCTCACCCAGTTGCTGGCCAACCTGCCCGCAACGCCAATCAGTCAACTCGACCAATGGCTGCCAGACCAGTGGAAAGCGCCCACGGCGGGGGTGTAGTTCGTTTTACGGACACCCTATATGCAAATCACTCCGAGAGTCATAACCCGTCCAAGCGATACACAAACTTGCTTTTCGCCTTGAGTGGAGGTCTCTGTTTTGGATTTGGGCAATTCCGAAGAGAGTTGGCTTCCCTCTATTCATTTTCTGACAACCTGTTTACGTCAATTTTATAGGCGAGTTCTGGCCAGTTTGCGATTCCTCAAATAACCGCACTTTCGGGGGCTTTGGGGTGGGTATCGGTTGTGCGCACAACCGGTCAATGTCGGATGTATCCATCGATCGAAAAAAAGGGGAAAGGCTGTTTCCGTACCCATCTTTACACCCAAAATGCTCGGGGCTGGCTGTCAAACCAGGGGTGAGGGGTTTGGCCGCTGGTGACAGCCATTGGCCTTGCTCGCCCACACCAATCCCAACCGCGTTCTTTCGCCCGCCGCGATCCTCATATTCGGTTGCAAAAACCCTCCCGCCCCGTAGAGTACCCCCAGCTATGAATGCGATTTCCCTCCTGGCCGATCTCGATGCCGCGCCGCAGTCTACCTGGGCCCCGGTGGTGCTGTTGATCGTCATCGGCGTCGGCTTCGCCGTATTGAATATCAGCCTCTCCCTGCTCATCGGCCCAAGCCGCACCGGCAAGGGCAAGGAAGAAACCTACGAGAGCGGCGTGATGCCCATCGGCGACACCCGCAAGCGCTTCAACGTGCGATTCTACATCGTCGCCATGATCTTCCTGGTCTTCGACGTCGAAATCGTCTTCTTCTATCCCTGGGCCACCATCTTCCCCGAGGCCGTCGTCCGCGATCACGCCTTCGGCAACCTCCTCCTCTTCGAAATGGTCCTCTTCGTGGCGATCCTCCTGCTGGCCTACATTTACGCATGGGGCAAGGGTATTTTCCAGTGGGACTGATTCGGGTAAATCCGAAATTCGAAGTTCGAAATCCGAAACAAATTCAAAATGCCAAGGGTGCCAATCCGAAAGAATCGGCAGCGGGAACGGCTCTATCTGCCCCGCGCATGTTTGGAACATTCCAATTTTCCCATTTGAATTTGTTTCGTATTTCGAACTTCGGATTTCGAGCTTCCCTGCGCCCGCACGGCTCAACTATTCCCCGAACCTCTGGTACGCTAAGGATGAATGTCATCCATCGCGCTGCCCACCGTCTCTGAAACCGCGCCGCCCGATCCCATCGCCGGGAGTTTGGCCGCGCCGCTCCATTCAAAAGCGGCGGCCTGCCCCCGCAAATCCCGCCGCCATCTCTGGGTCCTCCTCCTCATCACCGCCCTGGGCGCGCTCCTGCGCTTTTCCTTCCTCGATCGCCCGCCTCTCTGGGGGGATGATGCCTACACCGTCTACCGCACCCACGCTGATTACCAGTCGATGCTCGACATCCTCCAGGATGATGGCTTCACGCCCCTGCATTATCAGCTCTACTGGCTCCTCGCCCGCGTGCAGCCGCTCCTCGCCCCCACCATCGTCCGCCTCCTCCCCGCCTTCTGGGGCGCGCTCATGCCCCCGGCCATTTACTTCCTCGCCCAGTTCCTGGTCCGCCGCCGCACCGCCCTCGTCGCCGCGCTCCTGGCCGCCTGCTCGGCCTACCTGCTCGGCTACAGCCGCGATGGCAAGATGTACATGATGCTCTGGACCTGCACCGCCCTCAGCACCGCCTGCCTCCTCTGGTGGTTCAAATCTAACCGCCGCATCGCCTGGATCGCCTGGATCGCCGCCAGCCTCGCCATGAGCAGCGCCCACATGACCGGCATGGCCATGCTCCCCTTCCAGCTCCTCTTCTTCCTCACCAAGTCGCGGATTCATTGGAAGCAGTCGATCCTCTTCATCCTCGGTCTGGCCATCGCCACCTTCGGACCGGCCGCGTATATGCTGCAATTCAACCGCTTCGTGCAGCAGGAGGTGGAGGATTTCGGTTTTGAAGTTGAAGGCCTCGGGTGGGTCATCGACTACAACCGCGGCCGCACCGGCGCCGATCTGCCCATCTACGCCGCCAGCGCCTACTTCACGAGCTGGGAATGGCCCAAGGCGACGGTCGAGGGAAGAGTCGAGCCGTGGGTGCTCAATTCGCTGAAGGCTTCGGTGATCTTGTTTCTGGTTCTCGCGGGCGTCGGCGCGATGCCGTGGTCCAGAAGATTGCGCGGCATTGTCCGCGGGCCGCGCGGCCGGCGCGATGAAACGGGCAGGGGGTTCCCCGTGATGGTGACGGCAGGGGCGGCCGCTGATAGCGTAGGTGATGCGCCGGTGGTGGATGCGCCGGCCGGCGATGCAATTGCGGGCGATGGCATTGCGGGCGATGCGATTGATGCGCCCGGTCCTGGCAGCGATGGCGAACGCGCTGCCGACCGCGCCGCCGCACGCGCTCCGCAAACGGAGCGGCGAGCCGATGCCGATGAGGGCGTCGTTCGGGAGATGGATGTCGCGCCGGAGAAATGGTGGCGGACGTTGCTGTGGCTTGGGCTTTGGATCGTCGTGCCGACGTATTTTGTTTATTGCCGGTCGATGATGGATTTCGTGTCGCCCAAGACCTGGCTGGCTTCCCTGGGCGGCGCGCTGACCGCGGATAAGCCGTGGGATCTCAGCGGGCTGAGTGTCTGGGTTTGGGTCACCATCGGCGTTCTCCTGGCCGGTGCGATCGCGGCCGCGATCTTCTGGCCTCGTATCCGGAAAGGGGCACTCTGGTTGATTCCAGGTGTCGTCGGCGCAGCGCTCATCGCCGCCGCCGTATTGTGGATTCTCTCGCGTAACGACTGGATCAAGATCAGCCCTTCCGCTGCCTCCTCCTCGTCCTCTTCCGCGTCCTCCTCTTCGTCCTCCTACTCGTCTTCTTCCTTCAGTGATGATTGGGGCGGCGCAGTCGTCCCTCTCTACTGGGCCTACCTCGGCGGCCTGGCCGCACTCATCGCAATCGCCGTCTTCCTCGTCCCCCGCTTCCGCCGCTTCCTGGTCTGGGCCCTTCCCGGCTTCGCCCTGGCGGTGCTGATCGTAAGCTGGGTCCGCGTCGGTCTGCCGCGCAATGTCACCGGCTCCGGCTGGACCCTTTACTTCCTCCAGCCCTTCCAGCGCTGGTGCGATGTCATGAATGACTCCACCGCCCTGGTCCTCTTCGCCGTCACCATTCCCGGCCTCGCCCTCTACTACTGCGGCCAAACCTGGAAATGCCGCACCGTCCGCACGATCCAGTTCATCGCCGTCGCCGCCGCCATTATCGGCGCGTGTTTCCTCGTCCATCATCTGGTGGCCGACAAATACGCCAAGGAATTTTCGCAGCAGCTCGAAAAAACCATCGCCCGCTACCGCCTCCCGGCCGGCCTGGAGGGTGAACTCACCGGCCTGATTCAACAGGGTAAATACAACCAAGTCCTCGCCAAGACGCCCGAATCGACCGCCACCCAGATCAAGGCCGTCCTCGAGCGCGGCGCATGGCAATCCATCTTCATGCCCCGCTATTTCGGCTTCATCTGGGTCGCGTTCTGCATCGCCCTGGCCGCCCTTTTCATGCGCCTGCCCACGCGCGGCCTGCGCATCGCCGCGCTGGCCATCCTCATCGCCGTCAACATGGCCCAGTTCAGCGCCCGGCTCTTTGCCGGCACCGAGCCGCCCCTCGATCACATTTCCCGCGAAATCTGGCAGCACGATCTAACCCATAACAAAGGCATCGCCCAGTTGCTCCTCCCCGCCGCCGCGCTCGCCGAGTTCCCCGCCAGCGCCGCCGACAGCGACATCGCCAACCTCCTCCACTACGGCGCGTTCGGCGGCGATAGCTCCACCCGCGTCTACGTCAACGACACCCCCCCCGGCGGCGCGGGCCACCCCGGAAATGGCTCGCTCTCCGGGCAACAAGGCAAATATTACCTCGGCTTCGAGCGCGGCTACTGGCTCCGCCCCCTGGAATGGAAGCGCGTCAACTCCGGCGAATACTTCGACATCCACTTCCCCCGCGGCGGAGGCGGTGGAGGGGGCGGCGGCGGAGGAGGTCGCGGCGGCACTCGCATATTCCCCCTCAACTACAGCACCATCGCCTCCGACGTCCAGCGCTCCCCCGAACTCAAGCGCATCATCGTCTGGGAAAAATTCGACAATGCCGAAGACCACTCCGACCGCCTCGGCAAATCCCTCGGCGCAGGCTGGAAACTCATCCACGAAAAAGAATACGCCGTTCGCTTCCACTGGACCTGGACGGAGCTCTATACCTACAAAAGATTCGAGTACATCAAGAATTAGCCCTCGCCTGTCGCACTCCAAGTGGACGCGCTCATGTCCGGCGACGCACTGACTCCCTCTCCCAAGCGGCGCAAGTTGATCCTCATTGCCGTTCCGCCCAATCGCCGCGTGGGAGAGGGCGGGGGTGAGGGGTTTTAGGCCGTTGGAAGTAGACGCAATGAAAGGCTCCGCTTCACCACCCGAAATTATAGAAAATCCTCCCACACTTTTTTCTCTTCTTCGAACCCTTCGTGCCCTTCGTGGTTCAATCAATTCCAAGAAACCGCACGAAAATCGGCCCCGCGATCAGCAGGGAATCGATCCGGTCCAGCACCCCCCCATGCCCCGGCAGCGCTGTCCCCATGTCTTTCAATCCCAGATCGCGCTTGAACACCGAGATCGCCAGATCCCCCATCTGCCCGCCGATTCCGATGATCAACCCGATCGCGATCTTCTGCCAGGCCCCCATCCCCGCCGGCAGCGCGAAACCCAGTGCCCAGGGTAATGCCATCGAAACGCACAAAGCTCCGATCGCCCCTTCCCACGTCTTGCTGGGCGAAATCCCCGGCCGCAGCGGATGATGCCGCGCATGCCCGGGCGGCCGCCCCAGCATCTTTCCAAACAGATACGCCGCCACATCGTTAATCTCCACCGCCAGCGCCAGAAAAAGCAGGGGGGCCTGCCAGTCGCGCGACAACGTGAATTGCGCCAGATGCTCGAAGCCCCAGCCGATATAAATCGCCGCCAGCATCGCCAGCGCCACGGTTTGCAACTGCCCCGACGCGCGATTCCGCAGCACCGGCACCGCCACGATCAACACCCCCGCCAGCACCGGCATCGCATTGAACAACGAAATGCACATCCCACGCTTTCCCCCATCCACCGCCGGCCAGGCGCAAACCCCCGCCGTCACTATCACCACCGCAAACACCGCCCCCACCATCACCCCATCTCGCCCCAGCGCCGTGGCTCTGGCGAATTCATAAATCGCGATCAAAACCAGCGCCGTAAAAAACACGATCACCGCGATCGCCCCGAGAAAGAACGCCCCAATCATCAGCGGCGCGAGCACCATCCAACTCCCCCAGATCCGCCAGATCGCTTTCACGTTTCGATGCCCAAGGAATTGCAGCCCCAGCAGCGCGATCCCGCCCGCGGCCAGAATCGCGGCGATGATCAGCGATAGAAGTTGGAGAGGCGGCAATGGCATGTCGCTCGCGATTCTACATGCTAACTCGCATCCCGCGCAGGGGCGTTGGCCCCCCTCTCCTGCACTCCAGAGAGGGCGGGGGTGAGGGGTCTTTGTGCCGCGAAAACTGGGACGCTTTCACACCCCGCCGGAAGACCCTCACCCTATCCCTCTCCCGAGTACAGGAGAGGGGATTAAACCCCGAACATTACCGCCCCCGATCGCTCACCACCCGCGCCGACGTCGCCCGCGCCGCCGGAACCGCCGCCGACATCTTCTCCAACTCCCGAATCGTCGCCGGCGTCGAATCCCGCAAATTCCCCCTCAGCAGCTTCGCATCCGCTCCATCCACCTTCCCATCCCCGTTAAAATCCCCCTCCTCCCACGTCTTCCCGGTCTTCCCGAAATTCGCCTTCAAAATCGCCACATCCGCATCGTTCACCTTCCCATCCAGGTTCGCATCCCCGGCCGGCAGCAGCTTCGACATGTAGTAATCCCACTTGGGCGTGCCCTTCTGATCCGGCGATTCCAGCAGCGGCCAATATCCGAATTTTGAATACGGCCCGATATGCCCGAATTGGCAGAACATCCCCCCGCCGTTGCTCGTCCACACATCCAGCAGGTGATTCAATGTCCTGGGCATGCGCGGATCGTACTGCATCTGCTGCTTCGTTTTCTCATTCAGCCCGTTCGTCGCGGTCAGGTGGACGCCCCCCTCGTAGGCCACCAGCGCCAGATTGTTATCCTGCGCCAGCTTCGCATGCGCCTTCACCCATTCGAGAATCTTCGTGTCGATCCAGTCGTTGCAGGCCGCGAAAAGCTGATCGGCCGTCGCCCCCGGCGCATCCGCCGCCTTGATGTCCCCCTCCACCCCGAAATACGGCGCGATCGCCAGTTCCTTCACCAGCCCCGGATAATTCGCATTCAGGAAATCGAGTTGCATCTGTGCCCAGTAGGTATTGGCGATGAACCCGCCGATCACCGGCCGCACCCGCTTCTCGAATTCCGCGTTCCCGAAGACCTGCTTGAACATCACCGCGATCTTCCCGAGATGATCCGCCGCGTTCTGCGCGCAGCGCCCGAAATCATCCGGCTTGGTCAGCCCGCCGTTGGCCCGCGCGGCGAAGAGATTGTCCTTGGCCTGCTGGAAACTGAAATTCCACACCTCGTTCGAATACTCCACATGAATCGTCGCCCCCTTGTGCAGATGATCGCGCAGGTATGTGGCCAGTTGCTTGATGTAATCATCGTTGGCCGTCAGCGGCACGTTGATCCACACATTCCGCTTGATGAGGTTCGCCAGCGCGACCATCTCCTCCACCGGAATCCCCTTGGCCGAGGTGCGCGAGAACATCGCCGGCGTCGGCCGCCTGGCCCATTCCGCCAGCGGGTTGTTGTTGGTCTGTCCCCAGTCCATGAATCGGATCGTCGGGAAGGGCCGAACCCGCCGCACAAATTCCGTGCGGAAAACCGCCGTCGCATCCGCATATCCCGGGCAGATCAATTGCAGTTTCTTCAGCGGATTCTTCGCATCAAGCCCGCGCACCTGCAGCGAAAGGATATCCTCCGGCCCGGCATGCTGGAGCTTCACCTGCCCCGTCGTCACATTCCCGCTGCGCTTGCCCGATCCCGGCACGATCGCCGCGATCCCCGTGAAGCGGATATCCGCCTGCCCCTCGTACTTCAGCGTGTAAATCCCATCCGGATACCCGCGCAGGAACGAAACCGCATCCGCATCCGCCAGCGGATAATTATCCTCCGACAGCCGCAAGGCCGGATTCTCCTCCCACCCCGCATCCGCCTTGCCCCAGCGCCGAAAATAAGCCGTCGCATCGATAAACGCGGCCGACGACATCCAGTCCGCAAACCCATCCACATTCAATCCGATGAATTCCGCCGTTTTTGGAATGGGCTGAGCCCCCGCATTCAACGAAATGGACGCCGAGAAAAGCGCGCCCAGCAGCAGCGACGGAATCAGCCGATAGCGAAAAGCGTTTGCCATGGTTGGTGTTATACCCGTCAATAAAAGAAGGGCCGAGAATTTTCTCGACCCTTCAAAAAGGGGGGAAAGGAGACGACTGACTCAAATAGTTGTGGTGCGGGCTTTCAGCCTGCCGGTTGAACGGACCGGTGTCAGCCCTGCATTCAAATTTTCATCCAGAACGGGCGGCCGCGGTCTAGACAACCGCCCATGCTCCGTGCGGGTTGGTGCGTTCGCCCGAGTCGGTCGGGCATCTCGTTCGATCAGGCCTGCTGGCCGCGCTTGCGGGTCTTCATCCAGGCGCCGAGTCCACCGGCCGCGACGATGCCCATCCAGAGGGCCGCGGGCATGGGGACCACGTTCACGCTGTTGCCGCTGTCGGCCGCGAACGAGTCGGCCGAAACGCCGCTCCCGCCGCCGCCACCGCCGCCGCCGGCCGCGCCGCCGAGCATGGCGCTGGCTTCAGGGTCGCCCCCGCCACCGCCGCCGCCGCCCGCGCCGCCCCCAAGGCCAAGCATCGGAAGCGATCCGCCGCCGCCACCGCCGCCGCCCACACCCGCCGAGGCCGGCTGGGTCGTCGGTTGCGTGGTTGCGGGACCGGCCAAGGCCAGCACCGGCGCTTGATCCGCCTGTTCGGTTTCATCAAGCTGGTCGAGCTGATCGACCGGATCCAGGTCGTCCGCCCGAGCCGGCATGGACGCCGAAGCGCCCGCCAGGCCCGCGATTGCGGCCGCCAGGAACCATTTGCTGATCGTACTGACGCTACGCGCCCCACCCGTCGCGGGGACGCCAATTCGGTCTCGATTTTTCATGTGTTCACACCAACCCATCCGGCGAAGTTACAAGTCCATACAGCATGGCCCGCTCGACCGATTCGAGCAAATGGAATTCGGCATATTCAACAGAATCAGACCTCATTTGTTGTAAGTCTGGGTAATCTGTGTGGGGAATGCACCGGGAATGGTCCATGACTTAGGCGCCAGATCGCCGCTTTTGTGGTTTAATTTAGGATGAACAATAAATATGGGTGGTTTGCATAAAATGGGATGATATTATCGGCCCTTCCCCACGCCGCCGATTTCAAGTCCGATAACGAAGCCCTCGTTGGGGGTCGTCCGTCGTCCGTTGTCCGTTGTCCGTTGTCCGTTGTTAGTTGCTGCTGATCAAACCGGCACCACAGGCAGCCCGCCGCTGACAACGGACAACGGACAAACGGGCAACTCGCAACTCGCAACTCGTCCCTTAAGCCCATTTTGTCCTTTTCAACTTCGCTTTGCCCGCACCCTGATTTTATGCTTTAATGAACCCAGCCGATTGGGAGCCGCTCGCGATGACCACAGAGGTACTCAAATTCACCACCGTTGGCGCGGTCCACATCGTGGAGGTCAACCTCCCCGATGACATGGATTCCGCCGAGTTCGACCGCATCAACGAAGCCCTCTCCGCCAGCTTCCAGGACCGCACCGGCGGCCGTTGGATTATCGATCTCTCGACCGTCAGCTACATGCCTAGCGCCGGCCTGGGAATGCTGGTGAACATCCGCCACCAGGTGAAAACCGTCAAAGGCCACCTCGCCCTTTGCGGGATGTCCTCCGGTCTGCTGGGAATCTTCCGCGCCTGCTCCCTCGAACGCCTCTTCACCATCCACAAATCCCGCCAGGACGCCCTCCACGCCCTCCGCTGATCCGCCCCCTCGTCCCATTCTCATTACCTTCTTGTGTCCCATTGTCCCATGGTCCCATGGTCCCATTGTCTCATTGTCTCATTGTCTCATTGTCTCATTGTCTCATTGTCGAATGACGTCGTCCCCCTCCACCCGCGCCTCCCTCATCCTCTCCCGCGCCGCTCCCAGATCCTTCCCCGCCGTCGCATGTCCTGGCACCAGTTTCGCCAGCATCTCAAAATGCTCCGCCGCTTTCTCGTAATTTCCGAGGCGCATGTACAAGTGCCCGGCCGTGTCGTGGTAGGCCGTGTAGTTGTCGCGCAGAAGCGGCGGCGCAACCTCGTTCGCTTTGAACAGTCCCTCCAGATGCGCCACCGCCGGACCTGCCCGCCCCAGGCGCATGTAGTTCATCACCGCGTTCTGCCGCGCCGTGGGATAATCCGGATTGATCGCCACCGACCGCTCCAGCATCCGCGTCGCCATCTCCAGCGCCCGCACGCGCTCGGCCTCGAAGTTGGCCGCCAGATCCTCGCGCCCCCGCTCCCGCGCTTCCTCGGCCGCGCGGGAAAGGATCACGCTCCGCCGCCCATAGTTGGCCGCCACATTGTTCGGCGCGACAAAACTATGCGGGCTGATCGCCATCGTATGCCGCCACAAGGTCAGATCGTCTTTCCACACCCCGACCTGCGAAAAGCTCTTCCATCCCAGCACGCCCACCATTACCGCGCATCCCACGCCCATCGCCCATCGCCGCGCTGAGCCCTCGCCCGACCGCGCGTTACGCGCTGACGGTCCGCCAATTCGCTCGCTCACGCACATGACTCCCCACGTCACACCCATCCCCACTCCCAGCATCCCTACATAGACGTAGTGATCCGCCACAGTCGACATGTACTGAAACATAAACGGCGCGAACCCCAGCACCGGCAACAACCCCGCCGCGAAAACCACCATCCCCACAGTCAGAAGGCTCCCCCGTGACATGGGCGTCCCGCCCATGCGAGCGATGCCACGACCCTCCGCCGACTCCGCGCCCCCACCACTCCCCCGGGACATGGGCGTCCCGCCCGTGCGAACGATGCCACGACCTTCCGCCGACTCCGCGCCACCGCTCCCCCGTGACGTGGGCGTCCCGCCCATGCGAACGATGCCACGACCATCCGCCGACTCCGCGCCACCGCTCCCCCGTGACATGGGCGTCCCGCCCATGCGAACGACCCCAATCTCCAATTGCCCCTTCTCGCTTCCAACTTCCAACTTCTCATTTCTCCTCATCCCCCACCGCGCCAGCCACCCCACAATCGCCGGAACCATCCACGCCAGATAAATCCAAACCCCGCCCATTATCCCCATCACAACGGCCGGCCTTCTTCCATAGTCCGCCCCCAGATCCACAGGCCAGACCAGTTTCCACAAATAAAACGCCAGCGCATCCCCCGCGATGAGCGGCTGCTGCCACCACGCCACCTCGGCCACGCCCTCCGCCATCTGGGCCATCCGCGCCACGATCACCAATGGCAGCACCGCCAGCCCCCATCCCCCCGCGCTCACCAGCACCTTCTTCCACGATCGTCCCATCACCCACCGATCCAGCGCCGCCACAATCACTGGAATTACCATCGCCGAAGGCTTGGCCAGCATCGCCATCACCAGCACGATCATCCCGCTGAAGTAGTAGGCTTTTGAGTTGCGAGTTACGAGTTGCGGGTTGCGAGATGCCCGTTGTCCATTGTCCGCGGTCAGTTGTTGGTTGCCGGCGGCGCCGGATTGTTGAGCGGCTGCAACGGATAACGGGCAATTGACCACTGACAGATCTTCTCGCTTCTCGCTTGCAACTTCCAACTTCTCCCCTGAACCCTGAACCCTGAACCCTGAACCCCGAACCCTGAGCACTCACCAGATACTGATATACCGCGCACAATCCCAGCAGCCCCGCCAGCAAATCCTTGGCCCCCGAGGCCCACGCCACCGCTTCCACCTGCAATGGATGCACGGCGAACACCATCGCCCCCAGCAGCGCCGCCCACACCACCCCACTGAGCAATCTTAAAATAGAAAATACCACGAGTGCCGAAGCCAGGTGCAGCGCCAGGCTCCCCGCGTGAAACACCCGCGCGCTGAGGTGAATCCCGGTGGCATCCACGCCCTTGCCCTCCCCGACAAACGCCAGCCCCGCCCAGTACGTCTGCGTCAGTGGAACATACAACCCGCCCTCCGGCCGACCCCACGCCTCCCGCACCGCCTGGCCGGTGGGCGGATTCAAACTCGGATTGTGATGAATCGTCTTCTGATCATCCCACCAGGAAAACTCATTGCCCCCAACCCGCCCCAACACAATCAAGATCACCCCCACCCGCGCGAGGGGGGGGGGGGGGGGGGCGGCCGGCCCGCCCC
>JBBRTW010000090.1:0-19023 GCA_038244055.1 Tepidisphaerales bacterium | reverse complement strand
GCCGGGATCGCCATCGCGATCAATCTGGCCCTGCTCTGGATCGTCTTCTGGCTCGATGCGGATTACCTCGAAGCCTCGGCCGCCCGCTCGGCCGCGTTCCACGATCGCATCCAGCGCCTGCGCCAGGGGGGGATCATGGCCTCGGGCAAATTCAAGGCCCGCGGCTCCCTGCCGCGCCCGCCGCGCTGGGGCGGCATCGGGCCAATTCTCTGGCGGCAGGCCTCCACCGCCATCCGCTCGTCGCGGGGCATGCTCATCATGATCGTGATCCTCGGTTTCGCCGCCATTCCGGTCATGCTCGGAGCACGCCACGAGGAAGACCCCACCGCTCCCGCGGTCAGCGGCATCGCCTTCTTCAGCCTGATGATGACCTCCTGGCTGCGCTTCGATTTCCGCGCCGAGCTCGATCGCATGGATTACCTCAAGAGCCTGCCCATCGCCCCCTACGCGATGGCGGCCGGGCAGATCGCCACGCCGGCGCTTTTCCTTATGCTGGCCGATGAGCTGATTCTGGGCGGGATCATGATCGTCAAGCATCAGGCAACACTGGGCACCCTCATGGCCGCTGTGCTCTGCATCCCCTTCAGTATCTTGATTGTAGGAATCGAAAATCTCATCTTTCTGAACTTCCCCGTGCGCGTGGCGGCCGGGCCGGGCGATTTCCAGGGGTTCGGCCGGCAGATGCTGATGCTGGTGGCGAAAATGCTTCTCATCCTCCTCGCGGCCGGGTTGACACTCGTGGCGGGATTGGTCATCCATGCCCTCACCGGCTCCTGGGTCGCCACCGGCGCTGCGGCGCTGATCGTCCTCGGTAGCCTGGCCACAGGCGTCGTCTTCTGGGCCGGCGCGGCATTTCGCAGGTTCGATGTGGTGGTCGGTGTGCCGGAGTGATTTAATTGCAATACAACCGTAGACCGATTCGATATCATTCCCAGTTGTGCTTCGCCTGATCTCCCCCTTCCTCGACCTGCTCTTCCCCCGCGCCTGCCCGGCCTGCAAAGGCGCGTTCGAGTTCCCTCATTCCACCACCTCGCTCTGCCCGCAGTGCCTGGCCCAGCTCGAGAGAATCGAATCAGAGCCCCACTGCCGCATGTGCGCCATGCCCCTGCCCATGCACGGCAGCCCCTGCCCCGATTGCCGCGGCAAAGGCCCGCCCCTCTTCTACCGTATCGTCCGCCTCGGCCCGTACACGCACCCATTGCAGGACCTGATCCTCCAGCTCAAGTACCACAAGAAATGGGGGATTGGCGAGGAACTGGCCGACCGACTTTTAGCTCGCGAATCGGTCAAGGAACTCCTCCACGAAACGCAGGTCATCATTCCCGTCCCCCTGCATTGGAAGCGCCGGCTGATGCGCTGGTACAACCAGGCCGAGGTCGTCGCCCGGCGCTTGTCCTCGCGCTGCGGCGTCCCCATGGCCCGCCCCGTGCGCCGGCTCCGCAACACCGAAACCCAGACCCACCTCCACTCCCACGCCCGCCGGGTGGAGAATCTCAAGGATGCCTTCTCCCTGACCGACCCCAGCGCCATCGCCGGCAAGCACGTCACGGTCATCGATGATGTCTGGACCACCGGCGCAACCCTGCAATCCCTCGCCAGAGTCCTCCGCCCCGCGAGGCCCGCAAGCCTCTCCGCGATCGTTCTGGCCGCCGCCGATCCGAAGGGTTACGAACGCGTCGAGAATCGCGACCTCGGACCGATGAAAGAGCAGGAGCCACAGATCAGCACGGATGGGCACGGATGAATTGGGGAAATTGGGGCGAGTCCTAATTATTCAACTTCGCGACTTTATTTTTGACATAAGACCCCATGCAGCTTCACGCATAGCGCCGACATGATCCGCTGGTATTCCGCCAGGATCATCACCTCGTGCGGGCGGACGTTGATCACCAGATCGTACCCCGTCGGCAGGTCATGCTGCATGAGCCGAAACGCCTCGCGCAGCAGCCGCTTGATCCGGTTGCGCCTGGGCGCTGTCCCCACCTTCCGGCCAACCGACAACCCCAGCCGCAGAAACCCCAGCTCGTTGGCGATCGCAAAAATCGTCAGCGGCCCCCTGCTCTGCCGCACCTTCCCCGCATAGACCGCCTCGAACTGCTTCTCGTGCGTCAGCCGGTTTTTCCTGGCGTAGGCGTAGGTGCGGTCAGTCATCGTGACGGCGGGCAGAAGTTAGAAGATAGAAGTTAGAAGCGAGAAGCGAGTAGCGAGTAGCGAGAAGTGGAAGGGCGGAAACCCGTCGCAACGGACAACGGACAACTGACAACGGACAACTGACACCACCCAATTGACCATGGACAATCGGCCATGGACAATTGACAATTGACACCTCCCTACCCCCCCATCGACCGAATCACCTCTTTGACATCCCCGATCTGCGTGATCTTCAGGCCGAAATTCTCCCCCACCTTGACGGCCTCACCCAAGCCGATCACTTTATTGTTGATCAGCAGTTCCAGCGGCTCATCAGACGACTTGATGAACTCGATAATCGCCCCCGGCCCCAGGCGCATGACTTCCGACAAGGTCAGCGTCCGCCGCGCCAGGGTCACGATCACCGGCACCTCCATATGCAGAATCCGCCGCAGTTCGGCCTGCGAAGGCGCGGGTGAGGTAGGCGGGCTGGAGCGAAGAAGGGGCATCTGATGGGAATTATCGGCCAAGGGGCAATTGAGGCAATAGGCCCGGTCAATTTTGGATTGCGGATTGCGGATTGCGGATTGAAAACCCCCAATTCAATCCGCAATCCCCAATTGGCAATCCGCAATGCCCTCCCTCTCGCCACCTCAGCCGTTTGGCCATACAATCTCCCCCCCTATGCCCGACAACACTCCCTATGACCTGATCGTGATCGGCGCCGGCCCCGGCGGATATGTGGCGGCCATTCGCGCGGCCCAGCTTGGTATGAAAGTGGCCTGCGTTGAGAAGGAGTATTTAGGCGGAACCTGCCTCAACGTGGGCTGCATTCCCTCCAAAGCCCTGCTCGATTCGTCCGAAAAGTATTACCAGGCGACCCATTCCTTCGCCAAACATGGGATCAAGCTCAGCGGCGTGCAGCTCGATCTGGCCACGATGCTGGCCCGCAAGAATGAGGTCGTCAAGCAGCTCACCACCGGCGTCGGCGGGCTTTTCAAGAAGAACAAGATCGACAGCTTCTTCGGGACCGGCCGGATCGCCGCGACCGGCTCGGTGGAGATCACCTCCTCCACCGGCAAACAGACCCTCACCGCCAGGCGCATTCTCATCGCCACCGGCTCAGTCCCCATTCAGATTCCGACACTGCCATTCGATGGCAAATTCATCCTTTCCTCCACCGAAGCCCTCACGCTGACTGAAGTCCCAAAGC
Organism: Tepidisphaerales bacterium; assembly: GCA_038244055.1. Classification (GTDB taxonomy): domain Bacteria; phylum Planctomycetota; class Phycisphaerae; order Tepidisphaerales; family Tepidisphaeraceae; genus DASPKW01. The sequence continues at coordinate 15,680 of JBBRTW010000090.1, read as the reverse complement.
GCCTGATCATCGTCGGCGCGGGGTATATCGGCGTCGAGATGGGCTCGGTCTGGTCCCGCCTCGGCTCGGAAGTGCTCCTCGTTGAATTCCTCGACCGCGCCCTGCCCAACATGGATAAGGAACTGGCCGGGCAGCTCCAGCGCCTGCTCGAGCGCCAGGGAATGCAGTTCAAGTTCAGCACCGCCGCCCAGTCGGCCACCATCGAAAACGGCAAAATCAAGCTGGCCTGGAAATCCAAGGATGGTGCCGAATCCGGCGTTGAAGAGGCCGACAAAATCATCGTCTCCATCGGCCGCCGCCCCATGACCCAGGGGCTGGGCCTTGAACAAATCGGCGTGAAAATGGATGCCAAAGGATTCATCGCGTTCGATCCCCATACCTTCGAAACCAGCATCCCCGGCATCTACGCCATCGGCGATGTGGTCGGCGGCCTGATGCTCGCCCACAAGGCCGAGGAAGAAGGCATCGCCTGTGTCGAGCGCATGAACAACATCCCCGGCCACGTCGATTACCACACCGTCCCCGGCGTGGTCTACACCCATCCCGAACTCGCCTCCGTCGGCTACACCGAAGAAGAAGCCGTCAAAGCCGGCCATCAGGTAAAAGTCGGCAAATTCGCCTTCATCGCCAATGGCCGGGCCAAGGCGATGGATGAAACGGCCGGGCAGGTCAAGATCATCGCCGATGCTAAAACCGATCGCGTGCTGGGTGTCCACATTCTCGGCGCGCACGCTTCCGACATGATCGCCGAGTGTGTCGTGGCGATGGAGTTCAAAGCCACGGCCGAGGACATCGCCCGCAGCAATCACGCCCACCCGACCATGCCCGAAGCAATTAAGGAAGCCGCCATGGCGGTGGATAAGCGGCCCATTCATATTTAAACAATGCACAGGGTGAGGAGCCGGCCACCCGCGGCGCAGCCAAGTGAATAACCATCCCCAGGCTCCTGACCCTTTCCGCGTGACCACGGATAGATCGCGATCCTCAACCCAGCATCGTTCATCAACCCACCGCCCCGAAAGATTCCCGTTATCCGCACAGCATAAAGCCCACGGAGAACCCCATGCCCCGCCTCACCTGCCTGACCCTCATCCTCGCCCTTCTCTCCCCCCTCTCCCGCGCCGCCGATGAAAAACCCGCCGACAAACCCGCCGAAAAGCCCGAGCAAAAGGCCTGCCGCTCCATCCATCTCGGCTACCCCGGCACCGACATCGCCGCCTTCTACAACCAGGTCACCATCTCCAAATCCGCCCCCGGCACCTATTTCTGCGTCGCCGGCTTTTCCAAGGGATATTTCGGGATCCAGGAACTCGGCAACAGCAAAAAGGTCGTCATCTTTTCGGTCTGGGATCCGGGCAAGCAGAACGATCCCAAGGCCGTGAACGAAGACAACAAGGTCAAGCTCCTCTACAAGGCCGATGATGTCCGCATCGGCCGCTTTGGCGGCGAAGGCACGGGCGGCCAATCGTTCCTCGACTACGACTGGAAACCCGATACCACCTACCGCTTCATCGTCACCGCCCGCCCCGAAGACGAAAAACGCACCGCCTTCTCCGGCTACTTCTACATCCCCGAAACCAAGACCTGGAAGCACCTGGTCACCTTCTCCACCATCACCGGCGGCAAGTCCCTCTCCGGACTCTACTCCTTCGTCGAGGATTTCCGCCGCAACAAAATCTCCGCCACACAGGTCCGCCAGGCCGCCTATGGACCCGCCTGGGTCAAATCCGCCAAAGAGGGCAAGTGGACTCCCGTCGAGAGCGCGAAATTCACCGGTGACTCCAACCCCGCGCTGAATATCGATGCCGGCCTGGATGCCGCCGACCCCACGCGCTTCATCCTCACCACGGGCGGCGACACCACCAACACCCACACGCCCCTCTGGAAGACCATGACCCGCGACCAATCCAAAATCACATTGCCACAGGATGTAATTGACGCCCTCGAAAAACAGCCCGCCGCCGCCCCCGCCCCGACCGCCGCGCCCAAATGATCCATCAAGTGTGAATTCCACGAAAATTGTCGCGCGCCGGCATCGCGTCCGCGTAACGGTGGTATATATGGATGACCACAGCCCATTGCACGTGAGCCGAAAATAACGGCGCTGCCTCTTGCTCCCTCTCCCAAGGCCGGTGAGAGAGGTCAATACGCACAGCCGCTTTTCCGGCCGTGGGAGAGGGCGGGGGTGAGGGGTTTTCGGCCGATGCAACAGACATCATCCATTTCACGGAAGGCGCCATGAACTCCATTCAAAATCGATCAATTATGTTGAGAATCGCCCTGAGCATCGCCTTGGCGGTCGCCTTGGGTGGATGCGATAAGAAAGACGACAACGCCCAGGGCAAGGGCGACAAGCCCACGGTGGCCACCACCACGCCGCCCGCCACGCCCGCCTCCGCACCCGCGACCACTCCCGCCTCGGTGCCCGCGACGGCGGCAAAGCCGGCGGTGACGCCTCAAACGCCCCCCGCCGCATCAGGCGATCTCAAAACGCCCGCAGTCTCACCCGAAAAGACGGCGGCTGCAAATGAAAACCTCCCGCCCCTGCCCGCCGAACGCGCCTCGGCCGCTAACTCCGTTCCGGAAGCCGATCTCATCCCCCTCCCCCTTGAATTGCCCATCAAGCTCATCGTCGGCACTCCCACGAAGGCGCCATTAAACACCACCGTCGATACCAAGACCCTCGGCCGCCGCCGCGGAAACTTCATGGTTCCCCAGGGACTCCAACTCCTGTCTCTGAAGAAACCAGTCAAGCTCAGCGACGCCGGGCCGATCATGGGCGATGCCACGATGGTGACCGATGGATCCAAGGAAGGACTGGAAGGAAACTGGGTTGAGATGGCCCCCGGCACGCAATGGGGCCAGGTCGATCTCGGCGCGCCCGCTGACATCTGGGCCGTCGCCCTCTGGCATTTCCACGCCGAGCCGCGCATCTACCGCGATGTGATCGTCCAGGTTTCCGATGATCCCGCCTTCGCCAAGGGCGTCACCACTCTTTTCAACAACGATCAGGACAATTCCTCCGGCTTGGGCGCGGGCAAAGATCGCGAATACTTCGAGTCCAACGAAGGCAAACTCATCGATGGCCGGGCGACCAAAGCCCGCTATGTGCGCTGCTATTCCAAAGGAAATACATCCGATGCGCAGAATCATCTGCTGGAGATCGAGGTCTGGGGAAAAATGGCGAAATAGCCAATCGGAGGCACCATGATGTTGTCTCGAAGCCGCGCCATCGTTTCGACAATCGCCGTAACGCTGACATTCGGCGCAGCCCTCTGCGGTTGCGACAACAACCCCGGCGGCAGTTCGTCCAATGCCTCAGTGCCACCCCCTACTGCTTCAATGCTCTCGCAATACGGTCCAACCAACAACGAAACGAATGCGAGTTCGTTTTGGATGTACCAGCCGCTCCCGCCGGTGAGGGCGATTGCGGCACGAGGGCTCGCGGCATCGGACCTCGAGCCGCTGCCGATGGAATTGCCCATGGCGGCCACTGTCTGCACTCCCAAACCTCTGCCGCGTTTTACGACGATCAACCGCAACGTGGCGTTTCGGCGGCGGGGCAGTTTCATCGTTCCCAATGGCCTGGTGGTATTGTCGCGTAACAAACAGGTAACGCTAAGCGATGTCGATCCGATCGTCGGCGATGCGCCGCTGATTACCGACGGCTACAAGCAGGGATCGGATGGAGATTGGCTGGAAATGGGGCCGGGCCGGCAGTGGGCGCAGGTCGACCTCGCCGCGCCGGCCGAAATCTGGGCGATTGTCATATGGCACTACCACGCCGAGCCGCGCGTGTACCGGGATGTGATTGTGCAAGTGTCGAATGATCCGGAATTCTCCAAAGACGTGTTCACACTCTTCAATAACGACCAGGATAACTCCTCCGGCCTGGGCGCTGGGAAAGACAATGAATACCTCGAATTCACCGAGGGCAAACTCGTCGATGGCCTGGCCACCAAAGCGCGTTACATCCGCTGTTACAGCAACGGCAATACCTCGGATGCGCAAAACCACCTGATCGAGATCGAAGTCTGGGGCAAACCCGTAAAATAACGCCGTGAACCCCGTGCCACGGGCGTCCCGCCCGTGCTGGCGGCCTACGAACCAAAATCCACTCACATTCGAATCGCATTTCCCTGCTCCATCGCATTTCCCCGTCCCAGAGCCCACCCAACCCGCCTCTCCCGCGATAGAATCCCACACCACATGAAGCTCCGCCTCCTCTACGCCGCCGCCTTTCTCCTCGTCATCGGCCTGGCCCTTCTGCTGCGCCTGCCGCGTCTGGCCGATCGGCCGCTGCACAACGATGAAGCCGTCAACACCGTTAAGCTCGACAGCCTCTGGAGCAGCGGCCGGTTCGATTACGACCCGGCCGAGTATCACGGGCCCGCCCTCTACTACGCCACCATGCCCGCCGTCTGGATCACCGGCGCATCCGATTTCGCCACCACCAACGAAATCACCTACCGCATCGTCCCCGTTTTCTTCGGCGTCTGGCTCATCGCCCTTACTCTGCTCCTCCGCCATGCCCTGGGCCGCTGGGCCGCGTTCTGGGCGGCGCTGCTCGCCGCCGTTTCCCCCGGCATGGTTTACTACAGCCGCTACTACATCCACGAATATCTGCTGGTCGCGTTCACCTTCGCCGCCATTATCACCGGCTGGCGATTCACTCTCCGCGGCCGCTGGCGATGGGCCATCGCCACCGGCATCAATATCGGCCTGATGGCCGCCACCAAGGAAACCTGGATCATCCATGTCGGCGTCGCCTTCGCCGCGATCGGCCTCACCTGGGCCTGGGATAAACTCCGCGGCGACGCCGGCAAAGACGGCGCGCATGCCCGCCCCGCGCGCATGCTGGCCGGCGCGGGTGTGGCGATGGCCGCCTTCTTCGCGATCATCATCGCCTTCTTCTCCAATTTCTTCCGCGATTTCTTCATCGAAGGCGCATCCCTGGCCGACCGTTTCAGCGGCATCGTCAAATTCTTCCAGGCCTACACCGGCTACCTCTCGCGCGGGGCGGGCCATTCAACGGATCACGTCCACCCCTTCGGCTGGTACATCGAGCTTCTCACCTGGTTCCAATACCGCCCCCGAGCCCCCATCTTCACCGAAATGCTCATCGTCGCCCTCGCCCTCATCGGCTTCATCATCGCCCTGCTGCTGCGCACAAAGCGCGTGACCTCCAAACCCCATCACTCAGTCACCACCCACAACGCCCTGGCATCCTCCCCTGAACCCCAAACCCTGAACCCTGAACCCTCAACATCCAGCCCTCACCACTCCCACCATCGCCGCCCCACCCCCTCCATCCCCTTCATCCGCTTCCTCGCCTTCTACACGCTTCTTCTCACGCTCGCCTACTCGATCCTCTCCTACAAAACCCCCTGGTGCGTACTCTCCTTCCTCCATGCCATGACCCTTCTCGGCGGGCTGGCCATCGCCCGCCTGATCCGCCTCACGCCCACCTACATCGGCAAGTCCCTCGTCATCGCCGCCCTGCTCGTCGGCGTCGGCCACCTCCTCTGGGAGACCGACCGCGCCAACGGTCTCACCGAGCAATGGGCCAAAAAACGCCTCTCCTCCAGCGTCTACAACCCCTACGTCTACGGCCACACCACCTCCCAGATCTTCGATTTCGTCACCCGCCTCGAGCAGGTGGCCGCGGTTTCGCCGAAGGGCTACAAAACGTATATCCAGGTCGTCGGCAAGGACATCTGGCCGCTGCCGTTCTACCTGCGGCGCTTCCCGCAGGTGGGCTACTTCGCCGAAACGCCGCACGCCCTCAACGCCTCCATCATCATCGGCTCGGACGATCTCGAAGACCTCCTCCCCGACCGACGCCGCGAATCCGTCGCCCTCCGCCCCGGCGTCCCTCTCTTCGCCTACTACACTCCCGCGCTCTGGGATCGCCTGGTGGCCAAGTGGCAGGCGGATTCGATCAAGAAATGATCCATCTTTCGCAACGTACCACTGACAACGGACAACGGACGATCCACCGCGGCAATGGACATTACGCGCCGAACCATTAACAATGCCCTCATGCGCGTTCGCGTCAAAATCTGCGGTATCACCCGGCCGGAAGATGCCCTCGCCGCCGCCCGCGCCGGGGCCGATGCCATCGGCATGGTCTTCTACCCCCGGGCTCGCCGCTGCATCTCCCTCGACAACGCCCGCCAGATTCTCCGCGCCCTGCCCGCCTTCATCACACCGGTTGCGCTCTTCGTCGATCAGGACCTTCACGAGATCACCACCATCGCCCACGACCTGGGCATCCGCCACATTCAACTCCACGGCCACGAGCCTCCCTCCACCGTCGCCGCTCTGCGCAATTTCACCATCCTCAAAGCCCTCCGCGCCGACCCGGCCGCCCTCCGCGCTGAACTCGATGATTGGCGCGAAGCCGCCGCCGCGCTGGACCTGCGCAATCTTCAGGGCTTTGTCCTCGAAACCCCCGCGCCGCCCAGTGCGGACGGGTCCACCGCCATGGGCGGCACGGGCCTGGAAAATAATTTTGAAGCCATCGCCGCGCTCCAGTCGGCCGGGGCATTCGCTGGCCTGCCCCCGATAATTGCCGCCGGTGGTTTGCGCCCGGAGAATGTCGGGCGCGTCGTCGAACTTCTCCACCCCTGGGCCGTCGATGTTTCATCCGGCGTCGAATTAGAATATGGGAACAAGTCCGCGGCGAAGATCGAGCAGTTCATTAACGAGGTGGCATGGGCGACCGGGCCGTGAAGATCAAGACACGGGTAATGGAGTACCATTACCCATGCCACCCAAAACGAAATTACTTCGCCGCGCGGTTGTTGCCTCTGCCGCGCCCCTTAGTCTTGGGGGTCCATATCTTCTGCCCCCCGCGCTCATCGCCGCCCGGTTCGGGGACATACCCTTCGCCGCTGTGGATCGTCGGGGCGCCTTTGATTTCCTTGAGCTTGTCCCGCAACTGGGCGGCCAGTTCGAATTCCATCCGCCGCGCCGCCTCCAGCATTTCCTCTTCGAGGAGCTTAATGATCTCGGTGTTATCCAGTTCGGCCTCATCGGCGCGGATGGCATTGGCCGTGGTCTTGCGGGCTTTGACCTCGGCCTCCATCCCCTGGCGGATAGATTTCTGAATCGTCCTGGGGGTGATGCCGTGGTCGGCGTTGTACTGGAGCTGAATCACCCGCCGCCGCATCGTCTCATCCATCGCCTTCTTCATCGCGGGGGTGATGCTGTCGGCATAGAGATAGACGGTCGCGTTGGCGTTGCGCGCGGCCCGGCCGATGGTCTGGATGAGGGATGTTTCGCTGCGGAGGAATCCCGCCTTATCCGCATCGAGAATCGCCACCATCGACACTTCCGGCAGGTCGAGCCCTTCGCGGAGAAGATTGATGCCGACCAGCACATCGAAATCGCCCCGACGAAGATCGTTGAGGATCTCCACGCGCTCGAGCGTGTGGATTTCACTATGCAGATACCGTCCGCGAATCCCGGCCTCCTGGATGTACGCCGCGAGGTCTTCAGAGAGCCGCTTGGTCAGGGCCGTCACCAGCACGCGCTCGTTTTTCTCAACCCGCTTTTTGATCTCCGCCAGCAGGTGCGGCACCTGCCCCTGGGCCGGTCGGACTTCGATCACCGGATCGATCAGCCCGGTCGGGCGGATCACCTGCTCGACCACTTCGCCGACGCAGCTTTGCAACTCGAACGGTCCCGGCGTGGCCGAGACGAAGACCACCTGGTTCCACATCTGCTCGAATTCTTCGTACTTGAGCGGCCGGTTGTCCATGGCGCTGGGGAGGCGGAAACCGTGCTCGACCAGAACCTTCTTGCGGTTCTGGTCGCCGTTGAACATCGCCTTGACCTGCGGCAGCGTGACGTGTGACTCATCCACGATCAGCACGTAATCCTTGGGAAAATAATCGATCAAGGTATACGGTTTTTCCCCGGGTTTTCGGCCATCCAGATGACGGCTGTAATTCTCGATGCCCGGGCAAATTCCCGTCTCCAGGAGCAACTCAAGATCAAACTTGGTGCGCGCGAGCAGGCGCTGGGCTTCGAGGAGCTTGCCCTCGCCGCGCAACTGCATGACGCGGATATCCAGCTCATCGCGAATCGACTGCGCGGCCGCCTTCACGCGCTCTTCGGGCATGACATAGTGAACGGCCGGATAAATGAAAATGTCATTCTTCTCCGCGAGCAATTCGCCAGTGAGCGGGTTGACGGCGGCGATGGAGCTGATCTCATCGCCGAAGAATTCGATGCGATAGGCGAACTCCTCGTAAGAAGGGTGAATCTCCACCACATCGCCGCGCACGCGAAAAGTGGCCCGTTTGAAATCGAAATCGTTGCGGGCGTACTGGAGATCGATGAAACGCTTGAGCAGCGCATCGCGGTCGGCGTACTCGCCCTTGCGAACGGAGACGACCGAGTCCTTGTACTGGCCCGGCGAACCCAGGCCGAAAATGCAGGAGACGGAGGCGACCAGCAGCACATCGCGGCGGGAAACCAGATTGCTGGTGGCCGAGAGGCGCAGGCGATCGAGATCATCGTTCCGGCTGGAATCTTTTTCGATGTAGATATCGCGCTGCGGGATGTAGGCTTCGGGCTGGTAGTAATCGTAGTAGGAGACGAAATAGCCGACCGCGTTATTGGGAAAGAGCTCCTTGAACTCCTCATAAAGCTGTGCGGCGAGCGTTTTATTGTGGCTGATGACCAATGCCGGCCGGCCCAGGCGGGCGACGGCGTGGGCCATCGTAAACGTCTTGCCGGTTCCGGTAGCGCCCATGAGGGTCTGGAACTTCTTGCCGGCAAGAATGCCGGCCACGATCTTTTCGATGGCCTGCGGCTGATCGCCCTGCGGCTGGTAGGAACTGACGACTTGGAAATCGGGCATAAGACCTCGGCATGCAGTATAGGCGTGATCAGGCGCGAATTCCCGCGCTCGACGGGCCGCCGGCTTTCGCCGCAGGAACAAGAACGGGAACCCGCGTGTGCCGGGTTCACGTTCCTTGCCTTTCAGCCATCATGCTGCACCGATATTCATCGCTCAGCTCCAGATCATCTGGTCGATGTTGCTGAGCTTGGACTGGGCCATGATCGCGCCGAACAGGCCGGAGGGGCGGTCTTCGATGCCGATGTCGAAGCCATCGTTGCCGGTGCCGTTTTCGTTGCCGCCGATCAGGGTGTCGTTCAGCGAGGCGCCATCGACCGCATCGAGGATGTCGCACCCTTCGCCGCCGACGAGCTTGTCGGAGCCGGCCCCGCCCCAGAGGTAGTCGTTGCCGGCGTTGCCCTTGAGGACGTTGTTGCCGGCGTTGCCGTAGATGTAATCGAAGCCTGAGCCGCCATTGGCGTTTTCGCAGTTGGCGATTAGATCGAGTTCGCCGGGCGCGCCGTCATTGCGGGTTTCATCGAGGCTCAGGAAGAGCATGAAATCGTTGCGCCCGGAGTAGTCGGCAGTATCCACGCCCGGGCCGCCATCGATGAGGTCGGGGGTGACGCCCTGGCCGCCACTGAGGACATCATCGCCCCAGCCGCCGAAGAGGTTGTCCGAACCGTTGCCGCCGGTGACGGTATCGTTGCCATCGCCGCCATCGATCGTGGCCGGAGCACCGGCATTGACCGTGAGGATGTCGTTGCCGCCATAGCCGAGGACCTGGATAGACTTGACGGCCGAGCCATCGAAGTTGGCGGTGTTCAGGCCGTTCTCGTAAACCGAAACGGTGCTTCGCTGAACGACGCCAGTGCCGACGCGCTGGAAGTAGCTGGACTGATTGACGGTGACCACATCACTGTAGTTGCCGCCGCCAACCCACAGCACGCCGGCCGCACTGAGTCCGACCGAGAACATCTGGCGACCTTCGAGGGACTCGATGGCAGTTCCGAACTTGCTGTTGTTGCTTGACTTATGATTGTTACGGCTGGTCTTGGAAGAGTTGAGCATGACTGGACTCCGGTGAAAGGTGTTGTTTTGTTTCTGTCTGACGGAGGTTCATGCGAGAAGGGCGCGGAAAGTGCGACAAGAATTTTTTTCAGGTCAAAAATAGGGCGGGAACCCGCGCCGGTCGGGTTCCCGCCATATCGATAAATGATATAAGTTACTTCGACTGGAATGATCGGGATCGCTTCTTGCAGCGCGTCAAACCAGCGAGAACTTGCCACTGGCGAAGGTGTAGCTATCGCTCCAACTCCAGCCGCCAATGGTGACGGTCTTCCATGACACGGTGGGATGCCAGCCGGACCAGCCAGGAACCGGGACGCTGGTGGTGATCCCCGGGATTTCGGCCTTGCCCCAGACCGATGCGCTGTAGTTAATGCCGGCCGAGAAGGTGAATGGGGATGAGCCGGAGGTCATCTCCGAGATTCGCACCTTGCCGTCGCCGTTGAGATCGCGAAGTGTCGCCGAAACGGTTCCACCCAACAGGCCGGTGAGCCCGACCGAGACGACCTCGGCCTCGGCTTTCACACCGCCGGTGATGTTAAGGGAGATTGAAGCGCCGGTGTTGCTGGTGGCGTAGAAACCATCCAAGATGTTGCCCGAACGCACTCCGGTCAGGTCCATTCCGACGGTCCCGCTGGCCTGAAATCTGACCTTCGCGTCCAGGGTGGCGATGATGCCCACCGACTTTCCACCGATAAGCGGTACATAGTCGGGGATGGTGACGCCCCAGATTGGCGCTCTCGCGCTGAAGACCGGCGGCGCAATATCGATGCTCGGGAGGGTGTAGCTGATGAGGTCAACATTTCGCCCCAGCGCGATCTGGGCGGCGCTGGTGGGATCCTTAAGAACTGGAAACGACACCCCCAGACTGTCCAGGCTGCTGAGCGTGCTGGTCACGGCGCCAAGATACTGGAACGGATTGGCCAGACTGGTTCGGGTCACGCCGGTCGAGGAAACCGCGAATTGACCAAAATCGACCAGCCCATCTTGCTCAACAATGTTCAGTGAGTTGATGTTGCTGATCGCATTGATGAACGGGGCGAGCCGGCCGCTCGAATCCAGCACTTTTCCCCAGGTCAAGCTCGAATCCAGCTTGGAAATCAGCGGAATCTGCTGTCGATAGAGGTTGACGACGGGTTGAAGTCCACGGGTGATGCTCTGAAGTTGGCTGACTGCGGGCTTGAGTACATTGCGGATGGTCGACCCGAGATCGAGTTTGAGGTCGAGGATGTCCTGGCCCGAGGCTAAACTGGAGTATTCATTGGCAGGGACGATCCCCTGGCCGCGATTCTGAATGAAGGTGTTGAAGTTGAACGCAACCCGAAGGGTGTCATCTCCCGCCCCGCCGGAGAGAAGATCTTCACCGACGCTGCCGACGAGCGTATCGTTTCCAGTGTAGCCACTGAGGTTGTCGCGGCCGGCCTCGCCATCGAGGAAATCATTGCCGGCGTAGCCGTTCAACTGGTCATTGCCGTCGCCCCCCCGCAGAACATTGTTGCCGTAGTCGCTGGCGTACAAGACATCGTTTCCCGCGCCACCCGCGAGGCTGTCGTTTCCGTCATTTTGGGCGAGGTCCCACCAGCCGCCGACGCCGCCGTCAAGGATGTCGTTGCCGTCGTTGCCGTTGATGGAATCGGTGCCGCCGCCGCCGGAGAGGTAGTCGCCGGCCGCCCCGCCCGCGATGGTATCGTTGCCCAGGCCTCCATAAATCTCGGCGGGCTTGGCGACGGAGTTCGAGAGCATCAGCCGGTCATTGCCGCGCAGGCCGTTGATGACGACCTTGTTGATCGAACTGGCAGAGTAGTAACTGACGACCCCATTGTCGTTGAGCATCAGTTGCGAGGGGTCGGCGGTCGTGACGACGGCGATATAGTCGCCGGCAGTGTCGCTGTCGCGGCCGACAACGGAAAGCACGCCATTAGCGAGGCTGGCGCTCATCAGACGCCGATCTTCCAATGACTCGATGGCCATGCTTAACTTTTGGGCGCGAAGGGACTTGCGAGGCGCGTCGGTTTGACGGCGTTGCGAAGCGGTGAACATGATCGTTCTCCAGTAGAGGGACTATTTCGTTGCCTTCCAACCAAGCCTCATGCGATAATGCCGGCTGGACTGCGACAGGGTGCCCTGTTTAGGTCTATCGCCGAGCCCCGCAACCGAGCCATTGCAATGGAGGATTTCACCCGCCTGTTGAGCGCTGCCGCTTCCGGTGACCGGATGGCGGCATCGCGGCTTTTGCCGATGGTCTATGACGATCTCCGGCGTCAGGCGGCGGCCAAAATGCGCCATGAAGCTGCCGGGCACACGCTTCAGCCGACCGCGCTGGTTCACGAGGCGTATGTACGTCTATTCGGGGGGACCGCGCCGAATTTTGAGAATCGGGCCCATTTTTTCGCATCGGCGGCCGAGGCGATGCGGCGAATCCTGGTGGAGCGGGCCCGCCGTCAGAAACAACTCAAGCGCGGCGGCGGCCGCGCCCGCGATTGCCTGTCGGATGACATTGCCGACCCGCGCCAGAGCGCCAACGAGCCTTCGCTGGACGTATTGGCCGTTCACGAAGCGCTTGACGAGCTGGAGCAGTTCGATAAACGGATGGCCGATATCGTCAAACTCCGCTGTTTCGTGGGCATGAGTATCGCGGAGGTGGCCGAGTCTCTCGAGCTTTCCAGCCGGACCGTCAACCGCGAGTGGCTGCTGGCCAGCGCCTGGCTGGCGAAGAAGCTGGGGCCGGAATCAGCGCCGCCCGCCGCACCGTAAGCGGGCCTGCCATCAATTCTTGTCGCAGCGGCGATCCCGTCTTCGCATGATGCGGTGGAGACCGGATAGAATCCGGCTTAATCATGACCCCCCAGCGCTGGCAAATCATCAAGGATCTGTTTCTCGAGGCGCAGGACCTGCCGCCCGAGCAGCGCGAGCATTTTCTGGTGGGCGGGTGCGGAGACGACAAGGAACTTCTTCGCGAGGTCCTGGATCTGATATCCCAATCGCCCGTGACGGCGTCGGAGGCGGCTGATCCCAACAAAACCGCCTGGGAGGACATGCCTTCGCCTGAGCCGGCGATGCCGGAGACGATTGGCCCGTACCGCATTCTGCGGCCGCTCGGCGAAGGTGGAATGGGCATGGTGTATCTCGCCGAGCGAACCGATCCGATTCTCCAGACGGTTGCGATCAAGGTGATCCGGCCGGGAATGGACTCGCGGGGGGTGCTGGCGCGCTTCCAGGTCGAGCGGCAGACCCTGGCGATGATGAGCCATCCCAACATCGCGCGGGTGCTGGATGCGGGTGTTACCGAGGGCCATCGCCCCTACTTCGTCATGGAATATGTTCCCGGCGAACCGATCACCCGGTTCTGCGACAAGCACGAGCTTTCCACCCGCCAGCGACTCGAGCTTTTCGTGCAGGCCTGCGCCGCCATCACGCACGCGCACCAGAAGGCGATCCTGCACCGCGACCTCAAGCCATCGAACCTGCTGGTGATGATGCAGGATGACAAGCCGCTGCTCAAAGTGATCGACTTCGGGGTGGCCAAGGCGATCGGCGGCGCGAAGCTGACCAAGGAGACGTTTTTCACCGAGCATGGCATGCTGGTCGGCACGCCGGCTTACATGAGCCCGGAGCAGGCGGATGCCGCGACTTCCGGGGAAGTCGATACGCGATCGGATGTTTATTCGCTGGGCGTGGTGCTGTATGAGCTGCTCTCCGGCGCGTTGCCGTTCGATCCCTCGCAGCTCAAGCAGGCGGCCGTCGGGGCGATGCTGCGAATCATTCGCGACGATGAGCCGCCGCGCCCCAGCACGAAGCTCAAGACCATGGGCGGTCCGGCGGCGACCGAGATCGCCCGGCTCCGGCACATGGCGCTGCAGACGCTGGAGGCCGAGCTGCGCCGCGAACTGGAGTGGATTCCGCTTAAGGCGATGCGCAAGGAGCCCGATGGGCGCTATCGCTCGGCCATCGAGCTGGCGGATGACATCGGGCACTATCTGTCCGGCCGGCCGCTGATCGCCGGGCCTGAATCGATGGCTTATCGGCTGCGGAAGCTGCTGCGGCGCAACCGGGCGACGGTGGCGACGGCGGCCGCGTTTCTGCTGCTGCTCATCGCGGGGGCGACGGTCTCGACCATCGGCTTCGTCCGTGCCAGCGAGCACGCGGCCGAGACGGAACGCCAGAAGCTGGAAGTCGAGAAGAAGAAGAACGAGGCGGTGGCCGAGCGGGACAACGCCAGGGCGGTGCTGGACTTCCTGACCAATGATGTGCTGGCGGGGGCCAGGCCCGCGCGGATCGGCGACGCCAGGATTTCGGACACGATCGTCCGCGCCATGATTCAGCCGGCGGCGGACGCGGTGGGCAAGCGATTCGCGGACAAGCCGCTAGTGGAGGCGGCGATTCGGGACACGCTGGCGGTGACGTTTATCGCCATCGGTCAGAGCGAGCTGGCCCTTCCGCATGCGGAGGCGGCGCTGCGGATGCGCCGGAAGCTGCTGGGCGAGGATCATCCCGATACGCTGCATTCGCAGAACAGTTGCGCGATCGCGCTGAAGTTGCAGGGCCGGGCGAAGGAGGCCGAGCCGCTTTTCAAAGACGCGCTGGAGCGATACCGGCGCACGCTGGGTCCCGATGACCCGGACGCGATCTCCGCGCTCAACAATTATTCGGGGGTGCTGGATGCGTTGGGGCGGGAGAAGGAGACCGAGCCGCTGCGCAAGGAGGCGTTGGAGCGGTATCAGCGCGTGCTGGGGGAGAATCATCCGGACACGATTTCGGCGATGAACAACTACGGCGCCACCCTGGATTTTCTCGGCCGCGCCAAAGAGGCCGAGCCGCTGCTGAAGCAGGCGCTGGCGTGGCGGCAGCGGGTGCTGGGGAAGGATCATCCCGACACGATGGGATCGTCGAACAGCTATGCCAGCGTGCTGGATTCACTGGACAGGACCGCCGAAGCCGAGCCACTCTTCAAAGAGACGCTGGGGCAGCGGCGGCGGATTCTGGGCGATGATCACCCCGACACGATGACATCGATGAACAATTATGCCGCAGCGCTGCTCCGGTTGAACCGCGCGGATGAGGCCGAGCCGCTTTTCAAGGAAGCGCTGGAGCGGCGGCGGCACGTCTTTGGAGAGGATCACCCCCGAACCCTCGAATCGCTGCATAACTACGCGGATGTGCTGGAGACGTTGCGGCGGGAAGCCGAGGCCGAGCCGCTTCTCAAGGATGTGCTGGAGCGGCGGCGGCGGGTTCTGGGCGCGGATCATCCGGCGACGATCGCATCGCTCAATACTTATGCCATCGTGCTGGAAGAATTGGAGAGACCCGCCGAGGCCGAGCCGCTGCTCAAGAGCGCGCTGGAGAGCAATCAACGGGTACTCGGCGCGGATCATCCGAACACGATTACATCGCTGGCCAATTACGGGGGCGTGCTGGCGCTGCTGGGCCGAGAGAAAGAGGCCGAGCCGTATTATGCCGAAGCGGTTCGCAAAGCGGCGGCGCTGCCGAGCCTCGGCCCGGATCACCCCACGACGCGCCAGCTTGCCAGCAGCCATGCAGCCCGTCTCGACGACCTGGGCCGCAAAGCGGAGGCGGCCGCCGTGCGGGCCAGGTTCCATCTCGACGCCCCCACGGTGAATTGACTGGCGGCGCGATTCATTTGTCGCAGTTCGCATCCACTTGTCGCATGACTATTCGATGAAGAACAGCCAGCCAGGGCGCACCAGCACCTCGCCGCGTCGCAACAATCGAATTGCATCGCCGCGCCGATCCTGCTCTAATC
>JBBRTW010000089.1:0-19102 GCA_038244055.1 Tepidisphaerales bacterium | reverse complement strand
GAGGTAATTCGGGGGCAGCGCGGGAAGCGTGGGCGGGGACGGCGGCTGGTCGATTGGTCGAGCGCGCTGCGGCCATTTCTCGCGCTGGCGACGCTGGTGCTGATGTGGACGGCGCTGTGGCAGGTGGAATGGTTGAATCTGCCGCAATTGCTACAGAGGCAGCTCAGGCCGATGGCGGGAATCGGAGCGGTGTCGACGACATCGATTGATGCATGGCCGGGCGGAGTGGTGGATGTGAAGGAGCGCGATTCGCTGACCGTCAAGGCGGTGGTGCGGCGGCTGCCGATGGGGGGCGCGGCGGTGCTGTATACGAGCCACGATGGCGAGGAATGGGATCGCACGCCGATGCTGCCGACGGTGGAGAGCAACTGGGCGCTGACGCTTTCAGCGCTGGACCGGGATATGCGCTTTTACATCAAGGCGGGCGATGCGACTTCTTCAACGACGATGGTGCGCGTGCTGCGCAAGCCTGCGGTGGCCGAGTTTCGGATCAAGTACACCTACCCGGCCTACACGGGGCGGGGGGCGCTGGCGGTGCATAACACCGATGGGCTGATCGAAGCGCCGCAGGGAAGCGAGGCGATGCTTACCATCGCGGCGACCGAGGCGCTGGCATCGGCGGTGCTGACCCTCAAGGGCGAGAACAAGTCGATCGAACTTTCGCCGACGAGCGACGGGAATGTACGGACGGCGCGGCTGACCATTGTGCGCGATCAGGCCTGCGAGCTGGAACTGGTGAGCGAGCGCGGCGTGAAGGGGAGCGGGCCGGGGACGATGCAGATTCGCTCGGTGCCGGATCGGCCGCCGCTGGTGAGATTGCTGCAGCCGGCGACGGATTTGCGATTGTCGCCGCGGGATGTGCTGGCGCTGACATATCAGGCGCTGGATGATTATGGAGTGGGGGCGCTGACGGCCGTAGCGCAGGTCAACTCCGCCGCGCCGATGGAGTGGGCGCTTGCGGTCAAAGGCGATACGCGGCGGATCGAGGATACGTTCGACCTGGATCTGGCGAAGCTTTCGGTGAAGGTGGGGGATGTGGTATCGGTGGCGATTCATGCGGCCGACCGCGCCGGGCAGAAGGGGCAATCGGAAACACGGCATCTCCTGATCAGCCCGCGCTCGATCGATGTATCAACCCATCAGCGGCTCTCGGAGCTCGCGCAGGCGGCCGATGCGGCGAAGGACTGGGCCGATGGGCTGGCCAGGGGGCGGGAGGATCTGGAGAAGGCGCGGCGCGTGCCGGCCGATCGCGAGCAGGAGGTGGCGATCGCGCTGTCGAAGGTGAGTCGTGATCTGGCGACGGCGCAGGAGAGTGCGACGCTGCTCCGGCAATCGCTGCTGCGGGCGATCATGTCGAGCGCGGGCGCGAAAATGTCGGATGCCCTGGGGGCGGCGGTGGATGGGCTGGCGATCCAGGAGGATTATGTCGAGCGGGTGGATCGGGCGCTGATGGCGCGGCGCGGCGCGGATGATGCGGGAGTGGGAAGGCTGGCGCGGGCGGCGGCGGCCGCGAAAGAACTGGCCCAGCAGATCAAGACCATGGGGGAGGGAGATCAGGCGGCGGCGACATTGGCGGATCGGGGAAATCTGCGGGTCAGCCCGGCCATCAGCGCCACCAACCCGGCCGACCGGCAGGCGGCCGAGCGGCGGCGGCAGATGGTGGAGCGCGCGAAACAGGATATCGCGGCGGCGATGGAGCCACTGCGCATCAATGCGAAGGAAAAGGATGCGACGATCGATCAGCAGTTGCAGCAGCGGGTGGATTTAGCGCAGCGGGTGATCGGGGCGCTGCATCCGCCGGATTTCGTCGGCGGGGCGAATAAATGGGCGGCGGCGCTGCGAAATCACGAGCCGTATCCGCCCCATTTTGAGGAGCGGCTGTACAACGCGGCGCAGGCGCAGGCGATTCGGCCGGATGCGGAGATGGTGGCAGCGCGGGATCTGAATCTGGCGGCGCGGGCGGTGACGACGATTTCGGAGCGGGCCGGGGAAATCGGCGGGGTGGGGACGGAGGCAGTGGGCTCGGGGATTGCGGGGGTTGGCGCATCGGGCACAGGGTCATCCGGCCCGGCAGGATCCCCTCCCCCTGCAAATGCGCCGGGGGCAAAGGCCGTGGCGAATCTGATCAAAGCGCTGGAGCAATTTCCGCAGGCGATGGCAGCGCTGCGGGCGGAGCATGAAGTGAATCGGCGGGCTCTCTCGGCCAGGAACCCGGCCGAGGCGCGGGGAATCCTCGAAGGGGCAAAGCAGATTCGCGCCGAAGCGGCGGCGGCGCGGTCGCGAATGCTGGGATGGGCGGCCGCGCCGGGGTCATCCGCCGATGAACTGGCGGCGCGGGCGCGCGAGTTGGAGGAACTGGCCCTGGCGGCCAGCGCTGCGACGGCCACGAAGAATTTTGACGAGGCGGCGCGGCTGGATCAGAAGCTGGCGGCGGGGGTAAATCGGCCGGAGGTGGCCAAGGCGGCAGATGCGCCGCGAGCCATCGATAAACTGTCGGCCAATCAGGAGAACCTGGCGACGCAGACGGAAAAGGCGGACGACAAACAGGCAGCCGCGATGGCGGGAGATCAGCGGAAGATGGCGGAGGAAATCGGCGGGCCGGATGGAGCCGATTCGCGGCAGCGGGCGACGGCGGCGATCGCGGGGGCGCAGGAGAAGCTGGCGTTTCTGCCGATGCAGCTCAGCACCGCGCACTCGATGGCCCAGGCCGTGGCAGAGGGGGCGCAGCGGCTGGCAACGGCAAAAGCAGAGTTGGAGAAAGCGCCGGCCGACGCGGATTCGCCGCAAAGACAGGCGGCCGAGCGGGTGGTCGGGCAATTGGCGGCGGAACTGGATGAGGCGAGAGCAGCCTTCACGGCGGCGCGGAAATCTGTGGCGGGGACGGTCGCGGATGAACTGGCGGATGGATTGCGGTCCTTCGCGCCGGAGACTTCGGGGGCGACTCTGGCGGCCGAGCAGCAGTTGCGGCCGGCACTGGTGGAACTGGCGCAGGCGCTGGGGCGGGCGGAAGTTTTGGGAGACCTGGCGGCCATCGAAACGGCGAATCAGAAGGCGCGGTCGGCCATCCAGGGATTGCAGGAATCGCTTCGGGAGGCGCAGGAGCAGGTAATCGAGCGCGATCCGCTGGTGACGGCACGGTGGTTCGCGCGAGCGGCGGCCGAGGCGCTGTCGGCCGCGCCGCCCAAGACCTCGGCGGCCGCGGCGCATCAGCGGTCGACGATCCAGGCGCTGGGCAAGGCCGGGCTCGATGCGCAGCGGCGCTCGAAAAATCTGCGCCTGTCGCAGACGCCGACCTTCACGCCGCTCTACCTGCCGCCGGCCGCCCCGGCGTGGGGCGATGCGGAACACAGGCCCGGCGAGCGGCTGATGCAGAATATTCCGGGACTGCGCGAGTGGGGGAGACTGCGCGATCGCTTAAGCGATCCACTGACCGCGCCGATTCGAGAATCCGATCCGCCGGGGTTCTCGGAGCCGTTGCGGTTGTATTTTGAGGTGTTGAATCGGGGGGAGGAGAGGAGATAGAAGATAGAGGATAGAGGATAGAGGATAGAAGGTAGAAGTTAGAAGTTAGAAGTTAGAAGCGAGAGGCGAGAAGCGGGAACCCGTATCGAGTCAACTTTTCCGGATGATGCGGCTATTTCGGATCTAGCGATTTCTTATCGGCCGATGTGCGGTCGGCCGCGGGCAGCGGCTCTTTCAACGTAATACCCCACCCATCGAGCTTGCGCTGGGCGATTTGGAGTTCGTCCTTAGTAATATGAACGACCATGAAATCGCCGGTCTGGCTGTCGGGGCGGGCGGCAGCGCCGTCGGAGATGGCGCGGAGGCCCTTCCATTCGTAGAAGTAAGCGCCGTGGGAGTGGCCATGGATGAGGATCGTGCGGTAGCCTTTGACGGCATCGCGAAAGCGGTCCTTGGCGGGTTCGGTCCACCAGTCGGCCATGCCGCCGGAGTAGCAGAAATGGCAGAAGACGATGACGATTTTGCCTTTGTCGGCGACGTTTTTGGCGAGGTCTTCCTTGAGGAAACCGAGCGAGTCTTCGGGATGGTGATTGGCCGGGCCGACGATGCAGTCGGCCGAGTCTTTGCCGGGGAAGAGGTTGAGCTGGACGAGATGCACCTGATCCCAGTCCCATGAATAGTGGAAGCCGTTCGATGAGATGGCGGTCAGCCCAAGGCGCTTGGGATTGCGCTCCTTGATGCCGGCGCGGCTGAAGCTTTTGCCGGTCATGCCATCGTGGTTGCCGAAGCCTTCGTACATCGGATAGCCGAGCCGGCCATCCGCGCCGGTCAGCCCGTAATCCTGCACGAACTCGGCCCACGCGGCCGGCGCGGTCTTGGGCTCGAATCCCTTATCGAGCAGATCGCCATCGAGGACCACGCCGCGCGGGGTGCGGACGATTCCGCCGCCGGCCTTGTCGGGCATGGACGTGCCGGGGAGCCAGTTCATCTGATCGATCACCTTGCGATTGAGCGCGGGGTTGTTGCCCAGGCCGTAGTGACAATCGGAGCTGACGAAGAAGGTGACATCGTCGGGGATCGGCGTATCGCGCGTGCGGAAGGCCCAGACTTCGCCCCTGGCGGCTGGGATCGGGCCGTTGTCCTGCTCGACGCGCCAGTAATAAGTGGTGCCGGGTTTGAGTTTGGCGGATAGCGCCATCGCGCCGGCTTTCGCGCCGAGATCGGCTTTCGTGGCGGAGCCTTTGAGGACGGCCTCGGGATCGGTGCCGAAGTAAACGGTTTGGGCGATGGCATAGCGGCCTGGGGTCCAATGCAATTCGGGCGTGGCGGTATCGACGCCGGCGACGCGATGGCGCGGCATAGGCTCGCTGGCGGGGCCGGTGTCGGTGGTGAAGCGCCAGGTCGATCCCTTTTCGATCACTTTGCCGGCGGCGTCGAGTTGATCGATGCGCCAATAGACGGCGCGGCCGGGCTTGAGGTCTTTGGGCTGGAATTCGGCGCTGTCGACGCGCTGGGCGTCCGCCCGATCGGTAACGCCGGCCTCTGAATCGGCGATGCGGAGCGCATAGGCTGCAACGCCTTCCGCGCCGGGCTGCCATGAGAGTTTCAAAGACTCGGCCGATGCGGTTGCGCCATCACCGGGTGTGGGAGCAAATGCGCCCTTCCATCCTGCGGAGTTGCGAATCTCGCGATGGGAAAGCGCTCGCGGCCAGATTTGCACGCGGGCGAGCGCCCCTTTGAAATTGAAAGTGGGCTTCTTGCCGACGCCATCCCAGCCCGCGCCGAGAAGGATCGAGCCGCCGGCCTTGATGGAGAGCTTCCCAGTGACGACGGCATCGGCCAGGCCATCGACATACAGGCGCATCTCCGCGCCTTCGAAGCTCCAGGCGATGTGATGCCACCCGGCCGGCGCGGGCAGCGATTCATAGCGAATGTTGCGATCCCAGCCGAAGAACGCGCCATCGTTGCCAGCGCCGTAGGCGAACTCGGCCGTGCCGTTGGGGCGCGAGGCCCACGAGGCAATCACCTCGCGCGGATGTGGCTCGGCAAGGTAGGCCCACACAGCCAGCGTGAAGGGTTTGCCCTTGATCAGGTCATCGGGGACGACAAAGGAGGATTTCAGCCCGCCGCCTGCCTCGAATGAGACCGCGCGCCGACCGGCGATTTCGGCGACGATCGGCGGCTTATCGAGTGGCGCGAACGCGCCGCCGGCCGCGCCGGAGTTGGGCCAGGAATCGAGCGGGCCGCGGACGAGCGCCGAGGCATCGAGGTCGACGAGAGGCCCCCCTGCTTTTTCGCCGGCAGCGCGGGCGGAGAAGGCGGCGGCGACCATGAGTAATAACGCCATCGTCCAGAAGCGGGCGATGGGCTGGCGGCGGAATAGGCGGGTGGTACGGCTTGCAGTCACTGCGACTCCTTGGAAGTTAACGTTCATGAGCGTGGGACGGCGCGGGCGCGGATGGGTTACCTCTATGCTTTGGTGATCGCGATCTGGTTGATTTCCTTCCAAGCCTGATCGACCGCGCGCACGATCAGCTTATCGGAAGTCAGCTCGCAGTAGACGAACGAGTGGCGATCCACGATATGCCGCGCGGTGAACGGAGCCCAGTTGTCGCCGTATTTTTCGCGCATGAACTTTTCCGTTTTGTCGACCGCATCCCTGTAGAGCGAGCCTCGGCCGGGCGGCATATTGCATAGCCCGGAGCGGCTGAGATGTTGAAGGGTTGAATGAGACGAGGACGCAAGGCCACGCGCGATCGCCTCGCGTCAAGGCGAGGCGGCCAGGCGCGCGGCGGCACGATGTGGGCGCAGGCTTGAGTTCAGCGCGTCTCGCGGATGATGGCGATGGCCTCATCGCCGCTGCGGGCGCGGCTCAGGCGCGCGCGGACTTCCTTCTTCTGGAGCAGTCGCCCGGCGGCGGCCAGAAGTTGCAGATGCGATGAGGGGCCGGAGGCGGGGGTCAGAAGAAGCACGACCACTTCGATCGGTTTGTCGGTGGGGGCATCGAGCACGCCGGCGTGGGTCAGGCCCAGCGCGAGCCTGGGGGCGAGGAGCTTCTCGAGGCGGGCGTGGGGCAGGGCGACGCCTTCATTGAGGAAGGTCGAGCCCTGCTGCTCGCGCTCGGAGAGTCTTTCCAGCACCTGGTCCTGCGTGGGTTCAACCGAGCCGTTGAGGACCGCGCCGACGAGCGTGCGCAGGATTTGATCGCGGGAGACCGGATCATCCCAGACGTGGATGTGGCTGGGCTCGAGCAGATCGCCGAGCGTCGGCGGCTTGGGCGCGGCCGTGAAGGTGGGAGAGGAATCGGATGTCGGGGCGGCCGGGAGATTGCTGGCGAGTTGCTCCTCGGAATCGGCATCGACGACGATGACGGTCGCATGCGTAGCGCGGAAGAGGAGCTGCTCGGCGACGGATTTCCGGCCCATCGCTCGCCGCCACCAGGGGATGGGGTGGGGCTTGCCGATGACGATCTGACCGACGCGGTATTCGCGGGCGAAGCGGAGAATGGTGTCGCAGACATCCGCGCCCTTGAAGGTGAAGACGGTCGCGCCGAGCTGGTTGGCGAGTGTCAGCGTATCGGCCAGGAGGCGCTGGGTCACCGCATCGATGACCGTAGGCTCTTCCTTCGGAGTCTGCACGTAGACCGCGTACCAGTTGCGGTTGAGACGCCCGGCCAGGCGCGATCCGAAGCGCAGGAGCCGGGCGCTGTTGGGCCCGCGCGAGCTGAGGCAGACCATGATCTGATCGGTTCCGGCCGCCGCGACATTCTCGGGGCGCTCGCGGCGGCGCGAGTCGATCTGGCTGGCCAGCTCGCGCAGAGCCAGCTCGCGCAAATGCTCCAGATTACCGGCCTGAAAGAAGTTTTCGAGGGACGGGGCGATGCGCTCCTTCGGATAGATTTTCCCTTCGCGGAGGCGCTGTTGCAGGTCCTCGGGAACCAGATCGATGTTGACCACCTGATCGGCATCGGCCAGCACCGAATCGGGAATGCGCTCGCGGACTTTCACGCCCACGAGGCCTTCCACGGTGTTGTAGAGGCTTTCGAGATGCTGGACGTTCATCGCGGTGATGACGTGAATCCCGGCCGCCAGAAGCTCCTGCACATCCTCGTATCGCTTGGCGTTGCGGCTGCCGGGGACATTGGTGTGGGCCAGTTCATCGACGATGGCCACCTGCGGCTTGCGCGCCAGGCAGGCATCGACATCGAATTCCTCAACCGTGATGCCGCGATAATCGACGCGGCGGCGCGGGATCAACTCCAGGCCCGCAACCAGCGCCTCGGTCTCAGCGCGGCCGTGCGATTCGACCAGGCCAATGACGACATCGATCCCATCGCGTTTAAGGCGGTGCCCCTCCTGGAGCATCATGTAGGTTTTGCCGACGCCCGGGCCGTAGCCGAGGTAGACCTTGAGCCGGCCGCGCTCGGAGCGGCGGATAAGATCGAGGAATTTGCTGGCGCGGGTTTCGGGCATGGCTTCGACCGTTGCTATTCTACTTCACTGATGCCGGAAGACCTGGGCATCCCATCAGCCCACCGGCGTTTCAAGGCGGACCGCGGGCGGTTTGCCTTTGCGCCCGCGGTGCCGCGTGGTGAGGGACGACTCTTTGCAATTGACGCGAAAGGGTCAGGAGCCGGGGGACGCGTTTTCACTTGGTTGTGGCTGTTGGTGGCCGGCTCCTGACCCTGATGTCTATTTCTGCTGAGGTGGCGCGGGCGCGTTCTTATCCAGCGACAGGTTGAGCATCAACACGTTGACACCCGGATCGCCAAGGATTCCCAAATCCGCGCCATCCGTGTTCGCATCGACGATCTTTCGCACGACATCCACGGCGACTTTGCGCGCATCGGCGACGCGCTTGATCTGGATGCGCGCGTTTTCAACGCTGATGTGCGGATCGAGCCCGCTGCCCGAGGCGGTCACCGCGTCGGCCGGGACTGGCGTCGAGGGTTGGATGATCAGGGTGCTGGCATCATCGTTGAATGCATTGACCAGCTTGACCTGATCCCACTCGCCCTTTTCGGTCTTGAAAGGCTTGGCCTCCACGAGCGCCCGGCCGAGTTCCTTGCCATCCGAATCCTTCTGAATCTGAATCAGTTTGACTTCGATCCCGTTCTCGTCCAGGTAGTTGAGCACGCGCAGTTTGATGCCATCGTAGTCCACCGCGTCGGGGCCTGGGATGGGGTCGCCGCCGGCCTTGGGGTTGGGCTGGGTGGTCGGCTTGGTGGTGCCGTTGATGAGCTTCTTGCTCGTGGGTCCGAGGTTCGATCCACCCGAGGCGGTGCCGTCGTAGCCGCTACCAGCGGCCGACGGGCGCGGGTGGAAGTATTTGGCATCCGAGAAGCTCTGACCGATCAATCTCGAACCGATGACTTCACCCTTGTCATTCTTGATGAGCGAGCCGTTGGCGCGGTCGTTGAAGAAGATCTGGGACAGGCCCCAGACGACCACGGGGTAAATGCCGCAGACGATGACCGCCAGGACGAGCGTGGCGATGACGCTGACGCGGATGTGGGTGAGCATGCCATCGGGCGCGGCGTCGGGTTTGATGAGGCTGCCGAAATCGGCGGATAGGTTTAGTGAATCTTGGTTGGGTTTCATGGTGGCTTTCTCCGGGGGATGCTGGGTTGTGAGTTGTGAGTTGATGAAGTTTTATTATTGCAATAGTTTCCACGGGGTGCGCAAAAGGGTCAGGAGCCGGGGGAGGCGTTTTAACTTGGTTGGCGTTATTGGTGGCCGGCTCCTGACCCTGAATCGGATTACGCCAGATGCAGCAGGTTAATGAGGATGTCGATCAGTTTGATCCCGATGAAGGGAATGATTACGCCGCCGACGCCGTAGATGATCAGGTTGCGGCGCAGGATGTTGGCCGCGCCCATCGGGCGGAATTTTACGCCCCGCAGGGCCAGCGGGATCAGGAGAATGATGATGATGGCATTAAAGATGACGGCGCTGAGGATGGCGCTGTACGGGGAGACCAGGCCCATGATGTTCAGCGGCGCGATCTGTGGGAATGTCGCCACCAGCATGGCCGGGATGATCGCGAAATACTTGGCCACATCATTGGCGATGCTGAAAGTCGTCAGCGCGCCGCGGGTCATCAGAAGCTGCTTGCCGATCTCGACAACCTCGATCAGCTTGGTCGGATTCGAATCGAGATCGACCATATTCCCGGCCTCCTTGGCGGCCTGCGTGCCCGTGTTCATCGCCACGCCGACATCCGCCTGAGCCAGCGCTGGCGCGTCATTCGTGCCATCACCCGTCATCGCGACCAGATGCCCGGCCGCCTGTTCCCTGCGCAGCAGCGCCAGCTTGTCTTCGGGCGTAGCCTGCGCAAGGAAGTCATCGACACCCGCCTCCTTGGCGATCGCGGCCGCCGTCAGCGGGTTGTCACCCGTGATCATGACCGTCTTGATCCCCATGGCGCGGAATCGCTGGAAGCGATCGGGCAGGCCGCCTTTGACGATGTCCTTGAGATAGATCACGCCCATCGCCCGCTCGCCCTGGGCGACGACCAGGGGCGTGCCGCCGGCCTTGGAAATCTTCTCCACTGCGGCGTCGATCTCCTTCGGGAATTTGCCGCCGACGAACTTGCGCACCGAATCGGCCGCGCCCTTGCGGATTTGCTGGCCATCGAGATTGACGCCGCTCATGCGCGTCTGGGCGGTGAAGGGGACGAACTCGGCATGCGGCAATTCGCTGATTTCGCGGCCGCGAATGCCGTATTTGTCCTTGGCCAGCACAACGATGCTCCTGCCTTCAGGCGTTTCATCCGCCAGCGATGAAAGCTGCGCCGCCTCGGCCAGTTCGCGCCCATCGACACCCGGCGCGGGGATGAACTCGGTCGCCTGGCGATTGCCGAGCGTGATCGTGCCGGTTTTATCGAGCAGAAGCACATCGACATCGCCGGCCGCTTCAACCGCCTTTCCGCTCATCGCCAGAACATTGTGCTGCACCATGCGGTCGATGCCGGCGATGCCGATGGCCGAAAGCAGGCCGCCGATGGTGGTCGGGATCAGGCAGACCAGCAGCGCAACCAGTACCGTGACGGAAGTCGCCGAGAGGAGCTTCGCCTTGGCCGCATCATCGACATAGCTGGCAGTGTAGAGGACGTACGGTTTGAGTGTCAGGATTACGACCAGGAAGATAATCGTCAGCGCCGCCAGCAGGATATTCAGGGCAATTTCGTTGGGCGTCTTCTGCCGCTTGGCGCCCTCAATCAATCCGATCATCCGATCCATGAACGACTCGCCCGGGTTGGCCGTGACCTGGACGATGATGCGGTCGGAGAGGACGGTGGTGCCACCGGTGACGGCCGAGCGATCGCCGCCTGCCTCGCGGATGACGGGCGCGGATTCACCGGTGATGGCCGATTCGTTTACCGTCGCAGCGCCCTCGATAATTTCTCCGTCGGCCGGAATCAGATCGTTGGCTTCGCAGACGAAGCGGTCGCCCTTGCGAAGGCTCTCGGCCGCCACGATTTGCTCATCGCCGCCGGCATTCAGCTTGCGAGCGCTGGATTTGGTGCGGCTCTTGCGCAGGGCATCGGCCTGCGCCGTGCCACGCCCCTCCGCCATCGCCTCGGCGAAATTGGCGAAGAGCACGGTAAACCAGAGCCACAGCGCGATCTGGAGCACGAATCCAAAGGGCTCGCCGTGAGCCTTGGCGAAGAATATTTCGATCGTGGTGACAACGGCGCCGACTTCGGTCACGAACATGACCGGGTTCTTGATCATGTGAATCGGATTGAGCTTCCTAAAGCTCTCGCCGATGGCCGGAATCATGATTTCAGGATCAAACAGCGACCGCTTCCGGCCCGAGGGTTTGGGGGAAGACTGCATCGGCAGCGTTCGTTCGGGTGTTTCTTTGAGTGTGGTGGACATGAGATTCCTGTTGATGGGTTCAGTCTTTGAATACGTTTGTGATGTCATCCTGCGTGACGTCATCCTGCGTGACGTCATCCTGCGTGACGTCATCCTGAGGGGAGCTATGCGACCCGAAGGATCTTGCCGATTCGTAGTGGCCATTTGCGAGCCGAATGGCCCAACAAGTTCGAGGCCAGATGCTTCGCTACGCTCAGCATGACCGTCTCAGTCCGGATGAAACGGCGATCCATGCTGGCGTAGTTAGAACATCGGCCCAGTGCCTCTCATGAGGTAATGCTCGACAATCGGCCCGAGGGACAACGCCGGGAAGAACGTCAGCGCCGCAACAATCAGGATTGTCCCGACGAGCAACATCACGAACGTTACATTCGCAACCGGGAAACTGCCGGCGCTGACGGGGATCAGCTTCTTCTGCGCCAAATTCCCGGCCAGCGCCAGAATGGGGACGATCATGATGAACCGGCCGAGCAGCGTCGCCAGGCCGAGCGTGACATTCCAGTGCGGATCGAAAGGCGTGGCCGAGCTGGAGGTAGGATTGCCGGTGAGGCCGGCGAAGGCGCTGCCGTTGTTGCCGGTGGTGGAGCTGTAGGCGTAGAGCATCTCGGACAAGCCGTGCGGGCCGCCGTTGTTCAGGGCGGCGCTGCCCCAGGTCGGGTTCGAGCCCGCCGAGCCCGCGCTGGCCGATGACCAGGCCGTAAAGCACAGAATGCTGAACGTCAGGATCAGAATCGCCAGCGAGGCGGCTTTCATATCGAATGCTTCGATCTTTTTTCCCAGGTACTCGGGCGTTCGCCCGACCATCAGCCCCGCCAGGAAGATCGCGACAATGATGAACACGAGCATTCCATACAGCCCCGCGCCGACGCCGCCGAAGATGATCTCGCCGAGCTGGATATTGAGCAGCGGGATCATCCCACCGATGGGCGTGAAGGAATCGTGCATCGAGTTGACCGCGCCGCAGGAGGCATCGGTGGTGATGGTCGCGAAGAGCGCGGAATTGAAGATGCCGAAGCGCACTTCCTTGCCTTCCATGCTCCCCGGCCCCGCCGCCACGCCGGTTTCATGCAGCCGCGGGTTGCCGGAGACTTCCGACTTCCAGCAGATCAGCACACCGGCGGTGAAGATGATCGCCATCGCCGCCCAGACGGCCCACCCATGCTTTTGATTCTTCACCACGCGCCCCAGGTAATACGTAAGCGCGCTGGGAATCGCGAAGAGCGAAAGCATTTGGATGAAATTGGAGAGAGGCGTGGAATTTTCGAAAGGATGGGCGGCGTTGGCGTTCATGAATCCGCCGCCGTTGGTGCCGAGCATCTTGATCGCCACCTGCGAGGCCACCGGCCCCTGCGCCAGCACCTGTGTGACCGGCTGGCCGGCGGAAGCGCCGCTCTGGTCGATCGCGGTGATCTGCGAATAGGCGCTGAAGTTCTGGATCATCCCCTGCGAGACCAGGAAGAGCGCGTACACGATGCAGATCGGAATGAGCAGATAGAGATGCAGCCGCACCATATCCACCCAGAAATTGCCAATGGTCTTGGCCCGGTCCCGCGCGATGGCCCGGACGAACGCCGCGGCGATGGCGATCCCCACCGCCGCCGACCAGAAGTTATGCGAGGTCAGCGCCACCATCTGCGAGAAATACGACATCGTGTTCTCGCCGCTGTAGTTCTGCCAGTTGGTGTTGGTGGTGAAGCTGGCGGAGGTGTTGAAGGCAAGGGCCGACGTCATTTCGGTCTTGCTCGTCCCCAGATTGTCGATGTGCTGGTGGAACGGCAGCCAATCCTGCATGCGCAAAATGCCATAGGTGAAGAGCATTGTGACCATGCTGAAGACCAGCATCGCGATGGCGTATTGCTTCCAGTTCTGCTCCCGGCGAGGGTCAATGCGAAAGAGCTTGTAGCAGAGCCGCTCCACCGGCTTGAAGATGCGATCGAGGAAGGTCTTTCCCTCCGCATCGAGCACCTTGAACAGATAGATGCCCAGCGGCTTGGTGATCAGCAGAAGCAGGCCGAGATAGAGGACGAATTGAATCCAACCTGATGCGTTCATTGCTCAATTCCTTGAAATTCGATGACTTTGGGGCGCACAAGACCCCGCGAGCCGGCGCGCGGCCGGTACTCGCTGCAACAGTGTGCGTGGTTATTCCGAAGCCTTAACTCCCTCGCCGCTACTCGCGAGTGGGCTTAACTCCCTCTCCTGTACTCGGGAGAGGGCGGGGGTGAGGGTCTGCGATTGCGCTTTGCACGAGTGCGCCGAAGACCCTCACCCTATCCCTCTCCCAAATACAGGAGAGGGGACCGGTATTAGAATTTTTCCGGCCGCAGCATGGCCAAGAAGAGATAGATCAGCAGCCCCACCGCAACCAGTCCGACGGTGATGTTTTCGAGATTGTCCATGGGATTACAGCTTTCCACACGCATGCGTGTATGCGATTGCGATTGCGAAGAAGGCGATGGTCACGCCGATGAACATGAGGTCTGTCATTGAGTGTTCCTTTCGATTCTGTCTCGCGGTCAATCGAACCCGCGCGCCAGCCGCGCGAACCAGGTGCCATCGGTCTCTTCCCCCAACGACACCTCGTACTTGGTTCGGCCAAACGCATTCAGCTCGTAAATCCGTCGCATATTCTGCTCGGCCGGCGCGTAGCTTCGATCGGCGCGCATTGCCTTGCCATAGAACTTTTTCGCCAGCCGATACTGGTGCCGGGCTTCGTAGATGATTCCTAACAGGTTGAAATACGGCGCATCTTTCTGCGCCAAATCGGCGGCCTTGAGGAGCAGGCTTTCCGCCGTCGCCAGGTCGGAAGCCCGCAGCGCCTTCCGCACCCGGCAGAGTACGCCCGCGTAACCTCCTCCGACACCATCCGAATCCACTTCCGCCCGAGCCGGCTCGGGCGCTTTCAACACCGCCGCCACCGTCTCGCGAATCTCATCCGGCGTGGCCGGCTTTTCCAGGAAATCCAGCGCCCCCAGGCGGGTGGCCTTCACGGCGGCCGAGATCGAGCCATATGCCGTCAGCACGATCACGCGCGGCTTGGGGTGATCCTTTGACTCCTTCAATGCCTCCAGCACCCCCATGCCATCCATCACCGGCATGTTCAGATCGAGAATGACCAGATCCAGTTGCTCGCGATGGATGATCTCCAGCGCCTCCCGGCCATTGGATGCCTCGACAACGGTGTATCCATCTCCTTCCAGCAGCGTTCGCAGCATCAGGCGGATGTTGATCTCATCATCGGTAATCAGAATTCTCGCGCTCATGATTGACTCACCTCCGCGGGCCTGGCCGCCGTTGCGTTTCGATCGGCGCGGGCGAGCGAAAAGGCGAATCGGCTTCCCTCGCCCGGCTTGCTCTGGGCGCTGATGCTGCCGCCATGTACTTCGACGATCTCCTTGGCGATCGCCAGGCCCAGCCCGATCCCGGTGCGGCCTTCCTGGCCGGGAGCACGGTAGAAGCGTTCGAATATCCTCGGCAGGTGATCGGCATCGATACCCGCGCCGGTGTCCTCGACGATGAACCGCACCACCTCATCGCCCGGTAGCGCGTAAACCCGCACCTTGCCCCCGCTGGGCGTGTACTTCAGCGCATTACTGAGGAGGTTCGAGAACACATGGCCGATCCGGTTGACATCCGCCTGCACCATGGGTGTGTCGGCCGGCACATCCCACTCCAGGGTCACGCCCTTGTCCCGGTAAGCCGATTCGACTTCTTCCACGGCCTGCCGCACCAGTTGCTCCGCGCCGGCCGGGTGAAGCTCGACCAGAGCCCGCCCCGATTCGATCCGGCCCATATCGAGAAGGCTCTCGATAATTTCGTACAAACGGTCGGCATCTTCCCTCGCCGCGACCAGCAGTTCCTGCTGCTTGGGGTTGAGCGAGCCAACCCGCTCTTCCAGAAGAAGATGAGTCGCCATGCGGATGCTCGTCAGCGGCGTCTTGAGTTCGTGGCTGACCACCGCCAGCATTCCGCTCTTCATCTCATCGAGCTTGCGGAGGTTGGTCACATCCGCCAGCACGAGGGTCACACCGGCGAATTGCCGGTCCTCATCGATGATCGGCACGGCCGTCGGCAGGAAGAATCGCTCCTGGCCGTTGAAAATCTGGATGGCCGCATCGTAACCCTTGGATTGCACGGTACGTCGTTCCTTCAGAGCGCGTTGGAAGAGAGCTTCTAATCCGCTGGCGGTGGCTGATGACAGGGTCATCTGCGGGCGCAGCCCGAACAGCCGCTGGGCCGCTTCATTGGCCAGCTCGACGCGCCCATCGGGGTTGATGATGGCGATCGCATCCGGCAGGCTGTTGACCGCCAGTTGCGTCGTCCGCTGCGTCCGCAGCAGCTTGGCGCGGTCCGTCCGGCGGAATTCGCGCAGCTTGCTGGCCATCGAATTAAACGCCTCCGCCAGTTGCCGGATTTCATCCCGCGACCTCACCTGAACGACCAGGTCCAGGTTCCCGCGCTCGATCTCCCGCGCCGATTGCGTCAGGGCCCGGATCGGGTGGAGAATCGAGCGGCTCAAAAAGATGATGTACACCACCGCCAGCGCCGCCCCGGCCAGAATCAGCAGATACATCGCCCGCCGCGCCCCGGCCGCCGTCTGCTTCACCTGGCCATCCTCAACCACCATGTTGGCGAGGTTGATGTCGATGATCTCCTGCGCATGCAGGCGAATCGCCTTTGAAAGCGCTGACATCTCCGCACGCGACTTTCGCCGCTCGGCCTCGGGCCGGCTTGCATCCAGCACGATCGCGCGGGCGGCATCGTACTGATTCCATGCCGTATCGAGATCGGCAACCAGCTTGTCCTCGCGCGGGTGGAGCGTAACATTGTCCTTCTCATCGCCAAGGCTCTTGATGAATGCATCGCGCGCCCCGGCCGCGCTCTTCGCAGCCGCGGGCGCATCCCCTCCAATCGCGCGATCCATCGCCTCTTCGATGCGCTCGAGCTGCGCCTTCATGTCCTGCCCATACTCGACACTGCGGTAGTTCTCATTGAGAAACTTCGCCAGCGCGTTGCTGTATTGGTGGAGCACCAGCAGACTCAGCGCGCCGCAAACGATGAGCAGCACCAGCAGCCCGCCGAATCCAAGCAGGAGTTTTTTCCTCAGGCTGAACATGATGGGGTTCTCCATTGCAAAGAGGATGCCGATCCCTGCAGCATTGTATCCCCGCGCGAAAAACCCGTTTTCAGCGCGCATGCGCGATGCCGCCTCCAAATTGCATTGCGAATTGCAACCCATCCCGCCATGACCCCATTGCACTTCGCAATGTCGCATCTATCCATCGTCGCGTAATGCACTTGCGCCAGGCGCGGCGCTGCCATCACCGCGATTTTCACCAACCACATCCCGCCCATCTTGCAATCGGCAACATACCCAGCCCGACTCATGCACCGCGAAAATCATGAGAATCCCTCAGTGAAATCGATCAATGGACTTCCGCTGATGAGTCCGGGCGCTCTAAGGCCACATGCGCATTTTCATTCCTCTTGTTGCCCCTTCGTGCTCTTCGCGCCTTTCGTGGTTCAACTGTGCTGGATGGGCTAGATCCCCAGCTTCTTCCGCATCCGCCACAGAGTCGCGACATCGATCCCCAGGATGCCCGCCGCCTCCTCGAGCGTCCGCGCCGTCGCAAGCACCCGCCGGACGTGCAGTTCCTTAATCCTGTCGATCGAAAGCGGATCCCCCAGCCGCGCTTCGGCCGACCCGGCCGGCGCGGCCTCGGGCAGCAAATCCGCGCCGATCCGATCCGATTGGCAGAGAATCACCGCCCGCTCGATCGCGTTCCGCAACTCGCGCACATTGCCCGGCCAATGATACGCCGCCATCGCGTCCATTGCATCATCAGTAAACTCAACGATCCCCCGCTCCGCGCCCAAATCCGCCAGCATCCGCCGCGCCAGCGGCAGCAGATCGCCCGGCCGATCGCGCAGCGCCGGCACATCGATCCGCACCACATTCACGCGATAAAGCAGATCCTCGCGAAATCGCCCCGCCTTCACGGCCGCGTCCAGATCGACATTCGTCGCCGCGATCACCCGCACATCAGCGCGGCGCACGGTCGTCTCCCCAAGCCGCTCGTACTCCTTTTCCTGAAGAAAACGCAGCAGCTTGGGCTGCAGTTCCAACGGCAGGTCGCCGATCTCATCGAGAAAGAGCGTGCCCCCCTGCGTCGCGGCAATCCGGCCGGGGTTATCGCGCACCGCGCCCGTGAACGCCCCGCGCGCGTGGCCAAATAGTTCGCCCTCCAATAACTGGGCCGACAATGATGGGCAGGAGACGACCGTAAACGGCCCGCCAGCGCGGGCGCTCCACTGGTGAATCGCCCGCGCCAGCACGCCCTTGCCCGTGCCGCTCTCGCCGCCAATGAGCACGGATGCATCGCTCCCGGCCACCTGCCGCGCAACGCTGATCGCGCTCTGCATCGCGGGGCTCGCGCTCTCCAGAACCATCTCGGATTCAGCCTGTCCGCCCGCGCCCCCCTGCCCGATGGCCGACTTGCGATCCAGCGCCCGCCGCTCCACCAGCCGCCGGGTGATGGCCGTCACCTGCGCGGGCGTGAAGGGTTTGGTCAGGTAATCGGCCGCCCCGCGCTTCATCGCCTCCACGGCCGACTCGATCGTGCCGTGCGCGGTGATGACGATGAGCATCGTCCACGGACTTTGCGCCCGCAACCGCAGGATCAAATCCAGCCCAGAAGCCGCGCCGATGCGCAAATCCACGAACGCCAGATCGAATGAAGCCCGCGCCGCCTCGGCCAGCGCATCGTCGGGATTGCCCACCGCGACCGTCCGATGTCCATCGATTTCCAGCGCGATCGCAAGCGTCCGCCGGATATTGGCCTCGTCATCGACGATGAGGACATTCAACGCGGGTGTTGTAGGCATGTCAGGCAGTGAAACTCCGGTGGTTGCCGAAGAACATTCTCCGCCGCGATGCCGATCAGTCAACCTCGCCGCGGATTCGGCTTCCCTGAACGGAGTGCCGGTTTCACGCCACTTCCCGACCCCTCCCACGATTCCGCACCTCTGGACAAGCCGGGACACAGCGCCCGGAGCGACAGCGACCAGAGCGCCGTCCCGGATGGCGTCGCATGCCAACAGCGCCAAATCGCGCACGCTCTTTTACGCCGCCGTCCGACCCCTCCCGCGATTCCGCCGCAGCAGCGCCGCGGCCGCCGCGATCGCCGCAAAACCCAGCCCAGTCGGCTCCGGCACGCTCGTCACGCCCTGCCCCGCCAGCTCAAACGCGAGTTGCATATCGGCCGCGAATTGTGGGGAGGAGCTGGGGATGGCCGAACTCGGCATCGCCTGGCCGTAGTTGTTGGCAAGCTGCAGCAGGTCGTTTAGCCCGACGTCGCCCGAGTAGTCGAAATCGCCATCGTACCAGCTCGTCGCGGGCGCGGTCGGCAGGCCGTAGTGGTTCGCCAAACGCAGCAGGTCGTTCAAGCCGACATCGCCGGACATATCCGCATCACCCGCCAGCGTCGTCCGCACCAGGATGGCCGTGCCATCAACCGTCGAACTCACGCTCTGCCCAAGGTTCCAGTTTCCGCCGGTCACTCCCAGCAGGTCACTCGCCTCGACATAACCGACGGCCAATCTCTTGCTCGAACCGATGCTGGCCGCGATCTCATTCGATCCGATACCCTTGCCGAGCCAATCGCCGCCGTTGTAGGCCGAGAGGATGGCCGCGCGGATGCCGGTGGGGCTCGCATCCAGAAGCGGGCTGGTTCCGGTGTACTCCACCACCATCGCGTT
>JBBRTW010000088.1:0-19200 GCA_038244055.1 Tepidisphaerales bacterium | reverse complement strand
CCAGCGCCCGCCCAGATAGACCTCGAACCATGCGCTGAAATCCATGGGTGAATCGACTTTGGGCACGCCGATGTCGCCGAGGTAGCCTGTGGCATAGCGCGCGGGGATGTTCAGGGCGCGGCAAAAGGTGATGGCCAGATGCGCGAAATCGCGGCAGACGCCGACGCGCTCCTTGTAAACTTCATGGGCGGTGCGCGTGTTGCGGGCGAAGGCGTAGCCAAAGGTGACATTGGAATGCACCCAGTTGCAGACCGCCTGCACGCGGCCCCAGCCGAGCGGTGTGGTCGAGAATAAACTCCAGGCGATGTCCTTGAGCAGATCGACTTCGCAGTAGCGGCTGGCCAGGAGGAAGCGCAGGGCATCGGAGGGAAGTTCCTCGATCGGGTGCTGGCGGGCGGAGAAGTCATGGGGATCGGGCTGGCCCTCATCGTAGGCGATGGCATCGCTGACGAAGCGCACCTCGCCGGCCGGGGCGTAGATTCGGCCGCAACTGTTGCCGAAGGTATCGATGTACGGAGTGATGGGCGCGTAAGGCTCGACGCGCTGCTTCTCCGGGCCGCATAAAGTAGGGAAGCGCGATGGATGAACCTGGAGCATCAGGAGCATCGGCGTGGGCGCGGGGAGATTGAATACGACATCATAACCAATGCGAATAAACATCGGATTCCAGTGTGGGGAAAGCGCGCGGACGGCGGGTTGCTTTAAGCAGACTAACCGCATTGGGCCGGGTCCACAACGCACAAAATTCGCTGCGGAATCCTGTTCATTCAACCGTTGCGGCGTTTTGCCCGACGCTAATAGCATGGAGCGCATGGAATCGCGCAACTCGATTTTTTCGAGATGTGTTCGCTTTGTTCTTCCGTTATTTGCCCTGGCCATGCTGGATGTCGGCTGCGCCCCTCGCGATCGCCTTCGCTACGACCTGCGGGCCACGCCAGCGGTCACGGACCCGCAGTTCCCGCGCATCATGGGCAACCTGCTCGGCCCGCCCCTGATCGGCGGCAACCGGGTTGAGCCTTTGAACAATGGCGCGGAGATTTTCCCGGCCATGCTCTCGGCCATCGCCTCCGCGCGGAAGACCGTTAACTTCGAAACCTACATCTACTGGTCCGGCGACATCGGCCAGAAGTTCGTCGAGGCGCTCTGCGAGCGCGCCAAGGCGGGCGTGAAGGTCAATGTCATCATCGACTGGCTCGGCTCCGGCAGAATTTCCCGCCAGTACATCGACCAGATGAGGGAAAGCGGCGTGGAGCTGGTGCATTATCATCCCCTGCAATGGTACGACATCGGCTCGGCGGCACGGCTCAACAATCGCACCCATCGCAAGCTGCTGATCGTGGATGGGAAGATCGGCTTCACCGGGGGCGTCGGCATCGCGGATGTGTGGGAGGGCAATGCCCAGGACCCGCGGCACTGGCGGGATATGCACTATCGCATCGAGGGTCCGGTCGTCGCCCAACTCCAGGCGGTCTTCATGGACAACTGGATGAAAACCACCGGGCATGTGCCCACCGGCGAAGAGACCTTCCCCGACCTGGCGGCGGCCGGCCATATGTTCGCACAGGTGTTCAAATCCGGCGCTCAGGGCGGCAACGACAGCATGGAGCTGATGTTCCTGATCTCCATCTACAGCGCCCGAAAATCGATTCAAATCGGCAACGCCTATTTCGTTCCCGATGAGCAGACCATCGCCGCGATGCTCGAAGCCCGCCGGCGCGGGGTGCGCATCCAGATCATCGTTCCCGGCCGGCATACCGATTCCCAAATTGTGGGAAATGCCTCGCGCGATGAATGGGGGCAGCTTCTTAAAGCGGGGGTGGAGATTCTCGAATATCAGCCCACGATGTACCACACCAAGCTGCTGATCGTCGATGCGCTCTGGGTATCGGTTGGGTCCTGCAATCTCGACGATCGCTCGCTGCATCTCAACGATGAGGCCAACCTCAACGTCTACGATCCCACCTTCGCGGCCACGCAGATCCGGACTTTCGAACAAGACATCGAGAAGAGCCAGCCCATCACCTACGGGCAGTGGAACGACCGCACCCTTCTGGACAAAATCCTCGGCGGGCTGGCGCATCTGTTCGCGCCGCTGATTTGAAGATTGCCGACGGGGCGGCGGCTGGGAGATTATCCCTGCTTGGCGACCGATTCCGCGCCCATGAGAATGGGTCGGAGCTTGTCGCGCCAGATGGAGTAACCCTTGGGGTTCATGTGGAGCTTGTCGGTGCGGAAGAGGTCCTCGCGAACCTTGCCATCCGAGCCCATCATGGCTTCGACAATGCTGACATAGACCAGCCGCTTGTCCTTGCCGCAGGCGGCCTGGATGAGGCGATTGGTCTCGAGAATCTTAGGCCAAAGCGTCGCGCGAACCGGGCTGAGCTTGATCGAGATCACATAGATGTGAGCATCAGGCAGGGCTTTGTGGACGGTGGAAGTGAAGGCTTCGAAGGTCTCGCGAATTTTTTCAGGGGCGATACCGGCCGCAACGTCATTATCGCCTTCATAAAGGACGACGGCCTTGGGGCGATAGCGAGTGACCACGCGATCGGCGAAGAACAGGGCATCGTTCATCGTGCTGCCGCCAAACCCGCGGGGGATGACCGGGAGCGGGGCGAGATCCTGTTGAACGGTGGCATTCCAGAAGGCCATGGAGGAACTGCCGACGCAGACGATGCCGCCGGGGGCGGGGGTGCCCTGGTTGTCTTTGGCTTCAAAGGCGCGGATGCTCTTTTCGAAGCGCGCGGGGTCGGGGTAGGACTTGGAGGTGGCTGAAGTCGTGCCGGGTGCGGCTGAGGCCGTTGTGGCCGCGCACACAATAAGAAGGACCGCCCAAAATCGCCTGGCCAATTTCAAGATAGATCTCCTGGACTTGACTTGGTCGTTGCCTCGAACTCGCCCCTATTTACACCACCGTTTCAATCATGTTGAAATTGCAGATGTGTGTGAATCGATTGCGCGATGGACCCGGCGGGGCAAGGGAAATTGCAAGAGAAATCCGCCGCCCGATTCAGTTTGCCACCACCTTGCATGGGGACGATTCATAACCAATGGAATCAGAATGATTTGCGGCGTCGGCAACCCGATGGCGGCCACTCGCTCGGGCGGGCGGAACCGCCTCTGATTGCAGGTGCTGGCGGCTTCTCGGATTCAACACCCTTTCCGGGTACAATCGTTGAACGCAACCGCTAATCCCGCATTTTTCGAGGTTCAACTCATGACCCCCCAGGATGTCTTCAAGCTGATTCAGGAAAAAAACGTGCAGTTCATCGATCTGCGCTTCATGGATTTTCCCGGTCTGTGGCAGCACACCACCGTGCCGATCAGCGAGCTTTCGCAGGATGCTTTCGATCATGGATTCGGCTTCGACGGCTCATCCATTCGCGGCTGGCAGGCGATCAACGAATCGGACATGCTCCTGCTCCCGGTCGCCCGTACTGCCAAGGTTGACCCGTTCCTCCAGCACACGACGCTCTCGATGATCTGCGACGTGCGCGATCCGATCACCAAAAAGGAATACTCGCGGGACCCGCGCTCCATCGCCCGCAAGACCGAGGCCTACTTGAAGAAATCCGGGATCGCCGACATGGCCTTCTTCGGCCCGGAGCTCGAGTTCTTCATCTTCGACCACGCCTTCTACGACCAGGGGATTAATTTCAGCAAGCATTACGTCGGCAGCCGCGAAGGCATCTGGGGCCGCGGCGATGAAGACCCCTCCAACCTCGGCTGCAAAATCCGACTGAAGGAAGGATATTTTCCGACCCCGCCGATGGACACGATGCAGAACATCCGCTCGGAGATGGTGGCCACGCTGATCGATTTGGGCATCCCCGTCGAGGCCCACCATCATGAGGTGGCCACTGGCGGGCAGTGCGAGATCGACATGCGCTACCAGGACCTGGTGACGATGGCCGACAGCGTGATGATGTACAAGTATGTCTGCAAGAACGTGGCCGCGCGGCACGGCAAAGTCGTCACCTTCATGCCCCAGCCGCTCTATCAGGACAACGGCAGCGGGATGCACGTCCACTTCTCGCTGTGGAACGGCGACAAGCCGCTGTTCGCGGGCAACAAATACGCCGGGCTCTCCGAGATGGGCTTGCACGCCATCGGCGGCATCCTCAAACATGCCCGCGCGCTCTGCGCCTTCACCAACCCGACCACCAACTCCTACAAGCGACTGGTCCCCGGATACGAAGCGCCGGTGAACCTGGTCTACTCCAGCCGCAATCGCTCGGCCGCCATTCGCATCCCGATGTACTCGGAGAACCCCAAGACCAAACGCGTCGAATTCCGCTGCCCGGATTCAAGCTGCAACCCCTACCTGGCCTTCAGCGCGATCACCATGGCCGCGATCGATGGAATCCAGAACAAGATCGATCCAGGCGATCCGCTGGATAAGGACATCTACAAACTGAGCCTGGATGAATACGCCAAAATCCGCAGCGCCCCCAGCGCGCTGGATGAGGCCTGCAATGAGCTGGAGAACGACCACGAGTTCCTGCTCAAGGGCGATGTGTTCACGGCGGATGTCATCCACTACTGGATCAAATACAAGCGGGAGAACGAGGTCGATGCGATTCGGACGCGGCCGCATCCGTACGAGTTTTGCATGTACTTTGATATTTGAGTGAGCGATCGGATGGCGAGATATTTCGATGGGGTGGGCCCATTCGCCGCGAGTTGTCCTCGGGATGCGAATTCTCCGTGCCGGCGGTCTCTTCTCAGCGCTTAGCCTGAATTCACCCATGGCGGAGTCACTTCTTCGCGCCAGGCCGCCGGCATGGATTGAATCATTCGCAGCTTTCCCCATAATCGGCATCCGGTAACACAAACGAAAGGTCAACCACCATGAAATCCCCCATCCGCGTCGCCATCACCGGCCCGGCCGGTCAAATCGGTTATGCACTCCTGTTCCGCATCGCCTCGGGTCAGATGTTCGGCCCGGATCAACCTGTCATCCTCCAATTGCTCGAAGTGCCCGTCGAGAAGGCCATGAACGCGCTCAAGGGCGTGTGCATGGAACTCGATGATTGCGCCTTCCCCCTGCTGGTGGACATGGTGCAGACCAGCGACCCGGCCATCGGGTTCAAGGATGCCAACTGGTGCTGCCTGGTCGGAGCCAAGCCGCGCGGGCCGGGAATGGAGCGCGCCGACCTGCTCAAGGACAACGGCAAGATTTTTATCGAGCAGGGCCAGGTCATCGACCGCGTTTCGGCCAATGATTGCCGCGTGGCCGTCGTCGGCAACCCCGCCAACACCAACGCCATGATCGCCGCCAGCCAGTTC
Organism: Tepidisphaerales bacterium; assembly: GCA_038244055.1. Classification (GTDB taxonomy): domain Bacteria; phylum Planctomycetota; class Phycisphaerae; order Tepidisphaerales; family Tepidisphaeraceae; genus DASPKW01. Next base: position 13,911 of record JBBRTW010000088.1, on the reverse strand, counting down.
AAGCGCCTGACGCCGGATCGTATCACCGCCATGGTCCGCTTGGACCAGAACCGCGCCGCCACCCAACTCGCGAAAAAGGCCGGCGTCCCCCTGACCGCTGTCAGCGATGTCTACATCTTCGGCAACCATTCCCCCTCGATGTTCAGCGCCTTCCATCTCGCCAAGATCAACGGCAAACCCGTCCCCAGTGTCATCGGCCACCACGAATGGCTCCGCGGCGAATTCCAGGAAACCGTCGGCAAGCGCGGCGGCGCGATCATCGCCGCCCGCGGTGCCTCCTCGGCCGCCAGCGCCGCCAACGCCCTGGTCGATCACGTCCGCGACCTGATGACACCGGGCAAGGTCCACAGCGTCGCCGTCAAGAGCAATGGCGACTACGGCTTCGACCCCAACGTCTGGGCCGGCATGCCGGTCAAGACCACGACGCCGGGAAGCTACGAAGTCATCAAGGGCCTGGCAATCGACGATTTTGCGATACAGAAGATCGCGGCAACGAATAAGGAACTGGTCGAAGAGCGCGAGATGGTGAAAGGGATGCTGTAGGCTTCGCGACCGATCCATTCGCCACAGAGACACTGAGGCACAGAGGTCGGACGGAGAAGACTTTTTAGCCACAGATGCGCACAGATAGCCACGGATGAATTGAAACATCTGTGCCTATCTGTGTTCATCTGTGGCTATTCCGTTTTTACACTTGGCTTTTACCGTTTGTCGTCGGCGACAGGCCCGATGTACTCTTTCGCAATCACCACATCATCAAACCAAACCGTCTGCTTCTCCTTGGTCACCCCCTTCGTGGGATCGCCCGAATCGTACCCATAATGCTCCAGCCAGAAGCAGTTGACCTTGATGGCCGCATCATCGCGCCAGCGGATCCCCTCGAACGCGCCGACTAATTTCCCATCCAGCCACATCGCCTGCTTCCCATCCGCCTTCCCCGGCGCGTTGGCCTCCAGCATGAATTCCCAACACTGCCACGCCCCCAGTTTCGGCAGCACGCGCGTCTTTTCATCCCCCGCCTTCCCCCGGCCCGGCCCGGGCGGGAAGAAACTGTTGCCCCAGTATTTGTTCATCTTCTTGTCGACCCCCATGTCCATGAAGTACGCATAAAAATTCAGTTCCCCCGGCGAAGGATTCTTCCCCCAGGCGAACCACGGCTCCATCCCGGTTGAGAAATACGTCCCATCGGGCTTGAGCCCCGCCTTGCCGAAACTCCGCCATTTGTCCTTCGGCGGATTGCCGCTCATCCACAGGAAATGATGGCAATACTGGTAATCCTCACTGAACTTCACATATACCCGCGCGAAAACCCGATCCGCCCCGGGCATGAACCACTTCTTGGCCTCGCCGCCGTTGTTCTTCCCCTTCTCCATCGGCGTCGCGACGCACTTGCTCCCCCCATGCGCCCCCACGGCCACCACCGCGATCGTCCCGCCCTTATCATCCCATTTCTTGAGATCGCCCGATTCAAAATCATCGGCGAAGAACACGGCGGGGTCTTTGCCGATCCCCTTGTCGGCCGGGTATTTGGAGGAAAGGCCGGGGCCTTCGGGCCATTTCATCTTGCCAGCACTCTCGTCCGTCGCCTGACTTTGGATCGCCCACACCAGGACACAAATTGCCACCATCAAGAATCGCATCATCGCTCCCGGCAGAAACACCAATGTCAGTTCCATTCGCATATCGCCAATCCTTGATACCACGCACGCCGCGCTTCATTGCCTGAATCTCCGCCTTTGAAATGGTATCCTTCGGAATCCCGGATATGGCGTAATCGTCTCCATGGATTGAGACCGCGTACGATGGAATGAAGACCCCAACAATTCCTTCGCCATTTCGATTTGCAAGATCATATTAACAAATGACTTAAAGCCGACTTGCGTCCATTCTTTCGCTCCGCTATCCTCGCCCCTGTCCTACAATATCTAGTGCTTGCAAAACCAAACGAGATTCCGTACAATATCCTAACAAAAGTACGGAAAAGTATTGGCCGCAACTCTGCCGATATCATCTGAATCGAGTGTTACCGGACCCCCCAAACAAGCGGCCGAGACACTCCGGAGGACGTCAGGGATGGCAGGAAACGAACCAGATCATGAGCCCGGTGAGGCGGGCTGCTCAGGAGGCAACGGATGGCCGTGAAGAGTTCCGCCAGTGAGGAAAAAGAAAGCCGCATCGAATCGACCGGGGGGGCCGAAGGGGCTGGCGCGGGCGGTGCGGGCGGTGCGGCCACTGCGGCCGGCGGTGGCTTGGCCGGTGGCTCATCCGGAGGTGGAGGCGGACGATCGGGCATCTCATTACCCCCCGGCGGTGAGGATCGCGCCAACCTTCACGAGATCGCCCAGACGCGCTATCTCAACTACGCCCTCTCCGTCATCACCAGCCGCGCCCTCCCCGATGTGCGCGATGGGATGAAGCCCGTCCATCGCCGGATCATCTACACGATGTGGCAGAACGGCCTGCGCTCAACCGAAAAACACCGCAAGTGCGCCACAGTCGTCGGCGATGTCATGGGCCGCTATCACCCGCATGGCGATGGCTCGATCTACGAAGCCCTCGTGCGCATGGCCCAGCCTTTCGTCATGCGAGCGCCGCTGGTCGATGGCAGCGGCAATTTCGGCTCGATGGATGGCGACCCGGCCGCCGCGATGCGGTACACCGAATGCCGCCTCACCCCCATCGCCGCCGAAACGATCAGTGAAATCGGCCAGGGCACCGTCCACTTCCGCCCCAACTACGATGGCCAGCGCGAAGAGCCGGTCGTCCTGCCCAGCAAGGTGCCCAACCTGCTCGTCAACGGCTCCACCGGCATCGCCGTCGGCATGGCGACGAATATCCCGCCGCATAACCTGGGCGAAATCTGCAACGCGCTGCTCAAACTCCTCGACGACCCTGAGATCGCCGAGTACCGCCTCATCGGCAACGATGCCATTCGTGGCCCTGATTTCCCGACGGGCGGGCAGGTGCTCAACATCAAATCGGAGTTGCTCGAAATCTATAAGACCGGCCAGGGCGCGATCAAAATGCGCGCGACCTGGGAAAAAGCCGCTGCCACGCGCAGCGCCCAGATCGTTAATATCACGAGCATTCCCTACGGCGTGAACAAAGCCGAGTTGGTCATTGCGATCGCCGATGTCGTGAACAGCCGGAAGATGCCGCTGCTGCTGGATGTAAAGGACATCAGCACGGATGATGTGCGCATCGAGTTGCAATTGAAGAAGGATGCCGAGACTGAAAAAGTCATGGCTTTCCTCTTCAAGCACACGCTTCTCCAGACCAATTTCAATGTCAACCTCACCTGCCTGATCCCCACCGACAATCCCGAAGTCGGCCGGCCCGAGCGGCTGGGGCTCAAGCAAATCCTCTGGCATTTCCTGCACTTCCGCCTGGAGGTGGTCACCAAACGGCTCACGCACGAGCTCGAGCAACTCCGCAAGCGCGTGCATACGCTCGAAGGGTTTGCCTTCGCCTTCGACATCCTCGATGACCTGATCAAGATTATCCGCGGCAGCGAAGGCAAAGCCGATGCGGCCGCGCGCATTCTCAAGAAATACGGCATCGAACCCCATGGCCCGCGCAAGCCCCGCGATGATGGCCTGGACCCCGAGCAGGTCGATGACATTCTTGAACTCAAGCTCTACCGGCTGGCGCGGCTGGAAATCAACCTGATCAAAGAAGAGCTGGCCGAGCGCAACAAGCGCATGAAAGAGATTCGCCGCCTGCTCGATGAAGATGAAGCCACCGGCCGCTGGGGCATCGTCCGTAGCGAGATCGAAGAACTCGCCAACACCTACGGCAAGGAGCCCAAGCACAAACGCCGCACGCGCATCGAGGCCGTTGAAGAGACCGAATACTCGGCCGAGGATTTCATCGTCGCCGAGGACAATCACGTGCTGGTGACGGCCGATGGTTGGGTCAAGCGGCAGAAGGAAATCAACGCCGAGACCACCCGCCTGCGCGAGGGAGATCGCATTCTCTCCCTGGTGGCCGGCAGCACCCGCGCCACCATCGTCTTCTTCAGCAGCACCGGCACCGCCTACTCCGCGCGGATCATCGACATCCCCGCCACCACCGGCTACGGCGAGCCGATCCAGAAACTGTTCAAGCTCAAAGACGGCGAGAAAATCGTCTCGGCCGTTTCGCTCGATGATCGCCTGCTGTCGCTCAAGTCGACGGCGGTGGATGAGAAGAAGCCCGATGCCGCCCCCGCGATGCATGGGCTGGCCATCACCAGCGATGGCTACGCCCTGCGCTTCGGTCTCGACACCTTCCGCGAAGTCTCCACAAAATCCGGCCGCCGCTACGCCCGCCCCGCCGGCGGCGCGGAAGTGGTCTTCGCCACCGTCATCTCCGGAAAAGAGATCATCATCGCCGCCAGCGAAAAACGTCGCGTGATGGTCTGCAAGAGCGACGAGATCAACTTCCTCTCCGGCGCGGGCAAAGGCGTACTGCTTATCAAGCTGGAAAAGGAAGACAAACTCCTGGCCGCGATCACCGCAACCGGCGAGCGCGAGACCCTGACCGTCAAGACCAGCATGGGCGGCGAGCAGCGCCTCAACACCGCCCGCTACAAAGTCACAGGCCGAGGCGGCAAGGGCCATGAGTTTGTCAGCCGCGGGCAGATTGTGGAAGTGATCTATGAGAAGCCGGCGGTGCCGATGCCGCTGGAGGGGAGGCAATGATGCCGAGATCAGGCTGCGGATTTTCGAGTGTAATCGACGCTGATGAATGCCCAGATCGCATCGGCGAAATCCGGGTTCCCGCGAAGAATTTCGATATCGGACGGCGCGGGAACCTCACGGCCATCCTCGACCAGAGTATCGATATAAAGCTCCATCGCCGCACGCGCCATCAACATCGCCTCGTCAACAGTCGACCCGGCCGAGAAACGACCCGGCAGATCGGGCACCGTGACGCCGTAGTCCGAATCGGGGTCTTTATGAATGGCAACTGCGAAGTACATAATTGGTTTGAACTATGCCGCGGCCGATGGGAAACGTTTCCAGTCCAATTCAACTTTCACGACACCCCAGATCGCATCCGCGTAGTCGGGATCGCTGCGAAGCGGATCGATGTCCTTGGTGGGCTCAGGAAGCTCCAAGGCATCATCAAGCATTCCTTCCAAGTGAAGTTCGATCGCCTCTTTGGCCATCATCAAGGCTTCATCGAAGGTATCGCCAGCCGTTATGCAGCCGGGTAGATCCGGGACTGAAACTCCGTAGCTACTGTCAGGGTCTTTGTGAATCGCGATGAGGAAAGTCATAAATGCTCCCAACCAGCTTGCTTCATTATACCTCTGGATCACTAACCGGCTGTGCACCGCAGAATTCGATGCAACTTAACATCTGGACGATAGCCCAATGACCGCCCCCTACAACGCCTCCTCCATCACCGTCCTCGAAGGCCTCGACCCCGTCCGCAAGCGCCCGGGTATGTACATCGGCAGCACGGGGACCGCCGGCCTGCATCATCTGGTCTGGGAAATCTTCGACAACTCCGTCGATGAGGCCATGAACGGCCACGCCGATGAGATCGAAGTCACGCTCCACAAGGATGGCTCCAGCGTGACCGTGCGCGATAATGGCCGGGGAATTCCGGTGGATAATCACCCCACCCACAAGAAGCCGGCCGTCGAGATCATCCTCTGCACGCTCCACGCCGGCGGGAAGTTCGATAACGGCCAGGCCGGGAATTACAAGACCAGCGGCGGGCTGCACGGTGTGGGCGCATCGGTCGTCAACGCCCTGTCGAAGAAACTGGTCGCCACCATCAAGCGCGACGGCGCGGAATGGGAGATGGAGTTCCGCCAGGGCAAAGCCACCGGCAAGCTCAAAAAGCTCGGCCTGGCCCGCGGCACCGGCACGCAGATTTTCTTCCACCCCGACCCGCAGATCTTCCCGCGCACCGAGTTCAACGCCGACACCATCCGCGCCCGCCTGGAAGTCGCCAGTTACATCCACAAGGGGCTCAAGGTCATCTGGAACGATGAAGTCGGCGGGAAGAAGGAAGTCTTCAAGCATGAAGATGGCATCCTCGCTTTCCTGCGCAAACTGCTGGCCGAGAAGAATTCCAAGCCCGTCCACGAGCAGCCGTTCGTGATGGAAAAGATCAACGGCATCCGCATGGAAATGTGCTTCGCCTGGACCGAGAGCACCGAGGAACTGGTCAAAAGCTACGCCAACGGCATCCCCACCACCGATGGCGGCACGCATGAAAACGGCCTGCGCGCCGGCATTCTCAAGGCGATTCGCAACTACATCGAAACGCATAACCTCACCCCGCGCGGCGTCACCCTGGCGGCCGAGGATATTCGCGAGGGCGTCTTCGGCGTGCTCAGCATCTTCATCGAGGACCCGCAGTTCCAGGGGCAGACCAAGGATCGCCTGAACAACGCCGAGGTGCAGTCGATGGTCGATGGCGCGGTCCGCCCGGCCCTGGAGCAGTGGCTCAACAACAACCGCACCGTGGCCGAGACGATCATCAACCGGATCATCATCGCCGCCCGCGCCCGCGAGGCCAGCCGCGCCGCCAGCGCCAGCATCAGCCGAAAAACCGCCACCGGCGGCCGACTGAATCTGCCCGGCAAGTTGGCCGACTGCTCCAGCAACAATCGCGACGAGAGCGAAATCTTCATCGTCGAAGGCGACAGCGCCGGCGGCAGCGCCAAGCAGGGCCGGGACCGCAATCTCCAGGCCATCCTCCCCCTGCGCGGCAAGGTGCTGAACACCGAAGGCACCTCGCTCGCCAAGGTATTGGAGAACCGCGAGATCGCCGACCTGGTCACGGCCCTGGGCTGCGGCGCGGGCACCGATTGCGACGCCAGCAAACTGCGCTATCAGCGGCTGGTCCTGCTGGCCGATGCCGATAGCGACGGCCACCACATCACCACGCTCCTGCTCACCTTCATCTACCGTCACATGCGGCAGTTAATCGATGCGGGAAGAGTCTTCATCGCCCTGCCCCCGCTCTACCGCGTCGACATCGGCAAGGAAACCCACTGGGCCGCCGATGATGCCGACAAGCTGCGCATCCTCAAGCAGCATTCCAAAGGCAACGCCAAACCCGAGATCACCCGCTTCAAAGGTCTGGGCGAGATGATGCCCAAGGTGCTCTGGGAAACCACCCTCAACCCCAAAACCCGCCGCCTCCTGCGCGTGGAAATCTCCGATGCCCTGGCGACGGATCGGGTGATCAATGAACTCATGGGAAAAGATGCCTCAGCGCGGTTCCATTTCATCATGGACCGGGCGGAAGAGGCGGATGAGTTGGATGTTTGATAGCCGATCGAGTTTGGAGAGTCAGCAAAATGGCGCTGATGCGATCGGCGCAAAACTCTGATGAGGAACGAGAAGCGATTGATGGCCACGCAGGATCCTCACGAACCTCGACTGATCGACCACCGGCGATCCGATGAGCATAACCGTTTGTATGCGAATGCCACGTCGCTGATGAAGGACCAGATGCCGCTTCACGGCGTCCAACTTTCCCGGCTCGGTTTCTTCTCCCGCCGGCACGTTCGCAAGGCTATATCGCTGCTGGAGCGTGTGGTAGACATTCGGCCGGACAACTGGGCGGCGCTCTGGATCATGGGAATGGCTTTCCGCAGATTGGGAGATACGCCGTCCGCCTTGGCGGCATTCGAACGGTCCCACCGGCTCAAACCTGATCAACCAGACGTGGCGCGCGAAGCAAGTCTGTCAGCGATGGATGCAGGCCATGCGGAACTGGCGTTGGAGATTGCTTCCCGAGCCGCAAGAAACGACCCCAATGATCCCGGACTCACCGCCAATCTGGCTCTGGCCTACCTCTGTTGTCAGAAGGCCGAATTGGCGTTGCAGACCGCCAAGGCCGCCCTCGAACACGATCCATCGGACCAGGTTACCCGGGCCGTCGTCAGTATTTGCGAAGATGTGGTAAGCGGCGCGTTCCCATGTCCGCACTCCAGGGCCGACCTCGACCGTTGGAAGCCCAGACCGAATTGAGTTTTGCGCAATCAGCTATCCCCCACTGCTGCGATTGCTTTCGGCCTGCTTCACTCGCACCCGCCCCGCCACAAAATCCCATTCCGCCGCCGTCGTCTCCGGCACCACAATCAACTTCCCAATCGCCACCTTCCCCTCCCCATCCAGATGCGGCGTGGACGCAAGCATCATCGCCTGGCTGCTCACATCTCCGACCAGCCCATGAAAGATCGCCGACACCATGGCCTGCGGAATCGCGCAGCGGATGCAGTTCTCCGCGATGAGCTGCGCATAGGCGAAGGTCGCCAGAAACGCCCCCAGCGCCAATGCGGTTTCCGTATCGGGCAATAGGAGTGTTTTCCCGCGCTCGTGGTTGATAAACTCGCTGAACGTCTCGGCCTGCCGCGAAAGCAATCGAACATTGGCCACCGCCATCAGCGGCTCATACGCCTTCAGGAAAGGCGCGAATTCGATGGAATGAAACGATCCCGTGCGGGCATGCATGAGATAGTCGTTTTCCGCCGGCTCGACCTCTCCGGCCGCCAGCGACGGCGGATCCGCCAATAATTGGCGCACGTTTTTCCGTAGCGGATGCGCTGATTCCACGAACTTCGCACTCCCCGCATCTCCCGCCATCGTCACTCCAAGCCCCGTCGACGCCTGCCCCTCCAATTCGGCCTCCACTCCCTCAGGCCGCGCCGGCGCGAAATACCTCGGCACAAACAACGCCGCCAGCGCCAGATTCACATGCGTGCTTCCCTCCACCGCCGGAATGAGCGCTGCATCGCGCCGCGCCATCTCGAAGTGTGTCTCGGCCTCGAACCCTTTAGCGCCCACGCATTCGCTCAGCAGGTCCATCACCTTCACCCCTTCATTGCCGACCTTGGCCTTCTGCACCGCATTAAACAGCACATAGCGCCGGTCGGCCGCGCTGGCCGAGTGCAAATAGTCCAGCGCCCGGTACGCGAATAGCTTCATCCCCATCAGCCGCGCATAGGCCTGCGCCGAGATCGAGCGCAGATGCGGCAGTTCAATCGCGGGTTTTCCGTACAATATTCGGCCGCTGAGATGCGCCACCGCCTCCGCCAGCGCATGCTCGCAGATGCCGACCGATCCGAACCCCAGCAGGAACTTCCCCATCGTCACCGCGCCGAACACCGCATCCCACGCGTTGCGTCCCTCGGCGATCAGGTCGGCATCGCCAAACGCATACTCCTTCACTTCAAAAGATCCGACATACCCCGCGCGCACGCCGGAGGTGTGGATCTTCTTCAAATTCCTAAACGCCACCGAATTCCCCGGCCGCAGCGCGAACAGAACAAACGGCGCACGCCGCGGCCCGGCCGCCGAGACATTCCCCTTGCGCGCCAGCACCGAGATGATCGCGGCGGCGTTGGCGTTGCCGACGTAATACTTCGATCCGCTGGCCGCGTACTGACCCGGCTCGGTTTCCCAGATCGTAAATTCGTTGCCGAACAAATCAGCCCCGTGTTGCTTCTCGGATACGCCAAACGCCAGCAACTCGCCCGCCTCCAGCCTTGCCACCGCCTCCTGCTTCAGCGCGTCATTGCTGCCCGTCAGAATCGAGATCAGCCCCAGGAAAGAGACTTGGAAGCTGTACGCATGCGCCGGGCTGTAATACGCGAAGACTTCCACGAAACGCACGAGTTGAAGCAAATCGAGCTTCGCCCCACGGCTCGAGAACCGCGCCGGCGAGAGCACCGACGCATACAAACCCTCGGCCGACTGATATTTCAGCCAATCCCCATACCACTGCTCCCGCCGGTCTTCTTCCTTAATCGCCGCCAGCCCCTTGGCTTCGAAAAAGGCGATCAGCTTTCTGATCTGCGGATATTTGAGATATTCATCCGCCCACTCGGCCGCGGTGTCTGTACGTTCAATCCCCGCGCCCTCGGCCCTCAATGCCCCGGCCGCCTCCGACCCAACCCCCGCCCTCGCCCCTCCCGCTTCAGAAACCGCCGCAAACGCCCGCGGCCAAACCGCCTCGATACCCAGCGATACCGCGTGAGCCGCACCATTGGTTTGCTTCATGGGTGACCGCCGACCGCTCCCCATCGGGGCACACCAGAAATGGGAGGAGCACGAGGGATCCTTTCAGAACCATTGTATGGCTATTAACTATCGCAAGCGCAGAAGAAATGGGCAATGACAATCCCGCCGCTTCTGGGTGGCATGGGCAATGGTACTCCATTGCCCGCGTCCTTCTTACCGTTCGACCTTACGCGCAAGCGCTGAAAGTCTTACCCATGCCACCCAGTTCATCCCCCCTGCCGCGCCGCCCAATTAAACCCGCGCCGCATGATCGTCAGATTCGGCTCCGACTCCACCGCCGCCGCGTTATGCCCGATCGCGTCATAAAAAACTCTGCCGCGCCCAAACACCTTCGTCCACACCACCGGCATCTCCACCGGCCCATTCGGCACATGCGGGCCATCCGCCACCGGAAACCGCGTCGTCGCCAGCACTCTCACGGCCGGGTCCACATGCATGTAATACTGCTCGGTCGCGATCTCGAAATCCCCAATCCCCGCCATGATCGGATTCGCCCGCCCAAGCTCGGTCACCCGCACCGTATGCCGCAACCCATCGTTCCCCGGATGCGCCACCCACTGCCCACCGGTCATGAATTGCCAGTCCGTGTTCTCCCGAAACGCATCGCACATCCCCCCATGACACCCGGCCATGCCCACGCCACTCTGCACCGCCGCCAGCACCGGTTTCACCTGGTCATCCGTAATCTTCCCCATCGTCCAGACCGGCACAATCAGGCTCAGCGCCATCAGATCGCCGTTCTTGAACGCATCGAGCGTGTCCGACACCTCGACCTCAAAGCCATCTTCCTTGAGCACGCGCTCGAATACCTTCGCAACGGCCCGCGGCTGATGTCCATCCCAGCCGCCCCAGACAATGAGAGCTTTGCGCGACACTTCGATCCTCCGTTAATGCCACTCTAAAGGCCCAGACGCGCGACAAATCCTAAATCCGATTCTCGAAATACGAAACAAGCTCGAATGTGGAAAATCAGAATGACCGAAACAAGAACCGCAATGCGGTCGGCTCGTTTCGGTCATTCGATATTAATGGTTTTAATTTCTTTCGGATTTTGAAATTCGTATTTCGGATTTCACATCAATAAGTATCGATTCGCCCGACCAATGCCGCGATCGCATCGACCACCATCTTGCGGTTGTTGTCCCAGCGGAAGGCGCGGTCCACGCCGCCCGGAACGCCGGCCGTAGTGGTCTTGAGGCTGCTCGCGCCGCCGCTCTCGAACGGGCCCTTGCGGAGGTTCATGGCGTAGGCATCGATATCGGGCTTGCGCACCCCCGCCTTGGGCAGCGGGCGCAGCGAAGCCAGCACGCCCGCGGCCGCCGCCGCCGCCTCGGGGGCCTTGGTCGGGAAGAAGTTCAACAGCGCCGCCAGCGCATCCAGCTCGGCCGTCTTGGCCTTGGCTTTGGCGGCCTTGGTGCGCTTCTCCGAAGGCGGCGGGCGCAGAGCATCCAGCTTGGGATGCTGCAACCTCAGGGAAGCGCCCTTTTTATCGCCAAAATCGATGCGAAGACGAAGGGTTTCCCCTTCGAAGGGCTTGCCCAGCTTGGCCGCGTCGGCCGGGTCGGGGTCGCCCAGCTTGCGGGCGAGGTCTTCGAGCTCTCCAAACAGTTTTTTGTAAGCATCGCGGTCGCCCTTTTCGCAGTCTTCAAGAAAATCATCACGGGTACGCGCCATAGGCTCCGGGGGTGAAAGAGAAAGGCCAATTCAGAGATTGTAGCGTATTTCGATGCCAACTGCGCGGCAAATCCGTGAAATGACCGGAATTGCCACGGAATCGTGCCCGATGGCGGAAAAACGGCCTTCGCAGTGTGCCATGGCAGGCGCACGCAGGGTCGATTTAACTCAAGGGTGAGCCTTGGGCGCGGGCGGGTCGGTGGCCATCCGCCGCGCGAGGTTGTGAATCAACACGGCGACATTCGTCCCGATACATTCCTTCCCGGCAACCCCGTTCTTACTCCAATACTCGGCCGAGTTGATGATGTGATTGGCCGCCAAAACCGCCGGCGCATCCTTGGGACTGGATTTGCCATCAAAGACCCGCCCGGCGCGCGCCAGCAACTCCGCCACTTTTGCCCCATCGCACTTCTTGCCTTCAACCGCATTGGCCAGCCAGTAATCCGGCGCATCCACGAGCTTGTTTTCCATCAGCAGAAGCAAATCGGCGCGCAAGGTGGATGAAACATCGTGGGCCGGCGGCGGCGTGGCCGGGAGGATGGCGTTCCAAGTGAGAGTTTGTTCCTTGCCAGTCATTTTCGCCACAGCCCGCAGTTCCAGAAAACGCGCCAACATCTGCGCCGCCTCCGAGCGCGTGATCGAAGCGGCCTTGTCAGCGGCATTGGAGTTGAAATCGAGTCGGACCATTGCCGCCGCGCCGACCGCTTTCAAATTCGTCGCGAATTGATCGCGCGCGACCTCGCCATTGGCATCCCCGGCCGGCGCGGCGGATTCCTTGCCGGTCAGTTGGTTGAGAATCCTGATGACCTCCCCGCCTGTAACCGGCTTCTGCGGCGCGAACTTGCCTTCCGAAACGCTCAGCATTCCCCGCGCGCAAACGAGCTGAACCGCCTTCCATTCGGCCGCATCCCGCGCCACATCCTTCAGCGGCGCGATCAGCAGCGTATCGTTGGCCTCCAGCAGCGCCCGCTGCACCAGCACCGGATCGAGCGCCCGCGGCTGGATTGAATTTCGAATCGACAATGCCGCGATCGCACCGGCCGCCTGCCCCATCAAAAGCGTGTGCGGCTGCAGTCGCGTCGCCCCGCTGGCCATGCGCGATTGCGAAATATTTTTCTCGGCCGGCAGAAAGCCATCGACCTTCTCGGGAATGAAACACTCGAATGGAATCGCGAATGGCCCCAGCCCGCGCTCGCCGAACTTGTGCGGAATATCCTCCTCGCGATCGAACTCCCCTTCCAGAAATGGGCCCGTCATCGAGCCGTGCAGATCCACCGCGTAATCCCCCAGCGCAACCACCGTCGGGAAAAACGTCGGCGACCCCGGCTTGCGCTCGATCTCGCGGGCGCAGAGCGTATGCAGCCCGACGATCCGCCGGCTCTCGCGCACATACGGCATGATCGAGAAATGGTAGAGCATCGCCCGATACGGCGCGAGCTCCGGCTGATCGGCCAGCCATGCATCGATATTGCCGCGGTTCACCGCCGTATCGAACCCCTCATCATCCGCCACCGCCCAGTCCTTCATCCCCAGCGTATTTTGAATATAGTAGATCAACTGAAGCGTCCGCAGGCGCATCTGCCGATCCGTCGCCATCCGCCGCGCCGGGTCTTCGATCTCGGCCACCGTGCTGTTAAAATCGTTGTTGTAATTCAAATGCGTGCGGGTGATCAGCCGCGATTTATCCTTGCGCGAGCTATCGGGCATCCCGCGATAGCCGATGAAAGTCGCAAAGTTCCAAGGCTTGGTCTTGGTGTCCACCTTGTCGCCCGCCACCAGCGAATTGGCGAAGCGCTGCTGGATCTTCGCATCGTATCCGGGCGGCGCATCGGTCATTAGAAACCCCTTGGGCACGCCGCCGGGATACTGCTTGAAAACCGCCGTCCAGGTATTGTCCTGCACGCGCCGTTTCACATCAATCGAATCGCTCAGGCAATTCCCCACCCGGTAGCGCGCCCCGCTCAGCGGGATCACATCCCCCCACTCGGTCGCATCGATCAGAATTTTGCATTGGATATCGCGCGTCTGCTTGCCGCCATCCGCGACAACTTCAACCTGCGCCCCCGTAACCGTATCGCCCGTCTTGAACACTTTGACGATCCGCGAACGCAGACAGAGATCGAGTGTCCTCCCGCCCCCCGCCCCAGCCGAGCCACTCCCCGCCGCGGCCGCGCCGCCAGTCGCAGGCGCAGCTCCCGACCCT